>PMMJ01000139.1 GCA_003162255.1 Acidobacteriaceae bacterium | reverse complement strand
TCCTCGCAGGCGGCAGGACACGATGCCGCATGGTTTACGCAGCGCGCCCGCGATTTCAAAGCTAAATCGAAGAATCACAACGCCTGGTTGTATTACCGTGAGGCGATCTTCCTGGCCGCTCCGGTTGACGTCATGAGCACGCTCGCCACCGACAAACTCTACGACGAGACCCAGGCAACGCAACCCTCCGATGTGCCCGCGAATGGAAAGACCGTGGATATGAGCGCCGGCGGCAAGGTCTATCATTTGACCGAAATCTCTCCGCTGGCCGTGGCCAACGATCTCGACGTGATCGTAAAGTACGAGGCCGCCGATGTATCGAATAGCGCGCAGACGTTTCAGGAAAATATGTCGGTGATTAAGGCGCTGGTGGCGAGGTTTCCCGAATTTCGCGAAGCCTTTGCCGGCGTGGTAGCGCGAGCCGTCGAGCCCTCCGGCCGCGACTATGGCTCGCTGCTGGCAATGAAGGACATTAAGTAGGCATCGGCTGGAGCGACGTGCGTCTCGCGAGCCTGTCCTGAGCGAANNGCCTTACCACTTGGCTACCGCGCCGGATAGTGCGATAAAACGATGCGCTAACAACGACACTCTAAAATGAAAAGCCCTCGCAGGCGCAGGGCTTCGAGAAACTGGAACACCACCCGTACAGCTCTTGAACCGAGTGACCCAACCACTGGCGTTCGTGTTCCGTTCGAATTATACATCCTGGGGCGCTCGCCGGCGTAGTCCTTCGCTGTTTGTTCGCGACGGTTAATTTCGCGACGGTTAATTTGGAGACGCAGCGCAGGCAAATCCAGCCGGCTTCTCCACCACGATGACAGCCGCTTTATCCGGCCACGAAGCCTGATGGCGGCTTGACTTTTTGTGAGGGCCCCCCTGCCAAAACTCTCTCCCGCAGACCATTCATCAACCGCTCGTCTTCCGCGATCAGCTCTGGGCTTCTCTGTCTTCCGCCACTTTGGATTTCAAGTAGCCTTTGCATCAAATCAGTGAGGTTTTCCATGAGTGCCTCCAAGGCTGCCAGAGCACCATGATAGGGAAACAGCCTGGGCAAAAACTGGTCAAAAGGGAGCAGTTTTGGGGGAACCAGTCAAAGGCATAGTCCCACCATTCCGGGCGCACTGCGGTACGTCTTCAGAGCCAGACCATGCTCATCGGCTCAGATCATCGGCCGTCAAGCCGGCACTCGAATCATCGATCGCTGTGCGACTCTCCGTCTCGGCCGCGACCTTGACCGCGCGAGCTTCAAAGCCGCTTCCATTCCTGACATACACAACGCGTTTGCTGTCGTAAACCCGGCGCGAAGGCGCGGGTCGGAGCCTGGCACCTGAACCGTAACCTCAAAGTGCCCGCCCGGCTCGGCATCCCAGAAATTCCTGGCCACCATTCCACCCACGGTGAAGTTCGGTTTCGTTCTTGGCGCGCGCCTCGTCCTCCTTCGCTTGCTCCTCGGCAACCTGGCTCACCAGTTTGTCGTACTCCGCCTGTTGGTCGAGAGAGTTGCGAATTTGCGCTTGCCGGTCGAATTCGACCAGCAAATCGCCGCGCTTAACGCGGCTTAGAACGATACGCCCTGTCCGAGTTGCATTCGAACCACTTCTGGTTAGACGCTCGGGTATCTGACATCGTACCCATTCCACAGAGAAAAGCTGGCTTTTCATACGGTGGCTAACCCACGAAGAGGTGCGACGGGCAGGTGCGACGCTCGATGCGTACGGCCTTGCTGTCCTTCTGTCTTCTGAAGTTCACTGATTTGACTGCCGATAAAACTAGAAGGTGGCGTGTCCAGCCATGTCTTCCGACTTTTTCGATAACCCGAAGCTGTTCCGGCATTTGGTGGAAGAGCTGCCGGTGGGGATTTACATCGTGGACCGGGATGGGCTGATTCGCTTCTGGAACCGGGGCGCGGAGCACCTCACCGGGCATCTGGGGCAGGATGTGGTGGGACATCTCCTGGAAGATGCAGTGCAGGCCTGCGACCGGCGGGGCAACAGCTTGAGTGGGGAACGCTGCCCGGTGATGATGACCATCCGCCAGCGGAAGCCACAGCGATGCACGGCTTTCTACCTGCACAAGAACGGGCATCGCACGGCGGTGAGGATCTGCACGCGGCCGATTCTGGAATACGGCGACGCGATCGGGGGCGCGACGGTTTTGTTCGAGGAGGCATTTTTTTATCGCGAGGAATCGTCCGGGCCGCCGATGTATGGATGCCTGGACGCAACCACGGGAGTTCCTTCGCGCCGCTTGACGCGGGCCGTGATGAACGAATGCATGGCGGGCATGGAGGAATCGCATATCGGTTTCGGGTTGTTGCGGATACGGGTGCGGGGGCTGGAGGAGTTTCGATTGAAACACGGTCCCCAGTCGGTTGTTCCCTTTCTTCGCACCGCAGCGCAGACATTGCGCAACAGTCTGGATGCGGAGAACTTTCTGGGCTGCTGGGGCGAGAACGAGTTTCTGGTGGTGCTGCCCTCGGCAAGTCCGGTCATGGTGGCCACGACAGCTGAGATTCTATTGAACCTGCTGAGCCACTCGGAGGTTTTGTGGTGGGGCGACCCGTTCATGGTTGACGCCGAGGTCGCCTACACGGTGGCCACCTCGGGCAGTGACCTGGAATCGCTTTTGCGAGAGATGAAGCCTTCGCACTCGAAAGGGATAGCGAGGGCGGTAGCGGCTGCGAACGTTTCTGGACGCTTGCGAGGATGATGCTCGATGTTTGCGATCATTGGGATCGTGGTGGTGTTCGGCTGCATCGTGGCCGCCTACCTGATGGAGCACGGCAACATGCTGGTGCTGATGCAACCGGCGGAGCTGCTCATCATCGGTGGGGCGGCGGTGNNGTGGGCACGGTGCTGATCTCGAATCCTGTCCACACGCTGAAAGAGATGATCAGCGGGCTTATGGGGGCATTTGCGTCGTCGAAGTACACCACGCAGCGCTACATCGATTCCTTGAAGATGATGTATGAACTGCTGCAAAAGGCGCGCAAGGAAGGTCTGGTGGCGCTGGAGACGGACATCGAGGAACCGGACAAGAGCCCGCTGTTCTTGAAGTATGAAGATTTCGCGAAGAACCACCATGCCGTGGCGTTCGTCTGCGACACGATGCGAATGGCCGTGAGCGGCGGGGTGGAAGTATTCGATCTGGACCAGATGCTGGAGGCGGACATGGAAGTCCATCACCACGAGGCGAGCGAACCGGTGACGTCGTTGGCCACGATGGCGGACTCGCTGCCGGGACTGGGCATTNNGGCGGACCTCCGGAAGAAATTGGGAAAAAAGTAGCAGCGGCATTGGTGGGGACTTTTCTGGGGATTCTCCTGTGCTATGGACTAGTGGGACCGCTGGCGGCGCGCATGGGCAAGACAGTGGACGAAGAGCACGCGTTCCTGCTGGTGTTACGGGTGACCATGATTGCCTTTCTTAAAGGCGTTGCGCCGATCATGGCGGTGGAGATCGGGCGGCGGACGGTGCCGGGGCA
>PMMJ01000178.1 GCA_003162255.1 Acidobacteriaceae bacterium | reverse complement strand
GACCGAAGGCCTTAGTGATACTTCGTGTCCTTGGTGGTTCTGCGTCTTGTCGCCTGCATCGCGAAACTGAGCCACTACCCGGCAATCAAGTGGGCGTTCTCAATGGAGCGACGGGCGTCCCTTCGGCAAGCTCAGGACAGGCTCGCGCCGGTCCACTGGGCTGCTGGCCGGGCGAAGACGCCCGGCTCTCCACTGACAAAGCTAATCGAGTTGGTGGAACTGGCGAAATCCGGCATAGCCTTCCCTTCCCATATAGCGATCGAGGACCGAGGGATCGGTCTGGCGCAAGTCGACGATCATCAGGCCATCGACCACGTCGGAGAATTTGCGGTCGAGATTGAAGCCCACCAGCCTGCCTCCCACCTTGGCGTACTGCCGGAGCAGGATGGGCAGCCCTTTGCCGTCTTCTTCCACATCGGAGATCGGCTCGGCAAGCTCGTCGAGATCGCGCAGCGCGCTGCAGATAGCGCCGCAGTCCCAGCGGCGGAGCCTGGGCGCGCGGAAGGGAGTGCGCGCTTGGACGAGGCCGGCAAAATCGCGCCCGTCTTCGTCTTTAACACTGCGCTGCTCAAAATAGCGGACGATCATCTCTCGCGACAAACTGCTGTACTCGTTGCTGATGCTGACCGCTCCGAACAGCACTGGAGTCTCGGGGCGGGCGGCCACAAAACGCGCGATCCCCTTCCACAACAGAAGCAGCGGAGCGTACTGACGCTGATATTCGGGACGGACAAACGAGCGACCCAGTTCCAGCGCGGAACCAATCTTCAAGAACAGTTGTTCGTCATAGCGGAACACGGTGTTCGTGTACAGGCCCTTGATGCCGTGGCTGCGAATGATCTCGTCGGTGTTGCCAACACGGTAAGCACCGGCCAATTCCTGTTTCCCCTTGTTCCACAACAGCAGATGCCAGTAATAGGCGTCGAAATGATCGAGGTCGGCGCTGCGTCCGGTGCCTTCACCGGCGGCGCGGAAAGTGATTTCGCGCAGGCGTCCAAGCTCATCGAGCAGGTGAGGCAGTTCAGAAGCGCGCGCAGCATACACGGCGAAATCCGCGTTTTCGACGAGCAAGCGCTCGACAGGTAGCGCGGCGATATCGTTGACGACGAATCGCGATGGAACCTCGGAAGCAATCGGCTCCTGCGGCTTGCGCGGCAGCGCAGCACGCATCTTAGCAGGCAGCGAGATCGGATTCTTACCCCGATACGACAGCAAATAAGTTCGCAGGCGAAGATACTCGGTAGCTTCCTCATCGCTATCAAGGTTGGCGATCAGCTCAGACGGAATCGCCTTGCCGATGCGAACCCGCACGTCCTTCTCGCGTTGCTGCAGAAATTCCTGCAGCAGAAAAAGCGTCCGGAGCCGCGGATGGATCAAACCGAGCAACTGGAAGGTCACGCTGTTACGGCCGCAGAAGTATACTGGGAGCGCGCTGGCTCCAGCCTTGCGCACCAGGCGCGCGGCCACGGTGTTCCAGGCAGGATCGGTGACTTGCGCCTCGCGCACGTTCCATTGCGAAACTTCGCCGGCAGGAAACACGGCAAGCGTGCCGCCTTGGCGCAGCCATTCCATCGCCTGCTTCAGGGGTTTCACATTCTTATCCGCCGAAAACGGGGTGCGAAATGGATCCACGAAGATGCAATGCTCGTGCAGATCGGGGATACCATCCAGCAGCGAGTTGGTCAGTATTTTGACGTCGGGACGCACGCGCAACAGAAGCACCGCCAGAGCCGCGCCGTCGAGCACGCCAAAAGGATGGTTGGCCACGGCGACCAGCGGGCCTTTAACCGGAATGCGATCGAGGTCGGTGGCTTGGACGTCGAGCTTTATCTTCATTTCCGCCAGCAGTGCTTCCAATCGAAAGCCCTGCGGCGCCAAGCGCACGCGCTGATACAGTTCGCGCGCCTGCTCCATGGGAATGAATTTCCCGGCGAATCCGGGAAGCCCCGCCAGAAGCGGCGGTTCGGTCAGCACACCGCGCTCTTCGCGCTCTTCCTCAGCGATCGGCAATTCAGGCATGGTTGATTCTTGCCTTGCCTTGTTTGCACGTTCATGAAGAGACGGTGAACGGTTCGTGAATAAGTACTCTTTTAGTAACCCCCAGTAACGGTACTCGGTTCTCAGAAAGAGTGGAGGTGACTGAGAACTGGGAACTGGGAACTGAGAGCTCAGGCCTCAAGCTTGAAGCGCGTTTCAGCGAGACGATAGAGACGCCGCCAGACCAGGCGGTTAGTGGTAACTACGACGGCGGCCAGGGCAATCGTGCTGGCGAGAAGGAGATTGAAATTCCTGGCATCGGTGGCCGCGGAAATCATGGCGCCGACGCCCACAGTGGAATAGGTCTGGCCTTTGAAGTGGAAATATTCGGCAACGATGCTGGCGTTCCAGGCGCCGCCGGAGGCAGTAATCATCCCGGTAACGAGAAAAGGAAAGATTCCGGGCAGGATCAGTTTTCGCCAACGCTCCCAGCCGCGGATGCCGAAAACGTTGGCGGCTTCTTTCAGGTCGGTGGGAATCGCGATCGCACCGGCGATCACGTTGAACAGAATGTACCACTGCGTGCCGAGCAGCAGGAGAACGATCGAGCCCACCCCCAAACCTCCGCCCATGCGAATCAAGAGCAGCAACACAACCGGAAACAACGCCGTGGCCGGAACTGAGGCGGCAATCTGCGCGAGCGGCTGAGCGATGCGCGCCAGGCGCGGATTGAATCCGATGGCGACACCGGCGGGGATGGTCCAGAGGGCGCCGAGAATCAGTGTGACATTCACGCGCAGGAAGGTTGCAGCAAGGCCTAAGCCGATCTGGTGGACTTCCGAGCCGCGCAGTCCGGTCAAAATTATGACAACACGCACGACGGCGTAGCCGATCGCCCCGAGGATTGCGATTCCGGCGACTCGCCAGAGCAATAAAACAGCTCTGTTCTCACCTGCCGATTCGGCGCGCACCTGGTGCCTGGGCGCAAAGTAGTGAATCATCTGTTCGCGAAGGGGACGAGTCGCCCGCTTGCGGAAGAGCGCGACGCCGCGGGAACGCTGGAGCAAATCGAGCACCCAGGAAGTTGGGGCGGTCGCGCTTTCGACTTGCTCCATCTTGAACTTCTCCGCCCATGCAATCACGGGACGCCAGATGAACTGGTCGATAAGCACAATCACCGCCACCATGGTGAGAATGCCCAGAAGAATGGAGCTCGTGTCGCCGTTATCCGCAGCGGCTTGCAGATAAGAGCCCAGGCCGGGCAGGCGGAAGTCGCCAAATTGCTCGCAGGCCATCAGGAAGAACCATGCCCCTGCGACCGACATCATGGAATTCCAGACTAGCCCAATGGTCGCGAACGGCAACTCGATCTGAAGGAAGCGTTGCCACCAGTTGAAACGGTAGATCGTCGCCGCCTCGCGCATCTCGCGCGGAATGCTTTTCAGCGACGCATAAAAACTGAAGGCCATGTTCCAGACTTGCCCGGTAAAAATGAGCAGGACCGCGCCTAGTTCGACGCCCAATTGACGTCCCGGAAAGAGCGCGGCCATGGCCAGCATCACGCCTGGGAGAAAACTCAATACGGGGATGGATTGCAGAACGTCGAGCAGCGGAATCATGAAGCGCTCTGCGCGCGGGCGATAGGCGGCGATATATCCGTAGGTGACCGCGAAGAGCAGGCTCAGCACGTAGGCGAGCGCGATGCGCAGCAGCGAGTATCCGGCATAGACCGGAAGGGCGCCGATGCGGCGGCTGATCTCGACATGCGGAGTGAAGGGGCCGAGCCAGTTGCGTCCTACTTGCAGGATGCCGTAGAAGAGGGCCAGACCACCGGAAAACATGATGAGGTCGGGCAGGTTCGCCGCGCTGGGACGCGGCATCACCGACCAGATGCGAACCAATGGCCGGAAAGCGATTCGTTCTGGACGCTTCACGACGGCACCGGGGTGGTGGTTGGCGGATGCGGCTCGCCGACGGGCTCGGCGAGGATCAGCCGGTGCGATTCGCGATCGAAGTCGAAAATCTCAGCGTAGCGGCCCCAGTTCATGGCGGTTTCGAACTGCCGCTCCACTTCGTCCTGGCTGAAGTGCTCGTCGAGAATGTCGTAGAAAAATTCCTGCGAAATGGAGTGATCCGTCTTCGCGTGCAGGACGCTGTCGATCTGCTGCAGGATCATGACATGCTTAAGCGCAGCCTGCCGGAAGAGAATCTTGCGCGTGAGGATGTCGGCTTCCGCAAAGGCAGTACCCTCGGGGGCGATCTGGACATCGCCTTCTTTCAATGCGGCGAACCCGAGCAACACCGAAGCCTCGACGATCGGGAGTAGGTCTTCAGTGTCCATGATGAGGACTTCGGCGAGACGATGAAGATATTCCTTGCCGCCGCGGTCCAGCAGCAGTTCGAGCAGGCCGGCGACGCCCCCGACGCGCGCGTGCGGAAGCATCTGATATTTCTGCCGCACGGGCTTTTGCGCGGCGGCGGCAGCAGCGTCGGGCACAACCAGCGCGAGTTCGGGCTGGGTCATGATCTTGTAGATGTAGTCCACCAGTTCGACAAAGCGCGGCGACTTGCGATCGCGGGGGTGAGCGAGTTCGATGGGGAAGTCGGCGCGCACCCATGCCGGATTTCTTGCCAGCACGATCACGCGATCCGCCAGCAGCACCGCCTCTTCAATATTGTGCGTGACGATGAAAATGGCGCTAGTCGGCATCTTCTTACTGAGCCAGAGCTCGAGCAATTCATTGCGCAGGTTTTCCGCCGTGAGCACATCGAGCGCGGAGAAGGGCTCATCCATGAACAGGACTTCGGGCTCCACCACCAGGGCGCGCGCGAAGCCGACGCGCTGTTTCATGCCGCCGGAAAGTTCTTTCGGATAGGCGCTCTCAAAGCCATCCAGTCCGACGGTGTCGAGAATACGCAATGCGCGTTTATGGCGATCGAGGGCGGGCACTCCGCGAGCTTCGAGCGGGGCTTCGACGTTGTCGAGCACGGTCAGCCATGGGAACAGAGCAAAACTCTGGAAGACGATGGCCACGCCGGCGTTCTCCGACGTAATCGGTTGCCCATGCCACAGGACTTCGCCCGATGAAGGCTTGCTGAGTCCGGTCAGAATTCGCAGCAGCGTGGACTTGCCACAGCCGGAGGGGCCGAGCAGCGTAATAATCTTGCCCGGCTCGACATCGAGATCGACGGGCGCGATGACTTCAATGCGATTGCCATCCGGCTGCTCGTAGAACTTTTCGACAGCGTGGGCGCGGATGATGGGCTCGGTCACGGCATCGTACTCCAGAAGAAAAAGGTCTCAAGTGTCAGGTGTCAGGTCTCAGGAAACAATCCTAATAGATCCCCGGCTTCAGGCCTGACACCTGATCAATTTGCTTCGCCAGCGAGAATACCCTACTCAGGCCACCCACTCTTCATTGGCGGTTGCGGGCAACGGCTGTGGAATCCGGTCGGAGACTTCAGCGAGCACGGCAAGTTTCTTAGCCAATTCGGGGCGCAGTAACTCGGCGGCAAAACGCCAGCGCCAGTTACCAGTGTCGCTGCTGGGCACATTCATACGCGCCGCGCTTCCCAGCCCCAGCGGATCCTGCAGCGGCACCACGCAAAGGCTGGCGACGGAATCGGAGGCGGCGCGAATCATCGCCCAGTTAAGGCCGTCTTCACACTGCCCGAGGTACGTTTTCACTTGCTGGCGTTCGTATTCCGTGGCGGCTGATTTCCACCAGCCGAGCAGCGTGTCGTTGTCGTGCGTGCCCGTATACACGACCTTCTCGGCTGTGAAGGTGTGCGGCAGATGGGTGTGCGCGCCCACATTGCCAAACCCAAATTGCAGCACCGCCATGCCGGGAATCTTGAGCCGTTCGCGAAGGGCGTGCACGTCGGCCGTGATGTATCCGAGATCTTCGGCGAAAAATGGGAGCCCGCCCAGAACCTCGCTCAGTTTCCCGAACAAATCGTCTTTGGGACCATCGACCCAGCGGCCATGAATCGCGGTTGGCTCGCTGGCAGGAATCTCCCAGAACTGTGAAAAACCACGGAAATGATCGAGGCGGATGTAGTCAAAATTCTGCGTGACCCAGCGCATCCGGTCGATCCACCACGCATATCCCCGTTCTTTCATCACGTCCCAGCGATAAAGAGGATTGCCCCAGCGCTGGCCGTCTTTGCTGAAAAAGTCCGGCGGCACGCCGGCTACGACTTCGGGAAGGAGTTCAGGGGTCAGTCGAAAAAGATCGGGGTGGGTCCAGACATCGGCGCTGTCAAGATTTACGAAGATGGCAATGTCGCCCACGACGCGAATCGAACGTTGCGCGCAATAGGCTCGAAGCGCCTGCCACTGTTCAAAGAAGAAAAACTGCACGGTGCGGCGGACATCGAGTTCGTCGCGCATTTCCGCGTGCGCCTTCTCGATCGCGACGGCATCGCGATGAGCCAGTTTGCGCGGCCAGCGGTTCCAGCTTTCCAGCAAGAAACGAGCGCGCAAGCCATCGAAGAGCACGAAGTCATCGAGCCACCATTGATTTTGCCGGCAGAAGCTCTCGAAACGGGACCGCGCCTTCGGTGCGGCGGAGCGCACGAAGTTGCGCGCCGCTTCAAACAGCAGGGGCAGCTTTTCGTGAAAGACCTCGAGGTAATCCACGGCCTCGACCTCGCCGGCCAGAGCGGCCAGAGCGTCAACCCGGCCGCGGTCGATCCAGCCGTGATCGGCGAGTCGATCCAAGCTGATCAGCAGCGGATTCCCGGCAAAGGCCGAAGTGGAGGAATAAGGCGAGTTTCCGTAACCAAGTGGGCCGAGGGGCAGCACCTGCCACAGGCCCTGCCGCGCCGAGACGAGAAAATCCGCGAACGCATATGCCGACGGACCAAAATCACCGATCCCGCCGCGCGAAGGCAGCGAGGTGGGATGAAGCAGAATTCCGCTGGCGCGCGGGAATGACATTCAAAATCAGCTCTCAGCTCTCAGCTCTC
>PMMJ01000379.1 GCA_003162255.1 Acidobacteriaceae bacterium | reverse complement strand
ATCTCCCGCGCACGAGCGGAGCAAAGTGCGGTGGGAATCTCGAAGCGGCGGCGGACTTGGAGCATCGTGATAACGTCCTCCATCGGAACGCCTTCGATGAGCCAAAGTCTGGCCGATGCGACATCCACGGTTCGCTGCGCGTAGTAGAGCGGATTGGGCTTATCGGCGCGGCGCGAAGCCAGCTTTCTCGTGAGCTTCGCGGCGTCCTTTCCAAGGGCGAGTTCGTGCAGAACCCAGGCCCAATCGTGTTCGGAATTGGTGTGGTTAGCGGGGTGCTTTCGCGGTGTGATTGACGGGGACGAAAAGATGGCATCCGCCGCAAGAATATCCAGCCGGAAGTCGTCGGAATTCCAAGTGGAATTGCCGGGGTATTCGACGGTCACAGGCCACGCCGGATCGTACTTGCAATTCAGAAATCCCGGCAGGCGAAGGACGCGGTTGCAGTCGGTGCAAGCGGGATCGCCGCCAAAGGTAATCGCAAGCAGTTTTAGGGCGCTTTCCTGCTGCTCAGAGGTGAAGCCATCCACGCGCCAGAGGACCTGATATTTGCCGAACGAAGTCGAGACGATTGCATTCGGCGGGGGAACCGCATCGGAGGCCCGGAGCGAAGCGAGACGGGCCTCACCATCGGTATCCAAATCGAGGTACAGATGCCGCACCG
The DNA here is from genome assembly GCA_003162255.1 of Acidobacteriaceae bacterium. Taxonomy (GTDB): domain Bacteria; phylum Acidobacteriota; class Terriglobia; order Terriglobales; family Acidobacteriaceae; genus Acidiflorens. The sequence continues at coordinate 2,360 of PMMJ01000379.1, read as the reverse complement.
CGGCGATGCTCTCCTTGGTGCGTTTGCGACTGCCGGAGTGAACCGGATTGGCAGCCACATAGACGTTCGAGCCGATGGAGTTTTCGTGGGCGAGCCAGCCGAGGTAACGAGGCGCAAGCGCACGCTCGGAAGGAACGATTCGCTGGAGAATCCCGGCGGGATTCTCGCGTCGAAGAAGCAGCGCGATGGACTCGCCCGGTGCGAAGCAACGGGTGAGGAAATCGGCGGCAATGCTGGTTCCGTTGTTTGTCCTATGCTGTGGCATTTTTCACCTCGAATACCGGCTCGATCAGGAAGCGTTTGGCGTCGCGGTCGTAACCGCGAAGGGCGAGCACTTCGCGGACAACCCGGCGGCCCGGTTGTCGCTCGACATGGACGACGAAATCGACCGCTTCTCCGATCTCGGCCTCGGTGTCGGAAAACGTGGTCTGCGCGTGGTTCCGCATGACCAGATTGGCGAAGCGATGCAGGGCCTTCTCCGCCGAATTAGCGTGGATCGTCGCTAGTGATCCGGCATGGCCGGTATTGAAGGAATCGAGCAGCGTGCGCGCCTCGATTCCGCGTACTTCGCCCAGAATGATCCGGTCCGGTCTCCACCGGAGAGCGGACTTTAGAAGGTCGTCGAAAGTGATGTTGGCTTTGAACGTATCGGTCTGGCATTCGACGGCCAGTATGTTCGGCTTCTGGATTTGTAGTTCCGAAGTATCTTCGATAACGACCAGGCGTTCCTGTTCTGGAATGAAGTCAGCCAATATCCGCAAAAGCGTCGTTTTGCCCGTGCCGGTTCCGCCGCTGATAAGCAGCGTTTTGCCGCTGCGGATCTGTTCGGCCAAGAAGTCCGCAAGCGAACGCGTCAGCGTACCGCGAGCGATCAGGTCATCGACTGTGTAGTGGCGGCTGGTGAACTTTCGAATAATGAGTGCTGGCGTAAGCCGAACGACCGGCGGAATGACGGCCGCAAGCCGGCTTCCATCCGGGAGTTGTGCGTGGAGTATGGGGTTGTCTTCGTCGAGCCGTTTGCCGAGTTGGTTGGCAATGACTTCGAGGCCGGTTCGGAGCTTGCTGGCAGCGAAGGAAATAGTCTTTTCGCGGTGAATGATTCCGTCGCGTTCGTACCACCATGAAGCATCGGGATTGCCCATGATTTCGCTGATGCTTTCGTCCAGCAAGAGCGGCTCTATCGGGCGAAGGAAAGGAAGGATCAATTCAAAACTCATAGCGTGGATCTCCGAACGATGGAAGCCCAGCGATTAGCCGGGCTTCCAAGAGTGAAAAGCAATGGCTTATGCGGCCGTTTCCTCTGCGGGATTGTCATCGTGCTCCTGATCTTCCGGGCCGGATTTCTCAGCGCGGTCCAGCTTCAGGATNNAGCTCGCCTTCCACCTGGATATGCGCGCCCTTGGTGAGCGTCTTGGCGAACTCCGAGAGCTTGCCGAAGACGACGCAACGGTGCCATTCGGTGTGCGAGATGTACTTGCCGTCCTTCTTATAGGAGGACTTGGTTGCCAGCGAGAGCGTGGTTAGGCTGCGATTGTCGTTAGTGCGAACTTCCGGGTTGCTGCCGACAAATCCGATGAGGGTTACTTTGTTCTGGTACATAATTGTGTCTCCGTTTGTTGAATTTCCCGTTGTTGCTCGGGTCACACTGGGCGAAGCCTAGCGAGTGGGCCCGGCTCCCAAGGCCGAAGGTCTGCTTTCTGGGAGGGGCCCGAAAGAAGTTTGCGCGGCGTTTTGTGCCGCTGATTGCAAACTTGTTTTGGGAGGAACCGAGACCCCGAAGGGGCGCGGAACGCGAAGCAGAAGACCGAGTGCCGCCGGGCGCCGGAAAGGCCCCGAAGCAGTGACCAAGCATAAGACGGGATACATAACGGCAGACACGCGCGAGGGCAAAGTTGTCATCGGCCCATTGGCTAGAGAAGTTCGCCGCAATCGCAGTTCGATTCGAGCCGGCATGTCCGCCGTAAGCAAGGTGCCATTCGCCACCGTCGTTGCGTGTCGATAGGCTCGCGTTAGCCCGCTCTACAAGGCACGGGGACAGGTAGGAAAGGCCAACCGGATTGGCAGCAAGAAACGACATGAATAAGCCTCTGGGATCGTCGGTTCGTCCTTATCCTTAGCTGAACGCCTGGTCGGCTCGGAAACGCACGATGGTCAAGCCGAGTGGGTTAACGGCCAGCTCATTGTTCTTCACGCTTTCGCGGAAGACGTAGGTGACGCTGGCGGTCCATCGCTCCCGCTTGAGTTCGGAGTGGTCCGCCGGATTGGTGTACACCTTCTCGAACTCGATGCGTGCCGAATAGGGCGACTGCCGCAGGTCGTCAAGGACGACGTTCTTGACCTCCACATCGACATACGAAAGC
>PMMJ01000525.1:227-20292 GCA_003162255.1 Acidobacteriaceae bacterium | reverse complement strand
ATGTTCGACTTACCGCAGCCATTCGGCCCGATGATGGCGGCGATGCCTTCGCCATGAAATTTCAGCTCGGTGCGATCGCAGAACGACTTGAATCCCAGGATTTGCAGCTTCTTAAGTTTGAGCAAAGTAACTCCTTCGTACGCACGCGGACACGGTGGATCCGCCTACTCGGTTTGCGCTGGCTGGAGTGCGCTGCAAATNNTGGTGCCGGTCCAAGCACCGCCTTTAGTTGCACATACACTGCAGCTATCACGCGCAAGTTGCTGATGAGGAATAAGAAGGGCGGGAACCGCGAGAGCATAGACACTCTACCGCCAGCGGGATGGAGATTCAAGGGCCGGTAGTGCCGGGGCACCTTCTGCTTGCCGGAAACTAGGGGAGTGCCAGATCGCCTGTGTCGGTGAGATCGAGTTTCGGATCTCCGGCGGAGGGTGGACGTGGGAGGGAACAGCAGTCGCGGATGGGGCCTTCGAACATTTTCTTGCCGTTCCACACGATGCGCAGGTTGCCCGGCTTCGGCAGCAACTCCGGTCGCAGATGGAGGCGAATCTTCTTAAGGTCGTGGCTGTGGATTTCGATGGTGTTGTCAGACTTCACTCGAGCTTCCACTCCGGATTTGCCAGGCCTGCCGTCGAGAATCTCGATCCAATAACTTCGGGCGGCAAGGGCATCGGACAGGGACACGGCAACCTCGCGCGGGAACGGATTGCGGAATTTGTTCTTGAAGAAAGCCAGGGTCAGGCCGTCATCGGATTGGAGCGTGATGTCGTGCCCACGGTTCGGCAGGATCTTCAGCTCTGGCTTAATTGCCGGACGCAGATCGGTCAGGGCGTCGTGAGTGGTCGTGGAGCAATCGGGCGTGATGCGCGTGTCATTCTCTCCGTGGACGAACAGCACCGGGAGATTTTCTAAATTGGGCAGGCCGGCTTTGACCTGGTCGTTGCACTGGCCCGCGCCCATCAACGAAACGACGGCGGCGAAGCGCTGCGGCCATAAAGTAGCGAAATAGAGCGCGCCGGTTCCCCCGTTGCTGAAGCCGGTCAGGTAGATGCGATCGCGGTCCACGTTGTAGCCTTGCAAAACCTGTCTCAAAACGGCATCAAAGCGTCGGGCGGTTTCCGGTCTCCACCAGAACCCAGCGGCTTGGGGATAAAGCACGAGATAATCGGTTTCCGAGACGATGTCCTCGGCAGTATTCACGCCATCGATCGCGAGCCCGGCCCCACCGCTCAGGTAGACCAGCAGCGGCGCGGGCCGATCCTCACGATAGGTGAGTGGTACTCGCAGCAGGTAAGGGATCTCGGGATTATCTTGCGATGCCGGGGCCACTTTGAATAAGGTGCCAAACTTTGCGGGTGGCGACTTCAAGGGAAGCGGCCGGTGGCATTCATCCGCGAACGCTTGCGAATTTCCGGAACTGGAGGACAGTTCGAGCATCCACCGCACCTTGCTCTGGGGGTTCGTGCTCTGCAGCTTGCTGAGAATGCCGGCCGGCACTTCGATCTTCCGTCGGGACGCAACGGCCAGCGCGAGGCCCTGCGAGGCCGGTTCGCCGGAGATAAGAACCCGCGAGAGTTGCTCGATGGAGACTGGCACTCCGGGAGCAAGCAAGATTGCCTTCAGCGCACCCTGGCTCGTATCCGGCGAGCCTAGCCAACTTTCGACCGGCTCCCCGCGCACCCGCGACTCCAGTTCCATGCGCGCGGTCTCGTGCACTGTATCGTCGGCACCCGAGTAACTTCCATCGAGTGCCACCTGCTCGATGACCCCCGATTCCGGCGACCACCAGTAGTTCAACTGGAGCGATCCGTCGGACAAGGCTCCTTCCACGTGATGGCATAGTTTACCGTGAACAGATTCGTCGCCCACCCACCGGAGATCCAGCCCCAGCAGTGTGCTGCCCCGCCATGTCTCTCGCTGTTTCAGGGGGACAGGCGGAAGAGTCGTCACTTCATGCAAAGCGTCGAGAAAATAGCTGTAGGTTTCCCGCGCCATTTCCCACGAGTAGCGCGGCTCTCCGGCCGGCGAGATCTCCATTGCTTCGGAGAAACGCGAAGGACGCTTCTGCATGCGCTTCTGGAAGTCGGCCTGCTCGCGGGCAAGTCTGTCTTTGCCCTTGGAGCGGTATTCGGTCAGGGCTGCGGATTCCCGATTGCGTTGGAAGCCGAGACTTATGCGTTCTGCGTCCGCCCCAGCCACCAGCACATGGGTGCGAAACCGTGCCTCGACCTGGGTTTGCTCCTCATTGCTTTGAGTTCGCCGCTGAAATGTGTAGCGGTAAGTCAGGTGATCTCCGGGATGCAGATCGTAGCGCCACGCGGATGGAGTCTGGGCAGCCACCACGCAGGTGAGAATGAGAGCAACGACAACCGGTCCGAAGAGTGGGCAAGCGCTACGCAATTATTTCTTGCGCTCGACGAGGAAGCGAGCGAGGTCCTTTAGAGTAGACGCAGCCGCGCCGTATTCGTTTAATTCGGCGCAGGCCTGATCGACCAGGGCGTCGGCTCTGTGGATCGATTCCTCGATTCCGAATAACGCCGGATACGTTGCCTTCTCCGCCGCCGCGTCCTTGCCCGCGGTTTTTCCCAGTTGCTCGGACGACTGTGTCAGGTCGAGCACATCGTCCACAATCTGGAACGCCAGACCGATCGATTGTCCATAGGTTCGGATGAGGGCGATGTCATCGGCGGTTGCCCCGGCGTACATTCCTCCGCTGACGACGCTGGCCGTAATGAGCGCCGCCGTCTTCGAACGGTGGATGTATTCAAGGGTGGCGAGGTCGGGCTTCTTGTGCTCGGCCTCAAGATCGACGACCTGGCCGCCGATCATGCCCTCGATGGTGCCGGTGGCGTGGGCGATTTCGCGGATGATGGCCACGCGCGCCTCGGCGGGGCAGTCGATCTGCGCCAGCACCTCATAGGCCTGCGTCTGCAGTGCGTCTCCGGCGAGGATGGCGATTGCCTCGCCGAAGGCCTTGTGGCAGGTGGGACGCCCGCGCCGCAAGTCGTCGTTATCGAGCGCAGGCAGATCATCGTGGATCAGGGAGTAGGTGTGGAGCATTTCAAGCGCCGCGCCCACTTGCTCAATGCCGGCGGGCAGCGCTGCGGCACTTGATCCATCGGGCGACCCAGTTTGCGAACTAACGAGCGCCGCCGCTCCGATCATGCGGCCTGCTTCCATGCAGAGAATCGGACGCAGGCGCTTTCCGCCGGCAAACACGCTGTGCCGCATGGCCTGATGGATGGAAGTTGGATGCTTGCTAGCCGACGGCAAGAGTCGATCGATGGCGGCGTCGGCGGCTTCTCGTCCCTGCTCCAGAACTTGTTTCAGCATCGCATCGCAGTATAACAAGCGGGCATAGCTCGGAAGAAAGCTGAAAATAAAAGGGACGCCCGCGGGCGTCCCTCAACATGACTCTACGTAAAGGCGCGTCTCGCCGCGTCTCTCGATCCCAGGACGGAGCGAGCCCCGTCTCTACAGAAAAACCAACGATCAGGCGGCTACATGTTCCGTGAGATGGTGCAACACCGAGCGCACCACGTCATCGTTGCGCGGCTCACATATGTCAGACGCGCCCAGCGTCATGGCCTCGGTCCACAGTTTGTCGTCTGCCAGCCTGTGGGTGCCGACGATGCAAAGGTCGGGATACTCATGATGCAAACGCTCGACTTCGCCCGGGCCCGAAGTTTCCAGATCCAGCACTACCGCCTCGGCGCGGTGCCGGGCAACTGCCGGAAGCACGTCTTGGTAAGTGCCGGCCAAATAAACAGAGTCGAAATGACGGGAAAGACTGACCGCCAAAGTTTGTGCAGTTCTGGGGTCATTCTGATAGAGGACTACACTGAATGGTTCCATACATTCCCCCTGACTACACCGCAAATCGCGGCGGCCTTGGCTGCGACAGCAAACTGCTAGCACAGGCGTTTACTATTTCCGAGCTCGAACAGCGTTACTTGCGCAACGCTCTCTCGGCCGGGGGCTCGAATGGCTCAGTTTGCAGTTTCCCGTTCTGCTTTAGCAGAATCTCTACTTTCCCTTCCGCTTCCTCCAATTGCTTCCGGCAGGTAGTGGAAAGCTGCATGCCTTCTTCGAACAGCGTCAGAGACTTCTCCAGCGGAACCTCCCCACTTTCCAGTTCATGAACGATCTTCTCCAGACGCTCGAGGCATTCTTCAAACTTCACCAATCCAATTGCTCCTATTCCTATTGTAATGCCGTTTCCCGGGGGAAATGTCCAGCAAATTTTTTTAATTCTTGTAATTTGTTGTGCAGGATGTTCCCAAAATTAAACTGGCTTCCGCCGCGCGGACCCGAGAGCCTCCAGAACATCCGCCGCGGAGGCATATCGGCCCTGGGGAGCGCTGATTTGCGCACCCTGCACCCGGTCTCGGACCGCCGCCAGCATCTCGCGAGCGATGGCCACGCCTTCGGCACGTGCCGCTTCCGGGGTCGCAGCCTTCGTCATCCTATGGAGGATTTCATCAGGCACGGAAACCCGGAGCTCGTTCTTCATGAACTCAGCGTTTCGGGCACTCACCAGTGGCCAAATTCCGGCCACTACGGGAATTCGGAAGTGTTCAATCCGTCGCAGAAAGCTCTCCAGCAGAGCGAGGTCGAATACCGGTTGCGTTACCACGTATTCCGCCCCCGCTTGCACTTTGTATTCGAAGCGTTTGATCTCTTCGTCCAAGTCCGGTAATCCCGGATTTGCTCCCACCCCGATAACGAAGCCAGTCCCGGCTCCAATCGGATTCCCGCCCAGGTCTAATCCCCGGTTCAGGTTGTGGACGATATTCACCAGTCCNNGCGTCGGGATAGTTGCCCATCTTAGGAGGGTCGCCCGTGATGCAGATCAAGTTGCGGATTCCAGTGGCCGCCGCCCCCAGCAGGTCGGACTGAATGCCCAGCACGTTCCGGTCGCGGCAGGTGTAATGCAGGATGGCTTCGATATCAACTGCCCGCTGCATCAGCAGCGACAGCGCCTGATTGCTCATGCGCGCCGAGGCCCGCGGGCTGTCCGGCACATTCACCGCGTCCACGCCCACCGATTTGACGAACTTCGCGCCCTCGATTTCTTTGCGGATGTCGATTCCCTTGGGCGGCACGATTTCGACCATGGTCACAAATTCGCCCGCCGCCAGCTTGGCTCCGAGCCGGGACCGTTCCGCCATGGGAATGCTGGCCGGAGCCGCAGGTGCGGCACCCGAGCGGATCACATCCGATATTGCAGTTTTGCCGCGCGCTTCGCCCACCCGCAAAATCGATTTCATGGCGCGGATGTGATCGGGCGTGGTGCCGCAGCATCCGCCGATCAGCCGAACGCCAGCCGCCACGAAATTGGATGTGTAGTTGGCCATGTATTCCGGCGAGCAGAGGTAGATGTTCCGGCCTTCGACCGAGCGCGGCATGCCCGCGTTCGGCTGCGCCGCCAGAGGCAGGGAAGTCACCGCGCGCACCCGCTCGATTGCCTCGAGCATCGTGACCGGGCCCACGCTGCAGTTGATGCCGAGCACGTCGACGTTCCATTCCGTCAGCCGCGCGGCGAAGGTCTCCGGGTCGGAGCCATCGAGGCAGTTGCCGTCTTCGTCGATGGTGACCTGGGCAACGAGTGGAATCTTCGGATTCACGTCGCGGCAGGCCAGCACCGCCTGGTGCAACTCTTCGAGATAGCCGAAAGTTTCCAGCATGAGCAAATCGACGCCGCCCTCGACGAGCGCCGCCGCCTGTTCGCGAAACGCCGCGCGGGCCTCGGCAAAAGAAGTCTTGCCCAGCGGCTCGATGCGAACGCCCAACGGGCCCATCGATCCCGCGATCCACACATCGAAACCCTTGGCCGCTTCCCGAGCCAGGTGCGCACCCGCCACATTGATGTCCCGCACGCGATCCGCCAGGCTGTGCCGCGCCAGGCGAAAACTGTTCGCGCCGAAAGTATTGGTTTCGATAATCTCGGCGCCCGCCTGCAGATAATCGTGGTGGACTCCGCGGATCAAATCCGGCTGCGACAAATTCAGCTCGTCATAGCAGCGGTTGATGAAGATGCCCTTGGCATAGAGCAGCGTTCCCATCGCTCCGTCACAGAGCACGGGCGATTGCTTCAGACGTTCAATGAAATTCTGTGCCATCCAATTGAGAATACTAGAAGGATCGAGGTCTGCGCATCTGTCGAAAGGGATCGGCTCCGGTCGGTTGTTTCTGCGCAAGGTGAGAGACACTCGAGCCCTTCCGCCGCCGATTCCTTCAGCCGCTCCGCTCAGGCCCAGTTTCTACTTTTGCTATAATCCTTGTTCTTGCATCCAAGTGATTATCCGGCATGAGGTTGGAGTCCCAGGTTTGAAAAGAGCCCTGATTCTTCTGTTATTCCTGTTGCCCGCCATTCTGATGTGCGTGAGCTGCGGCAGCTCTAACACGGCCGGCACGCAAACCACCGTGCCCAAGTACCGCGCCTTGGTCACGAATAGAGTTTCCGCCGGCAGTTTGAGTGCGGGTGTGTATACCGTCGATGCTGAAAATGACTTGCGCGCCAACGTATCCCCGATTTCCGCCGGCAACACTCCGGGGATGATGGTGGTGACGCCTAACCAGGCCGAAACCGTGGTCTTCAGCGGCAACGGTACTCTATCTTCCGATAACCAGCTCACCATCATCAACAACGGCACTGGATCCGCCGCCGGCCACGTGAATTTACCCGGCATGACGGAGAGTTTTGTCGTTTCCCCGGACAGTTCCACCGTCTATGTCGCCGTGCCGACCGCGCCAGTAGTGGGACAATCAGCTCTGGGGATCGTGGAGGCCATCGCGCTAAGCAACGGAACGGTCCTCGGGCAGGTTGACGTTCCCTCGGTTCATTATCTTTCCATCGACCACAGCGGCAACCGAATTCTTGGCTTCAGCGATAACTCCGATTCCGTCGCCGTGATTACACCGTCGAATATCGAGATACCGAACGCCGTGGCGGTAACCTACGTCAGCGGCTTCGACCGGCCCGTCCAAGCCTTCTTCAGCAGCGACGACAGCAATGCCTACGTGGTGAACTGCGGTGCCGAGTGCGGCGGAAATACGGCCAGCGTGGAGCAGTTCAGTCTGATCGATAACACTCTCAGTTCCTACGTCCCAGCCTGTGTTCCTATCCCCGCCACAAATCCAGTGCAGTGCTCCAGCCTGGCAGCGGGTAGCTTCGCCCTGCTCAATGGCTCGACCATGTATCTGGCGGGCACGCCACCATATGTCGGGGGAGCACCGCAGCAGCCCTGCACTGGACAGACCACCGCGGCGAACTCCTGTGGGCTCCTCACCATCGTTGACCTCAGCTCCATGTCTGTCGTCAATACCGCCCCCATCGTCATCACCGACGGATATCACGACCGCATGGCTCTCGGCCCCAACGGACAGCTCTTCATCGGCGCTCATACTTGTGCCGAGATCGTTCCGCCCGTTCCGCCGCCGACGGGGGCCGAGGTCCGTGGGTGCCTATCGATTTACAACACCCTGAACACTGCGGTGGGCAGTGTCCCGACGGGCGGTGTCGTAATTCCTCCCGAGAACGGAGACGTGACCGGCATCCAACCCATCACTCAGCGCGGAGACATTGGCACCATGGCGCAAGAAGTGGTGTATGTGATTCAGGGCGAGAATGTCCAGGGCGGATCGCTCTATATCTACGACGACACCATCGATGCGTTGGAGTTCAACCCGCACGATTCGAGTGAACCCGGCAGGGTCTCCGACTTCATCGGCGATTTCGTCGACGTCAAAACCGTCGATTTCTAGGATCGCTGCTCGTGTGGGGACGGGCGCCCTCGCCCGCCCAAGCCGAGCGCAGCTCGGCAGNNTCCAGCGTCATCTCATGCGCCCGCTGCCGCTCGACCGCCGCCTGTGAAAATGGAAGCGCGAACGTCGCCCCTCCGTACCACGCCTTCCACTGGTCCAGGTAATACGGACTGAGAAAAATCCCGCTCTCTCCCGTCACCACGTTCAGCGTGCTATCGTCAAAATTCGCAAAGTTCCACGTCAGCCGTTCGGACGGCCCAAAGCCGCGCCCCACGGCCTTTACCGTGAATCCGCTTCCGCTCAAAGGATGCAATCCCGGCCCCGTGAAGCGCCCAATCACCGGAAGCTGGCTGAGCACCAGATGATCGATCTCAACCGGATAATTCTTTCCCCACTTCCACTGGTTGAGGTCGGATGGAGCCAGCGATTCGGCTTTTGCAGGATTACCCACAACGAGTGCGGACTGTTTCACCACGTTCTCAACCGCCGCCGTCAGCAGACTTCCGTAATCCGAGTATCCCGGCGCCAGCCAGCGGGCCGGCTGCCTGGTGAGCACATTTTCCAGCCAGACCGACGACATAGCCCAGTGATAACTCTTCCAGCTTAGCTCGCCCGATTTCGCATTAAGATCGGGTCCATTCGCCGCCGCGCCCAGCTTCGGCTCAANNCTCAAGCAGCAACCGCGCCAATTCCTGACGCGCTTTCGTTTCGATCGTCGGCGCCGCTGAATCCGCCGACATCCGCCCATCCCAGTCGCGCAAAATATCCGCTGCCCGCTTCGCCCGGTCTGAGGTGTTCGCGGCGTGATCGATCGCGTACACGAACTTGTCGGCGCAGAAGCGGTCGTAGGTCGACGACACATCCATCTGCAGCGCCAGCATATCCGCGGGCGCGAACTTCTTTCCCGATTCCAGCACCCGGTATATTCGATCCGTGCGCCACGGCGCTTCCCATTCCGTGCTGATCGAATATTTGTAGCCGTCCGGAGTAATACGCCCGTTAGCAGTCGCCAGAATCCCCTCTGGCGGATCGTAAACATGCGGCATTTCGTCGAACGAAATCCAGCCTTTCCACTCGTGCGCATCATCGCTGCCGCTCACCGGCAAACTCCCATCGCCCGCCGCCCGGATCGGCACCCGTCCCGTCGCCTGATACCCAATGTGACCATCCACATCGCCATACATTACATTTTGTCCCGGCGCGCCAAAATTCGAGAACGCCTTCCGAAATTCTTCCCAATTCTGCGCCGAGTTCACGTCGAAGAACACCAGCCCCATGCCGTCCTGCAGCGTCCAGCGCAGAGCGATCTTGCGCGTCTCGCCCGGAAGCAACTCAGTAATGATCGGCCCATGCCGCGTCGTCACCACGTCGAACGTCACGTCCGGCTTGCCTTTGACGTGAATGACTTCCCGCCGTTGCTGCGCATCGCGCCATCCCGCCGGAGTTTTGTACTGCCCCTGCGCGTTGAACTCCTCGATGAAGTCGTCCTCCACCGTTGGACCCACGTTGGTGAATCCCCAGCCGATTCGCTGATTGTGGCCGACAATCACGAACGGAACTCCGGGCAGCGTAACTCCAGCCACGTCGAAGTTGCCGCTCGTCGTTCTGAGGTGCGCCTCAAACCACAGGTTCGGCATCTGATGGTCGAGGTGCATATCGTTCGACAGCAGCGGCTTCCCCGAAACCGTATGCTGACCAGAAACAACCCAGTTATTCGACCCCGGCCGAAAAGACGGTTCTGGGTAGGGCACGGCTTCAGCTCTGCCATTGAGGTCCTGAAACAACGCGGGCTTTAGCCCCTGAGGCAGATGCGCCGGCAGCGCCAAAGTAATTCGCCCCGTCCCGCCCTCCGGATCAATCTCTTCGTCGTCGTCGTCATCGCTATCGCTGCTTTTGACGGCGGGTTCCCCTTCGATCCGCCGCACTTCCGTGGGCGGACGGTCCCGCCAGGAAGAATTCACATACAAGTCCGCCGTGAGTTCCGGCCCCAGCTTCGCCAGAACTTTTTCTCGCGTCAGCGCCGGCGGGTTGCTGTAGTGATTCAAATCCTGCACCATGCGCGCGCCCACCAGCAGGGAATCGGTCACCGTCCACGGTCGCGGCGTGTATTTCATCAACCGGAATTCGAGCGCAAGCCGGCCGCGATGCGATTCGAGAAATGCATTCACGCCGCGAGCGTAAGCCTCAAAATAACCCCGGTCGCGAGCGGAGATGCTCTTCTCCGTCGCTTCGGCCGCGACCCGCAGCCCCAGAATCCGCTCCTCGCGGTCCATCTTCACCGTGTCTTCGCCGATCACTTCCGAAAGTTCTCCGGCAGCGGCGCGCCGCAGGATGTCCATCTGCCACAACCGATCCTGCGCGGTCACGTAGCCCTGGGCAAAAAACAAGTCTTCGAGCGTACCCGCCTCAATCGTAGGAACCCCGTGCTGATCGCGCACTACCCGCACTTTGGCCGAAATCCCCGGCACGGCGACGCTGCCATCCAGTTGCGGCAGAGGCGACCGCGCAATCCAGTAAAGCCACCAGACGCCGACGATGAGCACCACCAGCAGTACGCAAACGGCGTAGTAAAGAATGCGGAGCGCAGGATGGCGCCGCCGAGCATTGGAACTGGAGTGCGGAATCTCGGGCAGGGAAGCAGTAGAAGACATTATTGGAAGATTGTAGGGGTGCGTCATGTCCGTGACAACCGCGCACCCAGGCAATTCGCGCCCCGTCCTTGCTGCCGAATCTACTTCAGTGCCGGGTGCCCCCAGGTCTCGTGCTTTTCGAGACCTGGGATTCCACTGACGCACGAAGCTTAGGATTTTCCTGCAAGTCGAGCAGCCGCTGATTACATTTCCACTGGGTACTGGGTACTGAGTACCGGATACCAAGTTTTCATCACGCCCAGCCGGTGAGCAGGATCACAGACATCCAACCCGCACCTGCGCGACAATAGAAATCTGATTGGGGCAGTTTCGAGGTTCGTCCACCCAGCCGGCCCTCGAAGCTGCCCCAAAACTATTTTCAGCGCTCTTTGACAACCTAACTCCTTATTCCGGAATACTTTGCGAATAAGTCGCTGTTATTCAATAAGTTAAGTAAAAATCATAGAGGGGGGAGGGGTAAGAAAATTAGCCTCAATATCCCCTAAGTTAAACAGGTAAAAGGAATAAACGAGTTGATCGAGACGAGTATTTCCGAGGTGCGAAGGGGAAAGTCGGTTGGCGTAACCCGAACTCGCCAAGTATCATGTCTTGGACCCTCGGCGCGATTATCATCTCAGTTCCCGCGCCGCCCAACATGCTGCAGAAGCGAATCGACGATCAGCCGACCATCTCGCGGGATAACATCCGCGAAGCTGAGGGAATTTTTCTGCAGCATCTCAAACGCGTCGGCTTGAAGCAGACCGAGCAGCGCAACGCCATTCTGCGGACCTTCCTGGAAACTCGCGAACATCTTTCGACCGACGAATTGCATCGACTGGTCAAGAAAACCGATCCGCGCATAGGTTTCACCACCGTCTACCGGACGCTGAAGTTGCTGGCAGGTTGCGGCCTGGCCAGCGAAGTCGCCTTTCACGACGGCATCGCGCGTTATGAACACCAGTACAATCGCCGCAGTCATCACCACATGGTCTGTACCGAGTGCGGCGCTTCGGTCGAGTTCTTCTCGGAGAAAGTCGGAGAAATCGAAGAGGAGATTGGACGCAAACACCATTACCTTACTACGCGCCACACTTTCCAGATCTACGGCGTTTGCGAAGAATGCCGCAATCGGAAGAAGACGAATGGACGCCGAATTGTCTAGTTCAGAAAAAACTGCAGCGAATGTTCCCGCAAATCCGGCGCAAGCTTCCGTAAGGTGTCCGCATTGCGGAACGGTGATGCCGGCGAACGCGGCGTTCTGTCCGGGATGCGGATGGTCGATGACGCCGATTCCTCCGGCGGAACGAGCGGCCGCGGCGGTCGCCTACCTCACGTTCGTCCCGGCCGCGGTCATCTTGTTGCTGCCGGCATTTCGCAAGAGCCGCTTTGTCCGCTTTCATGCCTGGCAAAGCGTTTTGCTCTGGGTAGTCTTTCTTGTTTTGACCATGATCGCGCTCTTCCTTTCCAATGTCGCTGCCGCCATGGTTTTTCTGCTGTTTGGGATTCTGGCTTCGCTGGCCATGTTGTTCCTGTGGATTGTCCTGACGCTCAAGGCATGGCAGGGCGAGCGCTTCGAAGTGCCGCTGTTCGGCGAACTGGCTGCGCGCCTGAACTAGGCCTGCCAACTGAGAACCGGGTTAAGCGGATGCGTCGAAGCCGGAACAACTACATTTCCCGCCGGCCTTCCATGGCCTTCAGCATGGTGACTTCGTCGGTGTATTCGATGTCGCTGCCGACTGGAATTCCCATCGCGATGCGGGTGACGCGCAGCCCCTGGCGCTTCAGTTGCTGGGAGAGGTAAGTGGCGGTGGCTTCGCCCTCGACCGTGGGATTGGTGGCCAGGATGACTTCTTCGATCTCGCCGCCGCTGACGCGGGTGATCAGGTTCGCGATGCGCAACTGTTCCGGACCCACTCCGTGCAATGGCGAGATCGAGCCGTGGAGCACGTGGTAGACGCCATTGAAATGGCGCGTCTTCTCGATGGCGGCGATGTTGGTCGGTTCTTCCACCACGCAGACGAGTTTTTGATTGCGGGTGGGACTGGTGCAGTATTCGCAGGGATCGACGTCGGTGATGTTGTTGCAGATCGAGCACAGACGCAGCTTGGCCTTAACGTCGCGAACGGCGGAGGCTAGAGCTTCGGCGTCATCCTCGCTCGACCGCAGAATATGAAAGGCGAGGCGCTGGGCGCTCTTGCTGCCGATTCCAGGCAGCTTCTTGAGTTCGTCGATGAGGCGGGTCATCGGTTCGGCAAAACGAGACATAGAATTTGTGATTGGTGATTTGTAATTGGTAATCCAAAACCAAACGGCGAGGGCTGGCTTTTCAATTACCAATTACAAATCGCAAATTACAAATTCATCCCGAGTCCGCCGAGCATTCCGCCGAGGCTCGATTGCATGGCCTGATCGACTTTGCGGCTGGCTTCGTTGAGTGCGGCCATCACCAGGTCCTGCAGCATTTCTACGTCTCCGGCTTTGACTGCTTCGGGGTCGATCTTGATCGCCAGGAGCTGCTTGCGGCCGTCCATTTTGACGGTGACGGAGCCGCCTCCGGCGGTGGCTTCGACCACGGTCTGCTCCATCTTCTTCTGCAGCGTCTCGTACTGCTGCTTGGCCTGCGACATGAGTTCCTGCAAATTGAATCCAGACATAAGAGAATTTGTAATTGGTGATTTGTAATTTGTAATGTCAAACCTTGGGCCGACGCAAGCCAGCCAGAAGCTTAGGACGCTTCGCGACTCTTTCTAATTGCGACCGGCTCGACAGCGGCCACACCTCGAAGTCGCCAGCTTCCTTGAATTGCTCCTGTTGCTTCTTCGCCCACCGTCCTAAGGTCAGGATATTCATTAGCAAGTTCCAGAGCATGTCCCTAATCCGGAGAGACACGTCAGGCCAGTAGTACTCTTCGTCGGAGTGTAGAAACGCTATACATCGAGCAACGGTTCTCCGGTCTTTCGAGCGAGGAAGAAGCCTGTTACCGACATAGTGTTTCTTCAGATCGCTATACAGGGACCATGCCTGCAGCTTAACGGCCGCAGCACCCTTGTCTCGCCAATCGACGGCGACAGCGTCGAGATCGTCGTTTGTAATGCGGCCGGATGCATACTGGCGGAAGGCCTCCGCCAGTCTGTTTCGCGAATCTCGATCAATCATCTGTTTGACCTCCAGCGCAATTGCGAGCTTCGTGCAATCTTGTGCCGTGGGTTTTTCAATTACAAATTACAAATTACCAAATTACAAATTGGTTTCATCCTTTCTCCCGATAATCGATCACGGTGCGGATTTCGGCTCCGAACCTTTCTTTCATGCGTTGCACGATTGGGTCTTGTTCGGCGCGGATGCGCGCGCTTCCGTTGGATGTCGCTGTCGATATCGATGCGCGGCGTGGCGCGGTTGCCGATGGCTGTGCTCCGCCGGGCTCGACTTGCATCTTGATCGGTCTTCCGGCCAGACCGCTGGCGGCGGCGCTGGCAACGCGGCGCGCTTCCGAGGTGATTGACATTTCGATCATCGTGGCGGAAGCGGCTGCTCTTGCGATCAGCGCATTTCCGTTCAATGTCCACTCTGCGTTTTCCAGCAGCGAGACCAGCATGGGTTGATCGCCCAGCGCGTCGAGAACGGCGTTGCGAAGAGACTCGGCGGTGGCTTGAGATGGGGCAAGCCCCGTCTCGACCGTGATAGCCGTTTCGTAACGTGGGTCTGGGGAGATCTCTGCGACGGCGGGCGCGGCCGACCCCATGACTACCAGGTTCGCGCTTGATCCGCTCGTTCCAGCCGCAGCCTCGGCTTTGGGAGTGCCTTTGCGCGCGGAGTCGGCTGCGAAGGGCGAGACTGAATTCGGTCTTGCCGATGTTGGCGGCTCGTTGCGCCGGGCTTCCGTGGGGGAAGCAAGGACCGGCCTCGGCGCGGTTCGCGCTGGGAGGGAACTGGATGCCGCCGCATCGCTCAGCAACTGCTCGATGGGCAGCAGACGCTGGGCGTGCGCCATTTTCAGCAGTCCCAGTTCGAGGTGGAAGCGCTGCTCCTGACGGTATCCGAGTTCTCCGTGGGTGCGCAGCATGATCTGCAGATGCCGCGTCAGGTCTTCTTCGCTGAACAGGTCGGCGATGCGGCCCGCACGGGCTCGCTCGTCGGACGAAACCTGCAGCAGCGGCGAGTCTTTGCCCGCGATCTTCGCCACCGTGACATTTCTCAGGAAGCGCACTAGCTGACGCGCGAAGTGGGTGGGACTGTGGCCTTCGCCGATCAGTTCGTCGACCAGCACCAGGATTTTTTCACTAGAACCTTCCGCGACCGCTTGCATCACGGTTTCGAGCGCCGCTGCGGGAGCGGAACCGATCAGGCTGCGGACGGCGTCGGCGGTCAGGCGGTCGGAAGTGGAGGCGATGGCTTGGTCGAGGATGGAGAGTGCGTCGCGCATCGAGCCGTCGCCAGCTTCGGCCAGCAGGGCGAGCGCATCCTCGTCGGCGGGGATGTTTTCTTTGGCCACGATGTCGCGGAGCTGACCCATGATGTCGTCGAACTTCATGGCGCGATAACTGAAGTGCTGGCAGCGCGAGCGGATGGTCTGGGGAATATCCTCGGGCTGCGTGGTGGCCATCATGAAGATGACGTGGCTGGGAGGCTCCTCCAGCGTCTTGAGAAGGGCGTTGAAGGCCGCGTCGGTGATCTGATGGGCTTCGTCGAGAATATAAATCTTGAAACGATCGCGGGCGGGACGGTAGCGCGCGGCTTCGCGCAATTCGCGGATTTCATCGATGCCGCGATTGGTGGCCGCGTCGATTTCAATCACGTCCACGGAGTTGCCGTTGCGAATCTCAGTGCAGGAATCGCAAACGCCGCAGGGCTCGGCGACTGGCTTTTCCGACGAGCGGCAGTTCAGGGCCATGGCTAGAATGCGGGCAACCGTCGTCTTGCCGATGCCGCGATGGCCGCTGAAGATATAGCCATGCGCGATGCGGTCCTGCGCGATCGCGTTTTGCAGGGTACGGGTAACGTGTTCCTGGCCGATGACGTCGGAGAATTTCTGCGGCCGGTATTTGCGCGCCAGGACCTGATAGCTCATGCGAATCCATGATTATACAGTCTCACGCGAGTACCGCTTCGGGCCGCGAGCTTCGGGCTTCGAGCGAGCCGTGTGCCCTCGCAACTCGTGGCTCGCAGCCCTGCCGCTTGCGCGGCTGCGTCCAGCGGGGTTACGCTCTTGAAGCGCATTTACTGCGATAGTGGGGGGAATCGCCTATGCAACTGAGAATGAGCACGCGACAGGTGGCGGGCGTGCTGGTGTTGGATTGCAGCGGTCGAGTACTGTTCGGCGAAGAATCGGCCAGCCTGCGCGACACGGTCAAGAAACTGCTGGACCAGAGCCCGAAGCTGGTGATGAATCTGCGCGAAGTGAATTACATCGATAGCGGCGGCCTGGGAACGCTGGTTTCGCTTTACACGACGGCCCGCAACGCGGGCGGCGCAATGAAACTGGCGAGCGTGAGCCGGAACGTGGGCGACCTTCTCCAACTCACCAAGCTGCATACTATTTTTGAAGTGTTCGAGGACACAGAAGCGGCGGCTCAGTCGTTCAAGAGGGATGCAGCTTAGCGGGCCGAGGGAAGAGGCGATTTTGGATGTCGAGCCCCGGAAGAGTGTTGCGGGAGAACTCGGTCGTCCCTCCGGGACTTGAAATCACTATCTTCCACTTTTCCCAGCGCTGAAGCGCTGGGCTAAGCTGGGTCGCCTTTTCGGGGCTGGATTTTCCTGCGCTTCGTTCCATAGGATTGCCCGAAAGTTGGTTCGCACGCATACGCTGAAGGGGCGGCTGATTTCGAGGAATTTCCGGTATCGCTAAAGCGATACTCTGATGCGAATCCGGCTGCGATTAATTGAGGTCGTTCAGTACCAGCGGAGTCGGGGACATTCCGTTATTGCCGCCTGCGTTGTCCAGGAGCACCAGAGTGGTAATCGATCCGTTCGCCGGCCACGCGGCGGTGGGGGCATAGGTAGCAATTGGCGTCTTGTTCCCGTTTACGGTCACGATCATCCAATAGCCAGTGGCGAGGAAGGGAAGGTTTTGGTAGGTGGTCGCCTGCCCGTTGCCGAGGTGGGGAACCTGAGCTGCGTAATTGGTGATGTCCGTGGTGCCGGAGGGGACGAAATAAACATCGGCCCCGTTCGTGGGTCCGCTGGGCGATGCGTTGATGACGCGGAATTCGACGTAGCCCGTCGTCGGCGGGGTGTTGAAGTCCTCGAACGCCTCGGCGATGGCTTCGGTGCTGTATCCATCCAACACAACGGTGTATGGCGTGGCGCCGATCAAATTGGCATCGATATTTGCGGGGACGATCGCGCCGCTGTTCGTGCTGGTGTTGCCGGTAGTAAACGCTTCGATCGGGATACTGCCCGAAGCTACATTCGTGTAGGCGGCGGGGGTCGAGGGGGTTGGCGAAACTGCGTCGAATGCCATGTCGGTGACGATCTTCGATCCGTTGAAATAGACATCCAGGTTATTGGGCGCGTCGGGGACGGCATTGATCACGCGAACCTGCGATTGATTCGTTGATCCGCAACTGGTAGCGACGATGCTCAAGGCGGCAAGGGCCAACGTAAGCGGCAGGGCCTTCAACAAGCGGGACAATTCATTATTCTCCAAAAGGCAGTTTGGCGGTGAACGAGAAGGTTTGTCAACAGCTTGTAAGAGTTGTTCGCTGGGGCTCGGTGAGGCCCGGTTCCTTTTCTCGCAGGGTTGCAGCGGCGCGCATAGTTGGCGCAGGTGCGGTTCGCCCGCGATTAATCGATGTCCTGCAACACCAGCGGAGTCGGATTCATTCCGTTACCGGACTGGTTGTCATAGAGCACCACGGTGAAAATCGCACCGGTTGGCGGATCGTAGGTTTGGCTAAGGAGTGGCGTTGTGGAACCGTGCAACGTAACGACCACTGAGACACCGGTGGTGCCTGGATAGGTAAGGGACTGGTAGCTACTACCCTGCGTCTGGGCAAGGCCAGAAATCTGGGGGATGACGCTGCCGCCGATGTTCGTGTTGGGAGGGATTATGTAAACGTCCACACTGCCGGCTGTGGTATACGATGCGTTGATGACGCGGAATTCCACGTAGCCCGTCGTCGGCACTGTGTTGTTGTCCTGGACAACAAAGGCAGTAGCGTTGTTGGTGCCGCTTAGAGATCCATACAGAACCACCGTGTAGTCATTGGAGCCGCCGAGGGGAGAGGTAATGGGGTTGGCCCCAAAAATGGGACTAGTGGTGCTGCCCGCTACGTATGCCTGGATCCCAACGGTGCCCGACGCTACACTGAGGTATTGCGCGGGGGGGGTGGTCGGCTGAACATTGCCGAAGGATATGCTGCTCACAACCTTGGTTGAGTTGAAATCGACATCCAAGTCGGAGTTGGGTATGGCATTGACCACACGAATATGCGCTTGATTCGAGCCACAGCCGGTGGCAATGAGGCTCAGGGCGGCAATCGCCAACATAATGGGCAGGGCTTTCAACAATCGAAACATGTTATCGATTCTCCAGAAGGCAGTTTTGTGGCTTAAAACATTGGGATGCACATATCGTAACCGCTGGTTTTATGGGCATGTGTAAATTTTTGTATTGGAGAATCTAGGTTACCATGATTTTCCCGTGAGCATTGTCTGCGAGGTCCGGCAGATCTTGTCCAGAAAGTATTGATTTGTGAAGCGGCGATTCCAATCTTCTACGTCGAAGGCCGGGAGAAAAACGCCGGAGGATAGGCGGGCGCGCGTCGTGCGCTGCATACGGGACTTGCCGGCGGGAACGGTGTCGAGCTACGGAGCAATCGCGCGCGCTGCGGGTTGGCCCGGAGCTGCCCGTCAAGTGGTGCGGGTCCTGCAACAAGTTCCCGGATTGCCCTGGCACCGTGTGGTCGGCGCGGGCGGGGCCATCAAGCTGGGCGGAGAAAATGCGGCGGAGCAAAGATTCCGCCTGCGCATGGAAGGCGTTGCCTTTCGTGGGGCGCGCGTGGATATGAAGCGGCACGAGTTTCACTGGAAGCAGTTGTCGGTTGCCAGCTTCAAGTTGCCAGTACCTCGTACCCGGTCGCGGCGGCCCTGAACACTGGCAACTGGGTACTGGGTACTGGCAACTGATCTACAACGGCAGGTTTCCCTCCAGCAAGTCGTAGAGGCGGTTCGCCGGAACTCGCAATCCGATATAAAAACTTCCGAACAATGCATAGACGGCGCTGACTTGGTCGAAGCGCATCTCGTAGATGAGCTTCTTGAAAACCAGGGGATCGTCGGCGAAGAGGTCGACGCCCCACTCCCAATCATCAAACCCAATGGAGCCGGTGATGATCTGCTTCACCTCTCCGGCATAGCGGCGTCCGACCAGGCCGTGCTCGTTCATCTGGCGCTGGCGTTCTTCCATGGGAAGGGTGTACCAGTTCTTGTCTTCGCCGCGGCGGCGATCCATGGGATAAAAACAGAGGTAACGGTTCGGCGGTATGGTGGGAAAGAGGCGCGGCTTCATCGCTTCTTTCTGGCGCGCGATTATTTCCTGGATGGCGCGGTTCCATGCTTCCGAGTGCGGCTCCACTCCCTCATCGGCTAGCGCCTTGTAGGTCTTCAGCGTCGATTCGTAGAGACCCAGCTCAATCACCGATAAATAGGAGGTCGCGGGCTCGAGGAAGTCGTTGAGCCGGAGGCGCGCCACGTCGAGCTCGGCCTGATTGAGCTGGTCGAAGCTGTTGCGGAAGTGGACCAGCATCAGGTCACCTTTGTGTCCCAGCAGCGAGAACAGCGCAGACTGGCCGTCGGACTTGGCTTCCATCTCGGCCAGCAGCAGCGCGGCTTGGTTCGCAATCTCGCGACGGTCGTTGTCGGGAAGGGCGCGCCACGCGGTCCGGCGGAAGCGCATCATCTGGTGAAGCGTGGCGAAACCTTCCAGCGTCAGCGGCACGGCGGGGAGAGTTGCGGGATGATTTGGATGCATGGATTTGTGGTTGTCCTTGTCTGCAGCAGTTATTGTAATCAATCGGGTCATCTGACCATCGGGTCATCGGGCCATCGAGAGTCAAAGGCATCACCCGATGCCTAACCCCGGGTATCCTCCCTGCCACGGGGCGCGGATTGCCCGAGTGTACGCCGGTGTGCTACAAGCAGCTTATGCGCAAATGGATGAATGATCGTTTAAAGCGCCGCAAAAAGGCCGGAGATGGCGCCAGCAAGGAACCGACCAAGGCACCCGAGCCCTTGCAGCCAAAATACTATGACAACGAGCCCGCTGCGGCGGAGGAAGTTCGCGCGGAGCNNCCGGAGCCTGAGTCGGCGCTGGACTCGGTACCGGTTGCGGCAGGTGGGGCGGTGGCCGCGAAACCACGCACGTCGCGCCGTCGTCGCGGCCGCGGAGGCCGGGGCGGATCTCGTCAGCGGCCGGCAGTTGCTACGCCTGCACCCGTGGTCGCAACCGAACCATCGGCGGCCGTAACCTCCACGGCCGAAGCCACCGCCCCGGAAGCAGCGGTTGCCCCGCAGTTGCCGGCGGAAGTTGCGCCTCAAACTGCGCCGGCCGAAGCGGCGCCGGTTCCAGTTGCGCCAGCCCCGGCGCGCGCCAGCAAGGGAACGGTCGTGCTGGCCATTGGGCTGCCGGGGTCGGGCAAGAGTTCGTGGTTCAAGCGGCACAACATTCA
>PMMJ01000525.1:0-134 GCA_003162255.1 Acidobacteriaceae bacterium | reverse complement strand
GCAAGATGGCGGGCAAGTTGAAGGCCCCGACGTTCGAGGAGGGTTTCTCGAAGATCACGGTGGTGCGGGTGAAGCAGAAAGAGGATGCGCCGGAATCGTAGAAAGTGGAGAGTCGGGCGTCCTCGCCCGACTGG
>PMMJ01000044.1:413-6005 GCA_003162255.1 Acidobacteriaceae bacterium | reverse complement strand
GCCGCCACGCTGGTGAATCCCGATTTCAGGGACACGGAAAACCTCAACGGACTCTTCTCCGGAATGTCGGCCGACGGTAAGGCCTACTCGACTGCAACCTGGTCATACCAGCGGAACCCTGCACCCGCCCCGGCTGTTTCCGAGGCGAAAACATATACCGATCTCCTCCTGCAGTGCATCCCCGGCCGGCCAAAGACGGATTCCACCCTTAGAGACCCGCAGACCGTCTTCCAGATCATCCGGAGACACTATGTGCGCTATACGCCGGCAATGGTCGAGCGCGTCTGTGGCTGTTCCCAGGAGATGTTCCTCAAGGTGGCCAATACGCTGCTCAGCAACTCCGGCCGCGACCGGACTTCAAACATCACCTACGCAGTCGGCTGGACGCAGCACACCGTCGGCGTGCAGATCATCCGCGCGGCGGGGATGCTTCAGGCACTGCTCGGCAACATCGGCAGGCCCGGCGGCGGTGTCCTGGCGCTACGGGGTCATGCGTCGATCCAAGGTTCAACCGACATCGCCACGCTATACCACTCACTGCCCGGCTACCTGAACATGCCGGATGCGCGTAAGGCAGAGGAGACACTGAAAGATTTCATCCTTACAGAAGCCGTACCGCTTTCGACGAGCTACTGGGGCAATTATCCAAAGTTCGCCGTCTCCTATTTCAAGGCCCAGTACGGCGATGCCGCGACGAAGGAAAACGACTACGGCTATAAATATCATCCGCAGATCACTGGCGATCACTCGCACCTGCCAATGATCGTGGAGATGGCAGCCGGCAGGGTCAAGGGCTTTCTGGTTATGGCNNCTTGCGAAACTCGACTGGATGGTCGTCCGCGACTTCTATGAAACGGAAACGGCCTCCTTCTGGCGCAATTCGCCGGAAATCAAGTCAGGAGAGTTGAAGACGTCGGAAATCAAGACCGAGGTCTTTTTCTTCCCCTCGGCCCAGGTCCCGGAAATGGAAGGGTCATTCACCAACACCCAGCGTTTGCTGCAATACCACGAAAAAGCGGCCGACCCGCCCGGCGATGCACGCAGTAACCTCTGGTTCACTTACCATTTGGGGAATAAGCTCAAGGCGCTTTACCGCAATTCCACGAGCGACCGCGACTGGGCGATCAGGAATCTCCTCTGGGATTATGAGCCGGAGCCAACCGAAGTCGCTAATTGGCGTATCAAGGACGAGCCGTCAGCCTATAAGGTGCTCAAGGAAATCAACGGCTACAACTGGGGCGACAAAAAACCGCTGCCCTCCTTTGCCAACCTCAAGGAGGACGGTTCAACGGCATGCGGCGCCTGGATCTATACGGGTGTCATCCCCGAAGAAGGCAAGAACAACGCGGCACGGCGGCAGGGCGACAACTGGATCTCACCCAACTGGGGATTCTCCTGGCCGGCAAACCGGCATATCATGTACAACCGCGCCTCGGCGGATACGGAAGGCAGACCCTGGTCCGAAAAAAAGAAGCTCGTTTACTGGGACCCGAATGCCGACAGTGGCACAAAGGATACCAGCGGCCGCCCGATTCTCGGCAAATGGGTCGCACCGTCGGGAGAAAGCATCGACTTTGCACCCACGAAGGCACCCGGCTCGCTAGGCAGGGACGATAGCATTGGGCTCGACTGGCTGGGAGGCAACGATCCGTTCATCATGCGCGCCGACGGCAAGGCTTGGCTTTTCGCCCCAAGTGGTCTTGTGGATGGCCCGCTGCCCACCCATTATGAGCCCTATGAATCGCCGGTTCATAATATCATCTACAAACAACAGTCGAACCCGCTGGCAAAGGTGTGGAAGGTGGACGGCAACCCTTACCATCTGGTTGCCGATCCGAAGTATCCGATCGTGATCTCGACCTACCGCCTGACCGAACATTATCTCAGCGGGACGATGAGCCGCTGGCTGCCCTGGCTGGCGGAACTGATGCCCGAGCTATTCTGCGAGATATCCCCGGAACTGGCAGCCGAAAAGGGGATCAAGAACGGGGAGTACATGACCATCCAGACGGCGCGCGGTGAAATCCAGGCGCGCGCCCTGGTGACCCGGCGCATGAGGCCTTTTGTCATCGACGGCAGGACGGTTCATGAAATCGGCATGCCATGGCACTGGGGCTGGCAGGGCACTTCCAGGGGTGATGTTGTGAACGACCTCAGTGTGCTCGTCGCCGATCCGAATGTCTCGATCCACGAAGGCAAGGTCTTCACCTGCAACATCCGCGCGGGCAAGAGAGGAGGTACCGCATAACATGGCAAAGGGAATGTTTGTAGACACATCGATTTGCACCGGCTGCAAGGCCTGCCAGGTAGCCTGTAAGGAATGGAACGAACTGGATCCCGAACCGGCCCATTTCAAGAGCGACCCGGCGACGAAGCTGCTGGCAGACCATTTTACCGGCGATTCCTACGACAATACCGGCAAAATAAGCGCTACAGACTGGCGGCATGTGCGCTTCATCGAGCAGTTCAACCGTAACCGCATCGGATCACGGTGGCTGTTCAGTAGCGACTCTTGCAAGCACTGTACCGATGCTGCTTGCCTGAATGTCTGCCCGTACAGTGCCATCATCCGCACAGAGATGGGCAACGTGGTCGTCTTGCAGGACAAGTGCCAAGGAGCCCGGGACTGCACCCACGCCTGCCCCTACGGGGTGGTCAGGTATAGTGATAAGTCGGGCACTTCGCAAAAATGTACGCTGTGCAATGATCGCATCCATAACGGACTGGGGACCGCCTGCGCCAAGGCCTGTCCCACCGGGTCCATCCGGTTCGGCGAAGTTGCGGAACTTAGAACCAGAGCTGACTCGCGCCTTGCCCGGCTCAAGGCTTCCGGCGAGGCCCGAGCGAACATCTATGGCTACAAGGAGGCCAAGGGGCTCAATGTCTTCTACCTGCTGATGGACAAGCCCTCCGTATACGGACTTCCGGAAAATCCCGTGGTGCAGCAGCGCCCGAAATCGCTCCCCCCTCTCCCCGCCAACCTGGGGATATTGGTGATCGGAGTGACCGCACTGGTCAAGTTCCGTGAACGGGGGGCCAAGGAGCGGTCGGAAGAGAAGAGATGACGCCCGGCACCCCGAACGGTTCTGATTTGCTGGTGCAGCGTCTGCATGCACTGGTGCAGCAATCGCCTGACTTGAAGGATGTCGCGCGCCGCTATGAAATTGTCCTGCCGCTTCTCAGGGATGCCAATCTCCGCGCTGCAACGGTTACCATAAGTCCGGAACAGGCCTATGCAAAGATGGCAGCGGGATTACCGCTCCTATATGACGTCGAACTGGAGCTTGACTACGCCGAAGTACACGGGTTGATGCTCCGGCTGGCAGGCGCATTGGAAAATGTCAGCGGGAACGGCCGGGATACCTGCCGTCGGATCAGGGAGGCGCTGGAAGAAAACAGACTAAAGATGGATACGCTTCTACCCTGCATTGCTGCCGGTGATCAGGGCCCGGTCGCATCCGCCGCGCAATGCCTGCATCTCGATGCCGGATTTGTCTGGACGCTGGCGCAGANNGGCTCCGGTCCGATACTGGGCGAACTGCAGGGTAACCATCTTGGCAAGCATCTGCGCTGCGGACAGTGTGGCGCGGACTGGCCTTTCCATCGCTTGCAGTGTTTGTATTGCGGAAACGAAGATCACCATACACTCGGTTACCTCTATGAGGAACCCCGGCGCGAGAAAATGATGGTGGAAGTTTGCAATCAGTGCAGGGGCTATCTCAAAGTGATCGTNNCAAAGGAAAGTGGACAGATGATGCAGCACATGATCGGCGATGTTGTGCCACTGGCAACCCAGCCGATGATCGATTACCTGACAAGCAAGACTAAATAGGATGCTTGTTCACAGTGCAGATAGAAGAAAGCAGGAAGGCTCTATACAGCAGATGCCTTCGACGGGCGGCTAACAATTAGGAATAGCGTTTAACCCTTGAAGATGAAAAAAAGGAGGTAGGTGAGATGAAAAAAACGGTTTTTTCTGCATCGGTCATGGCAATCCTCGCTCTCGTTCTGTGGTGTAACGGGTCACTCTTGGCGCAGGATAAATATATATTGAAGGCGCCAAACGGGATATTATTTTCTGAGATTAGGGGATATGAAACCTGACAGGCCGTTGCTCCAAGCTATAGGATCGACAACAACGAATAACGAGTTGTCCTCGGAAACCCCATGATGATCGATGATCAATACCTAATAATGGGAATTTTTTCTGAAGGTAGGTAGCGTCAGCCCGGAAAATGAAAGGAGTGTGATAACTTGTATGTTATTTGAACCTCTTAAAATACGCGAGATAACTTTGAGGAACAGGATAATGGTTTCTCCCATGTGCCAGTATTCCTATGAGGATGGTTTTTCCAATGACTGGCATTTAGTCCACCTGGGAAGCCGCGCAGTGGGCGGAGCAGGTATCGTTATGGTTGAGGCGACCGCAATAGAAGCACGAGGCCGCATCACTCCGCAGGACTTGGGGATTTGGAAAGATGAGCATATCCCGAATTTGCAGAGGGTTGCTAAATTTATTGAATCTCAGGGGGCTGTACCGGGAATTCAGCTGGCGCATGCCGGCCGAAAAGCTTCTACATTTAGGCCATGGGATGTGCGCAAAGGAGCCTGCGATGGAAAGGACGGCGGGTGGAGGCCGGTGGTTGCTCCCAGCCCCACACCTTTTGCTGATAATTACGTGTTGCCTGAAGCACTTAGTATCGATGGTATTAAGGGAATGATGGATTCTTTCGTAAAGGCCGCTGAACGCGCGCTCAGAGCCGGCTTTCGCATCGTCGAAATACATTGCGCGCACGGATATCTTCTCCATGAATTTCTTTCGCCTATAGCTAATAAGCGCACTGATATGTACGGGGGCTCTTTTGAGAATCGCATCAGGTTGCCTTTGGAAGTCGTGCGCGCGGTGCGGAACGTATGGCCTGAACATCTTCCTGTTTTTACCCGCATCTCCTCTACGGATTGGCTGGAGCCTGAAGGGTGGGCTCTGGAACAATCAGTAAAGTTAGCCCGTATTCTGAAAAAGGAAGGAATCGATCTTATAGATTGCTCCTCAGGCGGCATGGTTCCCTACGCCAAAATACCTGCAGGTCCAGGGTATCAGGTTTCGTTTTCCGAGCGCATTCATAAAGAAGCCGATATTATGACCGGCACTGTCGGTATCATTACTCACGCTATGCAGGCAGAAACCATACTGCTGAGCGGGCAGGCCAGCGTTATTATAATAGCGCGGCAGTTTTTGCGCGATCCTTATTGGCCTTTGCATGCTGCGGCGGAATTGAAGGAAGAGATAGAATGGCCCTGTCAGTATCATCTTGCATCGCCGACTCCGGAACATTGCAGGTAAGAAGAGTTGCATACCAGGAAAGGATGAGAGTGAGACGATCTTCAAACCAAAAGGAAGCAGCAAACGAGGCAAATAAAAGAGTTGCCATAATTACCGGAGCCGACCGCGGAATTGGATTTGAGGTCAGCCGGGAACTCGGAGTGCTTGGGTTTAAAATTGTGCTCACGAGCCCGGATCGCGCAAGAGGTGAACTTGCTGCAGCTAAGCTCCGCAGAGAAAGATTAAATATTGTATATCGGAAGCTGGAT
>PMMJ01000044.1:0-380 GCA_003162255.1 Acidobacteriaceae bacterium | reverse complement strand
CTCTGAAGATGTGTCAGGCCTTTGTCCCGCTGATGATGAAGGCGGACTACGGCAGAGTGGTGAATGTTTCTTCAAGCCTGGGGCAGTTAAATGATATGACTGATAAAGATAAGGTTCCCGCCTACAAGGTGTCTAAGACGGCTTTAAACGCGGTTACGCGTATGGTTGCTGATGCTGCCGGCGGCAGTAATGTAGCGGCAAATTCTGTCTGCCCCGGCTGGACACGTACCTATATAGGAGGGCCCGAAGCACCGCAATCTACCGAAGAAGCTGCCAATACTATCATTTGGCTTGCCACGCAGCCGGATAACGGACCGACAGGCGGATTCTTCAGAAATAAGAGGCGTATCGGCTGGTAAAGGATGGGTTTTTAATAAAGG
>PMMJ01000303.1 GCA_003162255.1 Acidobacteriaceae bacterium | reverse complement strand
GGCACGCTCAAAAAGTGATTGACCGCGCCGGCATTGTCAGAGATGCGATTTAACAACAACTACCCGCTACTCTTGTCCCAAAACGCCAGAGCGGTCTTCCGCTACGCCACCCATAGTTGCGTCCAAATTCTGCTGGGTAGCAGCCATGATCGCGCAATCAGACCATGCGGTTGGGTGCTGAAGAATCTCGCTAAAGTAAACAATTCTCTCACCGCCGATTTGGAGAAGAGGTTGCGAAATGTAGCCGGTGTTCGCGACCTCGACCTCATCAACGAATTGCTTGGTGTAGTAAAGGTCTCTGAGGTTCAAGGTCTTGCCTTTCAATGCCTTCATCAATTCGTAATCGGCGATTGTGATCTTCCCGTCACTTCTATTCACTCTCTTGATCCGCACAACCTCAACAAAATCGCTATCACGCCCCAAGATGCGAGCGCACCGCGTGTCGCATGGGATTTTTCCGACCATCTCTCCGAGTCTGTTTTCCTCATCCACCTTGAGCACTTGCGCGGCGGTGGGGAGGAACTCGTCCGGTGTGCGGCACTCGTGAAAGCGTGTGATGCAGGAGAAGTCAAACCCAAGTGCTCGTTCGTACTCCTCTCGGCTTGCCTGCCACGTGAAATCAGCGAAAATTGCCCCGGCACACCCGGTACACGCGCTGGGCTTCCAGATGATCAAGTTGGGGTGCTCATCTGAATTGTTGGCATAGGCGATTGAACTGTTCGTCGTTCCAAAATCGATGCCGATCGCGCCTTCGCGCATTTTGGGCGCTCGTGAAAANNACTGCACGAGTGTTTGGGGTGAAGCAATCCTATCACTCACGATTTCACGCGCAGCGGTCTGATGCTGCAAAGCAAACAGTTGATTGAGTCCTGACCCATCCTATACGGTTGTCTTGGAGCTGCTCACTTGGACATCCATCTGGTCGACGGCACATACGAACTGTTTCGGCATTATTACGCGCTGCCTTCCGCGCGGGATGCAGAGGGGCGGGAGGTCGCCGCGGTCCGAGGAGTCCTTGCGTCGGTGCTGGGAATGATGAAGGGCGGCGCGACGCACATAGCCGTCGCAACCGATCACGTCATCGAATCTTTTCGAAACGCACTGTGGCCCGACTACAAAACCAGCGAGGGCGTCGAGTCCAACCTGTTGACACAGTTCCCTCTGCTCGAGGAAGTCCTCGCTGCGGCCGGCATTATCGTGTGGCCAATGATTGAGTTCGAGGCGGACGACGCCCTCGCTGCATCGGCGATGGCGGCAGCTCAGGATATGCGCGTCGAACGTGTGATCATCTGCACACCGGACAAGGACCTAGCCCAATGCGTGAGGGGTACGCGCGTTGTGCAGCTGAATCGCCGGACGCGCGTGACCATAGACGAGGCGGGTGTCATTCAGAAGTTCGGCGTCATGCCTGCATCAATTCCCGACTACCTTGCGCTCGTGGGCGATGCCGCAGATGGTTATCCGGGATTGCGAGGCTGGGGTGCGAAATCGTCGGCTGCCGTTCTCTCGAAGTTCGGCCATCTTGAATCTATTCCCACGGACTGGCGCGACTGGCATGTAAACGTGTCCAACGCGAGTGCCCTGGCAGACACCCTGTCTCGTGAGCGGGACCACGCACTGCTTTTCCGCACCCTTGCTACGCTCCGGACCGATATCAATCTCTTCGACGATGTTGACGAGTTGCGCTGGAACGGCCCCACACCCGCTTTCGCTGCCATTGCAGCCAGGCTAGACGCCGCGATCACGGACGCTCGGCGACCTGCTCTCCGATCCGCAGAGCCGCGATAATCGGCGATATGCCGCGAGACGGCGCATGATCGAAGGGGACACCATTCCTGACTTCCTCATTCATCAGAAAACATGCAAGCACCAGCCGCGCGAGTGATCATCCTCCTGTTCCCGAGCTTTCGTTCGCCGAGCGTGCGCGTACCCTGATCTACTCGGGCCGAACTGATTTTTGGGTTATGAGCCCACGGATAACAGGAATTTCAACAACTTACAAGACNNCAAGACGCGGGTGGCCCTCGAAAGACCTTGTAAGGAGCGACAGGGAATCCTTATTGGACAGTCAAAGGACAGTCGTCTATTCGAAGCATTTCCGCCGCGCTGCATCCGGGCAAGCTGTTGTTTGTGAGGAGGTGCTCGCCTGCCGTCACCGCGCGAACGTATGCTCTCGTCTCCGCCGGAATTAGCCGCTTGCTGCTCAAAAGCGTGAAATCAGCCGCACTATCCAGGGTTTGGTGGTAGGCGGAGAAATCGTCCCCGACCGACGCGGCCGGGACGGTGTAACGGACCGTCTGTGACCACGCGGACGCCGCGAGTAAGCATCCGGCCATTGATCGTAAAAGAGCCTAGCACTTCGTATCCGTGTGGCATCACCTTTGCAAGCGAGGCTTTCATCGCGAACTCGTCCGCCGATTCCATGCCAATCAGTCCTGAAACCGATCTCAAGCCAGGGTTCATTGAAATCCTGCAGCGTGCATCGGCGCTGGTACCCAAGCGTTGTCCGCGTCCGGATTCTTCTTGCCTTTTCCCCATGTCCAGTACATGCCGACGTAGGCATAATTTTCCGTCTGGCCGGCAACAGAGTGGCCGTAGCAAAACAAAAACTGCTCTCCTTCATGATGCTTCAGGTGATATACACCACCCAGATCAATCATCGTCGAGGCTTCTGTCTGCGGCGTGGCGAAGCCTTCACGCCCATGCGCAAAGACCTCGCTTCCTAACTCAAACCGCTCACCAAAGGTGTATTTCACCAGGAATCCGCCATACGGGAAGTTGCGGTACTGGGTTTGTGGGACGATGGTTTCACCGGCGCCCCCGTCCATGAGCCAGTGTCCTATGTTCTTCTGGAACCAGAGGGGAAGTTTGTACCAAACCTTTCCCACGCCGAGTCCCTTGTCGTAGCTACCGGTCGGGATTTCAAACATCGTAAAAGTGCCGATCTGAGGAATGTACTTCGATTCTTTGATATAGGCGATCTTTGCGCCCAGTTCGATATCGGTGAGACCAAAGGCGCTAGGACCGGTGCCGCCGGGCCGATAGACAGGATTGTTCGACGGATTGATAGAACCCCAGGGCAGAATGGCGTGAAGCTGCACCCTCGGGATGGCACCCCAGTTGAACTCGAAAGCCGGACCCGTGGAATCGGTTTCCGCCGGAGTTCCGTCCGTGCTGCCGAAAATGTAGAACTCGTAATGGTGCAGGTCTACCGGAACCGGATCGTCGGTTTGGTACGGTGGGCCCTGCGCCCATAGGCGTGAAGCGGCAAGCGTAAGAAACAGGAACAACACTAATTTTGAATGAAGTCCTTGACCCCTCATCGGCGCTTCTGCCTTCTCAGTAAGATCGACCCGCACTGTGAATGCGACGGTCCAACTATGTCATACGATATCGGTACATGAATCCGGATGAGGCCGAAAAAGAGCTTCCGCTGGTGATTGGACACACATCAAATGTACCTCTGCACACCTTCACACGAGTTGCCGGGGACAGTCTTGATGTGCAACGTGTAGTCGGGGGAACCGGACTCCGAAGCAGTAGGCGAGTCGTTGCTCTGTATTGGAATTCCCGATTCCGCGAGGATAGTGCCAGAGGACAGGAAAGCCGCTCCGGCTGATAGACGTGCTGCTTTTAGAAACTGGCGACGGGATTCAGACGATTCGTTCATCGAGCCCCCCTGATAATCCTCGTATCAGCATGCGGCACACATCAGCCACTATTTCGGTGGTGTTTGGAAAGCATTGCATCAAGAGACCAACTCGCGCCACCCACTGAAATGAGAAAGACTAAGCAGCAGAACATGGCAAAATC
>PMMJ01000331.1:4648-4797 GCA_003162255.1 Acidobacteriaceae bacterium | reverse complement strand
CTGCTCTGCGACGACCGCTTCGGCATGTTGAAGCAAATCACCGCCGTCATCAGCGACACCAACACCAACATCCGCAACATGGAGTCCCGCAGCCAGAACGGCCAGGCCTGCGTCGACGTAGTCCTGGAAATCGCCGACCTGAAACACCT
>PMMJ01000331.1:0-4539 GCA_003162255.1 Acidobacteriaceae bacterium | reverse complement strand
GAACAGGAAAGCCCGGCACGTCAGTGCCGGGAAACGTGAGACCAGAGGCGAGTTCCGTAGGAACGGCACGGCCTGAACGCTCGTGTCCTCAGATAGATACGGCACGTGGCCAAAAACGGCATCGAATCCGGTATCATAGAGCTACATTCTTCCCGGAGGGGCAATGGCAGTTCCCGTATCCCAGATGTGGACAGTGGCTTCCTACGTTCTGCGCCAGAAGTTGGCCGGACGCAAGCGCTATCCGCTCGTGCTCATGCTCGAGCCGCTGTTCCGCTGCAACCTNNCCTGCGCCGGCTGCGGCAAGATCCAGTACCCCACCCACATTCTGAAAAAAGATCTCTCTGTAGAAGATTGTCTCAAAGCGGTCGATGAGTGCGGAGCCCCGATGGTTTCGATCCCCGGCGGCGAGCCGCTGATGCATCCGCAAATCGCCGAAATTGTGGAAGGCCTGGTCGCGCGCAAGAAATATATCTATCTCTGTACCAACGCGCTGCTGCTGAAAGAAAAGTTGCACCTGTTCAAGCCCAGCAAATACCTGAGCTTTTCCGTGCACGTGGACGGACAAAAGGAGCATCACGATTTTTCCGTGTGCCGCGAAGGCGGATACGAGATCGCCCTCGACGGAATCCGCGCGGCCGTCGACGCTGGCTTCCGCGTGACCACGAACACGACTCTGTTCGATGGCGCCGATCCCAACAGCGTGCGCAACTTCTTCGACGAGATGATGGGCGCCGGCGTCGAGAGCATGATGGTCTCGCCCGGATACTCCTACGACAAGGCACCCGATCAGAAACATTTCATGGGACGCGCCCGCACTCGCCGCCTGTTCCGCGCCATGCTGTCGAATCGCAAGAAGACGTGGCGCTTCAATCAGTCGCCGCTTTTTCTCGAATATCTGATGGGCAAGCGCAACTACAAGTGCACGGCCTGGGGCATGCCGACTTACAACATCTTCGGATGGCAGAAGCCCTGTTACCTGCTGCAGGACGGCTACGCCGATTCCTTCCAGGAATTGATGGAAACGACGGAGTGGGCGAACTACGGCACTGAGTCGGGCAATCCGCAGTGCGCCAATTGCATGGTGCATTGCGGCTACGAAACCACGTCAGTGGACGACATGTTCGGGTCGCTGCGTGGATTCGCCGACGCGGTGAAGGCGACATTCTCGCTCTATCCCGACAAAGAAGCGCTCGCCGATCTCGATCGGGAGATGCGCCCGGTGCACTCCTACAACCCGCTGGTGCAAATCAACGCCCAAATAGACGCGCAGATTGACGCGGCCGCTCCGCAAGCCCAAGCGGAAGAAAGCCGCGTATGAGCGGTCGAGAACATGGGCACGATCCTGCGCTGCCACACAGCGTGCCAGCCGCCGGCTCGCAGCCGCACGCCACCGACGAACTCGAAGTTGTCCCCGGATTCGAGCGCGAAAATCTTCAGGGATGGATNNGACTATCGCGGCGATGTAACCATCACGCGCAAGAATGGCTCTGAAGTCACCGGATATCTTTTCGACCGCCGCATCGGCCCGACGCTAGCCGACTCCATAGTCCGTCTGATGCTCGCCGCCAGCAATGAGCGCCCAGCCATCCCTTATTCCGAAATCGCCGCCATAGCCTTCACCGGACGCGATACCGCAGCCGGAAAAAGCTACGAAGCCTGGGTAAAGAAATACTGGGAAAAGCGCGCCATAGGCGAGAAGAACATTTCGATTGAGCCGGAAGCGTTGGAGTAGGCGCTTCCCCTCGTCCTGCGCCGATCAAACCAACAACTTGGATCATGAGTGTAAGAATGATTACGACAGTTAACTGGAACCTGCTCGCCGCATCGGCGTAAACTGTTGGCTATGAAGGGCGCAATGTTGCGAATCTTCCTGCTGCTGATGTGGGCGCAGGCGGCGCTTGGTACCTCTTTACGGTCCATGGAATTGCGGCAAGTGTCGCCTCATCTGACTGTCGTTGTCACACATCGTGAAAAGCCCATCGCAGGAATCAACGTACAGGTTGTTCCCGAAAAAACTGTTGATCCAGTTTTCAGCGGTACAACCGATCAAAAGGGGAAGGTTATCATTGATGGCCTGACGACGGGCAGGTACTTTCTCACTGCCTCATACGAAGAGTTCGATGCAGGGAAAGAATGGATAGAGGTTGTGGCTGTCCCCAATGCAAAGACAAGGAAGCGCTTCGATTTTCAGTGGGCGGATTGGTCATATCAAACCCGCCGCGTGGCGGGGACGCTCACGGGTCTCGTTCCAGGGACCACGGGCCATCCATTAATGGACATCTAATGGACATCGTTCACCCGAACGCGAGCGTGTATCCCGGCGTTGCGATAGCGCTGAAGAACGCTTTCTCCGACGATGAGCGCCACACGATTTCCGACAGTTCTGGCGCGTTCCTCATCGACGATGTGCCGGACGGCATCTACATCCTAACTATTGCGGGCGGAATGAAGTCCCTTTACGGGGATGCGGATGCTACGAGGCAAGTCATCGACGTGACGCAAAGCGCTATTAGTGACTCTTTGCCGCTACAGCTGAAGAACACTGGCACTGACGTGGAATTTGAACTGGCGGACAAGTGACGGGACCAAGCCGCATCGAATCGATAGTTGACGAAAGTTACACCAACAATCGCTGGACAGCGCATTTGTAAGTTGCGAATTGAGTCCGCTCTCTGCCAGGCGACGAGCCCCTAAACTCCAAGAACCCCGTCTGTTCTAGAATCAATCTTCCATGCTCGTACTCGCCTCCGCCTCGCCGCGCCGCCAGGAGTTACTGCGCAACGCCGGGATCGCTTTCGAAGTGCAGCCCGCGCATATCGCCGAAGACCCGCTGCCTGGAGAATCCGCGAAGAACTGCGCGGAACGCCTGGCGCGTGACAAGGCGCTCGCGGTTGCGCGTCAACGTCCACATCATGCCGTGCTCGGTGCCGACACCGTGGTCGTTGTCGATGGCACGCTTCTAGGCAAGCCTTCCGATGCCGCCGACGCCGCGCGCATGTTGCGCCTTCTTTCCGGACGCGAGCATCAGGTGATTACGGGAGTCTGCTTAGTGGTCAGTGGTCAGTGGTCAGTGGCCAGTCAAACCGTGGCCAGTCAAACCACTTCTGTAACGATGACCGAGATTACGGGGAAGGAAATCGCCGACTACGTCGCTAGCGGTGAGCCCATGGACAAGGCGGGAGCCTACGCGATTCAGGGCATCGCGTCCCGCTGGATTCCTCGCATCGAAGGGGATTACAGCAACGTGGTCGGACTGCCGGTAGCGCTCGTCTGGCGTATGCTGCGGGACGCAGGAGTTGTTTAGGGCAGATTCTTGATTAACGCCAGCAGTTCGCGGGCGAGGGCGCCCGCGNNTTTACGGCGGACTTGAAATTCTTAATGCCTTCGCCCAAACCCTTGCCCAGGCTGGCAAGTTTGCTCGGTCCGAAGATCAGAAGCGCAACGGCGAGAATCAGCAGAATTTCAGGCAGTCCCAGTTTTCCCGGCATAGAAACCTCCAGCGGGGTTGCCCGGCACCCAACCAGGGCGCAGCATTCCTCTAAGGACCCCAATTGAATTCTAGGTTAGTGTGGACCTTCCGGTCAAAGGCCCCTGTGTTGCCCGTCACGCCAGTACGTGATTCCGTCACACGGTTTCGGTCACCGGTCACACTGCCTCGATCAGGCCGGCCAGGAGCGCGGCGCGGCGCGGCAACTCCGAGATCAATATGTGCTCGTGCGGGGCGTGCGCTCCGTCGCCTACGCCGCCGAGGCCGTCTAGGGTTGGAATCCCCAGGCTCGCGGTGAAGTTCCCATCGGAGCCGCCGCCCACCGCGGCCTCTCGGAGCTTCCATCCCAGTTCGCGTGCGATGGCCGCGGCCTGCGTGTACAATGCTGCCACTCCGGCGGTACGTTCCATGGGCGGACGACTGATGCCTCCAGTGACCTCGATTTTGCATTTGCGGTTGTAGGGACGCAGGCTGCGCATCTTCTTATCGATTCCGGCCCCGTCTTTCAGACGCGCGATGCGCACATCGACCTGCGCCGCCGCTTCGGCGGGAACTATGTTGGTTCGCGATCCACCACGCACGACTCCGACGTTAATCGTCAAGCCTTTCTTCAGATCGGTGAAGCTGGAAACTTTCTCGATCTGATGCGCCAGCTCAAGAATCGCGTTCACGCCTTTCTGGAAATCCAGACCAGCGTGTGAAGCCTTGCCGGTGACCTTGACGAGGTATTCGCCAACTCCTTTACGCGCGGTCTTCACGGCGCCCTGGAGCCCGTAGGAAGGCTCAAGCACGAGCACGGCCGCAGCCTTTTTCGCCAGCGACCCGGTGATCGCTAGCGATGAATCGCTGCCGACTTCCTCGTCGGAGACGAGAAGCACGGTCACGGGGCGCGGCAATCGTTCTTTATGCCAGTCTTGCAGCGCGGCGAGGGCGTGCAGCATCAGGGCGATACCGGATTTCATGTCGAGGACACCGGGTCCAGTCAGCATATTGTCCACGACGCGACAAGGCATGGTGGTAAGCGTGCCCAGCGGATAGACGGTGTCGTAATG
>PMMJ01000514.1 GCA_003162255.1 Acidobacteriaceae bacterium | reverse complement strand
TTTATGCAGAAGCACTGGGACGTCATGCGCAGCGACAACGCCGGCGATTCGTGGCAGGAAGTCAGCGGCAACCTGCCGACCGACTTCGGCTTCGTGATCGACGTGCACGCCCACGAACCCGAGACCATCTATGTCGTTCCTATCAAGAGCGACTCGGAGCACTTTGTTCCGGATGGCAAACTGCGCGTGTTCCGCAGCCGCACCGGCGGAAACGAATGGGAGGCGCTCACCAAAGGCCTGCCACAGCAAGACTGCTACGTCAACGTACTGCGCGACGCCATGGCCGTCGATGCACTCGATAAGTGTGGTGTGTATTTTGGCACCACCGGCGGACAAGTGTACGCGTCGGCCGATGCCGGGGATAGCTGGGCTCCCATTGTTCGCGATCTTCCGGCCGTGCTTTCGGTCGAGGTGCAGACGCTGGCGTGAGCCCATCGCTGTTTGCAGTCAAGCGCCACCGGCACGTGCGGTTTTGAGCTGTTCGCCACCAGAAATGCACAGAGGAGAATCATGAGGAAATTAGTCGTTTTCAACTCGGTGTCGTTGGACGGTTACATTGCAGACAGGAACGGCGACATGAGCTGGGCCCACAAGCAGGATGCGGAGTGGAACGCATTTGTCGCAGAGAATGCCCGTGGGGAAGGTATGCTCTTGTTCGGCAGGATCACCTATGAACTCATGGCCAGCTAGTGGCCGACACCGCTGGCGATGAAGAACAACCCCGCAGTGGCCGAAGGGATGAACCGTATGCCGAAGGCGGTGTTTTCGAGGACGCTGGACAAGGCGTCGTGGAGCAACACGATGCTGGTGAAGGGCGACCTGGCTGCAGAGGTTCGAAAGATGAAAACGGAATCCGGACCCGACATGGTGATTCTGGGAAGCGGCAGCATTGTCTCGCAATTGGCTCAGGAGGGCCTGATCGACGAATACCAGATCGCATTGAGCCCCGTGGTTCTTGGCAGGGGGAACACGATGTTCGAAGGCGTCGACAAAAAGCTAAGCCTGAAGCTGACAAAGTCGAGGACGTTCGGCAATGGCAGCGTCTTCCTGTGCTACGAGCCGGCGACATAAGAAGAGAAGCACATGCTGATGGTCGCAACATCCAGACGGTGACACAAGTGATCCGAGTAATTCTTCCGCAACACCTCCGAACGCTGGCGCAGGTCGGGGGTGAGTTGCGAATCGAAATCGACGGCCCAGTCACGCAGCGCTCGGTGCTTGACGCGCTAGAGGCCCGCTATCCGATGCTGCGCGGCACCATCCGCGACCAAGTTACGCAACAGCGGCGACCGTTCCTGCGCTTCTTCGCCTGTGAGGAGGATCTGTCTCATGAGTCACCGGATGCCCCGCTGCCCGAGGCGGTCTCGTCCGGGGCGGAGCCTCTTATCGTCATAGGAGCCATTGCCGGCGGGTAGAGCGAAATCCGGCATTGCTGAGACCACAGGCAGCTGCCGAGCTGCGCTCGGCTTGCACGGGCGAGGCGCCCGTCCCCAGACGATCGAACCTCTACTTCCCTCGCTTCTCCATGGGCACGAACTCGCGCGTCTCGTGCCCGATCCACACCTGGCGGGGGCGCGCGATCTTCTGTTCGGGGTCGGCCAGCAACTCCTGCCATTGCGCCAGCCAGCCGACGGTGCGCGGAATCGCGAANNTAATCGTCTTCGAGCGCGATGCGCTCCAGTTCGAGAGCAATTTCAAGTCTGGCATTGTGTC
Organism: Acidobacteriaceae bacterium; assembly: GCA_003162255.1. Lineage (GTDB taxonomy): Bacteria > Acidobacteriota > Terriglobia > Terriglobales > Acidobacteriaceae > Acidiflorens. Next base: position 2,393 of record PMMJ01000514.1, on the reverse strand, counting down.
CCGTAACCTCGAACACCTGGTCAGCGGCCCACTTGATGATCTTGGCCCGCGGATCGTAGTTCTTGTAGACACGGTGCCCGAAACCCATCAGCTTGCCCTTGCCTTCCTTGATCTTCTTCATGTAGGCAGGAACGTTGTCCTTGGAACCGATCTCGTCGAGCATGCGCAGCACTTCTTCGTTCGCTCCCCCGTGCAGGGGGCCGGAAAGAGCGGCGGCGGCCGAGGCGATGGCCAGGTAGGGGTCGGGGTGGGAGCTGCCGACGGCCCGCATGGCGTTCGTGCTGCAGTTCTGCTCGTGGTCGGCGTGCAGAACAAAGAGAATATCGAGCGCCCGCGCGATTACGGGATTCGCTGCATACTTCGGCTCGACAATCTTCCACAGCATATTCATGAAATTTTCGGGATAGGTGAGGTCGTTGTCCGGGTAGACGTAGGGGAATCCGACATTGTGGCGATACGACATGGCCGCGATCGATGGCATCTTGCCGATCAGGCGCTTGATCTGCAGCAGCCGGTTGGCGGGGTCGTGCACGTTCTTCGCATCCGGATACACCGTCGACAACGCCGCCACCGTGCTCACCAGCATGGCCATCGGGTGCGCGTTGTAGCGGAAGCCTTCCATGAACTTCTTCGTCGTTTCATGGAGCATGGTGTGGTGGGTGATCTCGTACACCCAATTCTTCAATTCATTCGCGGTGGGCAATTCGCCGAACAGAAGGAGGTAGGCAACTTCGAGATAAGTGCAGTGTTCGGCCAAGACCTCGATGGGATAACCGCGGTAGCGAAGGATTCCCCGATCGCCGTCAATGTAAGTGATCGCGCTCCGGCAGGAAGCAGTATTCACGAAGGCGGGATCATAGGTCATCAGACCAAAATCTTCGGGACCAGTCTTGATCTGGCGCAGATCCATCGCGCGGATGGTTCCGTTTTCGACGGGAAGGGTATAACTCTGCCCGGTACGATTGTCGGTGATGGTCAAGGTATCTTGCGGCATGGGGGCTCCTGCGTTTGCGATTCCATGCTATCAGCAGCGGCGCGGATTGCGGCGGTCGCTAACTTCTTTGAGCTATTGGCAACTGCGAGCGCGGTCATGTACAACTGACGAACGGTTTGGGAAGCGTACGGCTTCAGCCGTGCCACCCATACTCTGTAAAGACGGGGCTCCCATGACTTGGATTCGTACCATTCCGTTCTCCGAAGCTGACGACGAACTGCGGCAGGCAATGGAAGGGCAGAAGCCGCTTTATCCGCAGGAGTACGCCCTCCCCGTCCATCCTGCTGAAGGCGGCGGTTCCTCGATCGTAGCCTCGCACTCGCTGATTCCGCAGGCGCTTTACCACGCCTTCTCGACCTTCGGCGCGCTGATGTCCCCCGACCTGCCGCTGCAGCGGCGTCAGCACGAGATGATCGCCACAATGGTCTCGGTGACCAACCGGTGCGTGTATTGAATCGAGTCCCACGCAGAGTTTCTGCGTCGCGTCACTTTGGATAAGGAACTGGTCGAAGCCCTGGAACGCGATTACACCACGGCGCCCATCACGCCGCAGGAGCGCGTCATGGTCGACTACGTTGTGAAGCTCACCAAAGACGCCACCAAGGTCTGGAAAGACGATCACGAGAAATTGCGGGTCGCGGGTTTCGACGATCAAGCCATCCTGCAGATCACGCTGATTGCGTCCTGGTTCAACTACATCAACCGCGTGGCCGACGCACTGGGCGTAGGGCGGGAACCGTAATTCGGAAAGGTAGAGACGCGGTTTGCGGCGTCTGCCCCCCTCACTCGTTCGCCACACGCCGATGCGGCTTCACCGCCAGGCNNGGAATGCGCTCGTCGGTTTCGGCGTCTTCGCAAAACTGATCGGCCGCTTCCGGAGGAGTTCCGTACTCATCGGCAACATCCTCGTGGAAGTAGCCCCGCAAGAACGTATGCAGCGCGGGAAAGTTGGCGACGGTGATTTCCAGTTTCGAGTTCATGAGCGGCACTCCGGATAAGAAGTCAAAACGTAGTAATCGTTGGGCCCGGCATATTTCAGAACAACCAGCGCGTGCGCGCACGGACGCGACTGGGTCTCGCCACGATTTATGGTCCGGCCAATCGGAGCCGGGTTGTCGTAATCGAGCACTAGGTTCGGATGTCCACCCGAGCGGCCGAGCCAGCGCTCGATGCGCTCCTGCGACGATGCGATCGCCGCGCCCACCGCATGTTCAGCGGCTGCGCGGTCGGTATACGTCGACGCGCCGGTGATGCGGGGTTCTCGCTCGAGACGCTCGCGTAGTTGATCGTCGGTTTGTCCCACATGCTTGCGCAGAATGTGGCCGCCGGCGGCTTCGTCCCGGTTGAGGTCGCGCACGGGAAGATCCGTCACGCGCATCTCCATCCGTCCACCCGTGGA
>PMMJ01000282.1 GCA_003162255.1 Acidobacteriaceae bacterium | reverse complement strand
GGGGCAGCGGATCCGGCTGCAGGCTGGTCCACTCATGGGCGCGGAGGGGATTTTCTTGCGGGTCAAGGATGAGTACCATCTGGTCGTTTCCATTACTTTGCTTCAACGTGCCGTTTCGGTCGTCATTGAAAAGGACGTTGTTGCGCCATTGTTCATAGGGGAACGCCACGCCAAGTCGTTCGAGAGTTAGAACACTTATCGATCCCCCGAAACTGCCCGTTACTGCCCGGTCAGAGGTCGAATAAAAATCAATCAGCTGATTACCATTTTCGACTAAAGTCGTTCGAGGAGTCGATTGCTTCCATCGCCCGTAAATGGGCACCCTCTCGAAAAGCGTCGCGCTCAAAAACCTGTATAGTTTGTCAAAAGGCCTGCCCCCAAACAGCAAATGCCGCCAGCTTTTCGAAATGGTGAAGCATTGACACACGCCCCAATGAGAGGTACTGTTGTACTTCCCAAAAGCGGGGATTGTGTAGTAGAGGGCGGTAGCTTGTCTAATTTTCCAAGCCTTCGTGCAAAGCACTCCGCTAGCTTCAAAGCTATCCCGTTGAGTGTCTGACCGTTCCGGACCTAATTGAGCAAGTGAAGAATTCAGCAACTCGAAAAGAATTTTTTCGCGCTTCCGGATTCTGCGCTGTAGTGTGCCCGCTTTCTTCATCGGTAAACGGTCTATGTGCGGCATAAACGGCATAGTTGCATATCATTCGGCGTCGAGTGCGCCGGAAGAAGCTGAGCTTCTCGCTACACGTGACGCGATGCGTGCACGCGGCCCAGATGGGTCAGGTACCTGGTGGAGCGCGGACCGGCATTGCGGCCTCGGGCATCGAAGGCTCTCGATCATCGACCTTTCCGACCGTGCTTCCCAACCGATGACCAGTGAAGACGGCCGTTTCGTCGTCGTGTTCAATGGCGAAATCTACAACTATCCTCAGTTGCGCGCAGAACTCGAGACTGACGGCGCACGCTTCCGCACAACCTCCGACACAGAAGCGCTCCTGCATCTCTACGCGCATTACGGCGCCGAGATGGTGCATCGGCTCCGTGGCATGTTTGCTTTTGCCATCTGGGACCAGACGCGACGTGGCCTTTTCCTTGCACGCGATCCCTACGGCATCAAGCCGCTCTACACAGCAAACGACGGCTGGACGTTCCGCTTCGCCTCACAGGTTAAGGCGCTACTTGCGGGCGGAAATATTTCGCGCGACCCTGAACCGGCGGGCATTGTCGGCTTCCATTTGTTCGGCAGCGTGCCTGAGCCATTCACGCTTTACCGCGATATCCGCGCTTTGCCCGCTGGCCATACTCAATGGGTCGACAACGCGGGCCCACGCGAACCTAAGCCCTTCGCTAACCTCGCTGAAGTTCTCGCCAAAAGCGCGGCGAACCCAACTCCTGCCGCCGAGCTGCCCGAACGGGTGCGCGCTGGTGTTCTCGACAGCGTGAGTGCGCACTTGTTGTCCGACGTTGAGGTGGGTATCTTTCTCTCTGCCGGTGTCGACTCGGGAGCGATGCTTGGCGTCATGCGAGATGCGGGGCAACGCGAGATTCGCGCCATCACACTCGCCTTCGACGAGTTCAAGGGCACGCCTGAGGACGAGGCACCGGAGGCCGCGCGGGTGTCCGCGATCTACGGTGCACGCCACATCGTGCGGCGTCTGAACGCCCAGGAGTTCTTCGGGGACCTACCCACAATCCTCGAGGCAATGGACCAGCCCTCGATTGACGGGGTGAATACTTGGTTCATCGCTAAGGCCGCCAAGGAGGCAGGCCTCAAGGTTGCACTCTCGGGTCTTGGTGGCGATGAGCTTTTTGGAGGTTATGCAAGCTTCAGGGACTTGCCACATTGGCGGCGCTGGTTCGGACCGTTCGCTGCGGTACCGGGACTCGGGTTTCTTTTCCGTAAGTTCATCCGGGCGGTCGCCCCTAATCTTGCGGTCGCACGACCAAAGGCCGTCGGACTTCTGGAGCTCTCCGGAAGCTGGGCTGGTACCTATCTTCTACGCCGTGGCTTATTTCTGCCGCACGAGTTGCCTATGTTTGTGGACCCAGAGATCGCAAGGGAAGGGCTGCGTCGACTAAAGCCCTTGAATCGTCTCGCGGCGACCCTCATGCCCGATCCAAGGACCGACGGCGGACGGGTTTGCGTGCTCGAGTCGGCGAACTACATGCGTAATCAGCTTCTGCGGGATGCCGACTGGGCGGGTATGGCGCACAGCATTGAAATCCGCGTGCCGCTGGTCGATTTCACGCTGCTTGCAACCCTTGCACCTGCGATCGCATTGCTCAAAGAGGGCGCGGGTAAAGCTGCGCTCGCCCACGCGCCTACCACACCTTTGCCAGCCGCGGCCTTGATCCGCGCAAAGACAGGTTTTAGCGTGCCAACCGGCGCCTGGATGAGTATGGCTGCTGCCAAACTCTGGGGAGCGACGGCAAGCTTACCCCAGTACAAAGGGCTAGTTTCACGCCGCTGGTCAAGTGTAGTAATAAATCACATTGGGCTGACGGACGACCCAGCGAAAGTGCACGCCGCATGAAACGCTTGCCTAGATTGCTTGCCCTTGTGGGCGATGCTTTCGGGGGCCGTGGCGGCATAGCGCAGTACAATCGCGATTTCCTCGGCGCGTTGGCCAAAAGTGGAGCGGTGTCATCGATTACTGTCGTTCCGCGGATTGCGCGCGGTTTCTTCTTGCTGCCAGAGAAGATCGAACAAACGCCGGCGCACGCCGCCAGGAGCGTCTATGCGCTTGCAGCCTTGCGAACTGCGTTTTCCCGGCCATTCGACCTGGTATTCTGCGGACATGTCTTTATGGCGCCGCTCGCAGCGCTGATCGCGCGGCTTAAAGGCGCAAAACTCATAGTCCAGACTCACGGGATCGAGGCTTGGCCCCGGCCGTCACGTGCTCAGCTCATGGCTGTGGAAGCCGCCGATCTCGTATTGTGTGTCTCGCGCTATACGCGTTCGGCCGTGCTCAACTGGGCTGCGATCGTACCTGAACGAGTCCTCGTTCTGTCAAACACCGTACGGGATATCTTTACGCCGGGCGACGGCTCCGCGCTTCGCGCCGAGTTAGGCCTCCAAGGCAAACGCGTGCTGCTGACTGTGGCGCGGTTGGACTCGCAGGATCGTTACAAAGGTCATGATCGAGTGATCGCCGTGCTTCCCCAGCTCGTTGCTCAGGGTCACGATGTGGCCTATGTTGTCGTCGGTGATGGGTACGACCGAGCCCGCTTGGAAGCGGCTGCCCTTCGGGCGGTGGGTGCCGAGCGCGTGCGCTTTCTTGGCGAGGTCGAGCTGCAAAGCCTTATTAAGTTTTATCGCATGGCCGACCTGTTCGTCATGCCCTCGACCGGCGAGGGTTTTGGAATAGCCTTCCTGGAGGCGATGGCGTGCGGCACGCGCGCGCTTGGTCTCAACGTTGCGGGCGCTAAGGACGCTCTCGCGGACGAGCAGCTTGGGAGGGCCGCACCGGAGACCGAGCTCGCCGCGACAATCGCGCGCGTCCTCGTGGAGCCGAAGGGCGATCCGGGCACGCTGGCCGCGGCGGTGCGCGCCCGTTTCGGTCCTGAGACGTTCGCAACTGGCGTCTGTAACGCATTGAATCGGCTAATGGAGACCGCTTGAACTTGATGTTGTATGCACATTCAACATACAAGAAGCCAGCTGGAGATCTCCACACCACGGGGGATGACTTCAAGTAAATGGATCAGCATATAAATTACTCCGAAAAACTCAATCGCGCGCCGAGCTTGGTTAGGCAATTCGAGAGTCCCGGAGGCGTGGCCGCAACATACGCACCTGTGCGGCAACGTCCGCAGCTCGTCCTGGTTGAATCAGGTCGAGTTGTGGTTTGACTCAAAGGCGATGACATGACCTTGGTCGTGCCGAACACTGTCAAGTCAGCGTTCACGCCGGGAGACGGCTCGACAACGCGCGCTGCGTTGGCACTCGAGAACAAGCGCGTGCTCTTGACCGTCGGGCGGATGGACTCGCGCCAACGTTACAAAGGCCAAGACCGAGTCATTGCCGCCATCCCCTATATTGTCGCGCAAGGCCATGACGTGGAATATTTGGTTGTCGGGGACGGTGACGACCGCGCCCGCCTCGAAGCACTTGCGCGTGATGTAGGCGTAAGCGAGCGTGTGCGTTTCCTCGGTGCCATCGGGCTGCAAACTCTCATAGAGATCTACCGCATGGCTGACCTGTTCGTCATGCCGTCGACGGGCGAGGGATTCGGGATCGCCTTCCTGGAGGCGATGGCGAGTGGCACGCCTGCGCTTGGCCTCGACGTTGCGGGCGCCAGGGACGCGCTCGCCGACGGCCGGCTTGGGACGGCCGTTCCGGAGGCCGAGCTCCCAGACGCGATCGACCGCGCCCTCGCCGGGCCCAAGCCTGATCCGAGTGCGCTCGCCCGCAAGGTGCGCGCCCTTTTCGGTCGTGAGCAGTTTGCGCAGGGCGCCCGTACGGCGTTGAATCGGTTGATGGAGGTTACTTGAACTTGACGGTATACTCGGGCTGTCGTCAAGCGTAGAATATTTTGTCCGTTCACTGCTCTGCTGCTTTCGCCAAAATGATCCCCGTCAACGAACCTCTCCTCAATGGTAATGAGTTGAAGTATCTCGCCGAGTGCATCGAAACCGGATGGATTTCCTCCGAGGGACCCTTTGTGCGCAAGCTTGAGGACGGTATGGCTGCGGTTGGCGGACAGCGCCACGGAATCGCCGTCACGAATGGCTCAGCGGCGCTCGATCTTGCGGTCNNGACATTGGGTATTGGCCCAGGGGATGAAGTCATCCTTCCCACGTTCACCATTATTTCGTGCGCGGCGGCCATTACTCGGGCAGGTGCAACCCCCGTCGTCGTAGATTGCGAGCCGCTCACCTGGAACATGGACCCCACCCGAATTGAGGCCGGGATCACGCCGCGGACCAAAGCGATCATGGTGGTTCACATCTACGGGTTGCCAGTTGACATGGATCCCGTGATGGATATTGCCCAGCGGCACGGACTTAAGATCATCGAGGACAGCGCCGAACAGATCGGTCAAGTTTATAGGAGCATTAAGTCCCCCGCACCTCGTATGATCGGCTCGTTCGGTGACATTGCGACATTCAGTTTTTACCCAAACAAGCATGTCACGACAGGCGAGGGTGGGATGGTGCTCACCAGTGACGATGATCTCGCTGAAAGATGCCGCAACCTTCGCAACCTGTGCTTCGGAAGAAGGCGCCGCTTCGTCCACGAAGAACTAGGCTGGAATTTTCGTATGAGTAACCTCCAGGCTGCAGTCGGAGTGGCGCAGTTGGAGCGCCTGCCGCAGACGTTAGAAAAGAAACGCCAGATCGGTGTGTGGTATAACGAGTTGCTGGCGGACGTCGCCGATCTGGAACGCTTACCGGCTAGTACTGACTACGCGGACAACATCCACTGGGTGTACGGCGTTGTGCTGCGGGACGGCGTTCCCTTCGATGCCGAGGACGCCATGATGCGTATGGGAGCAATGAACATCGGTACCCGGCCGTTCTTCTGGCCCATGCACGAACAACCTGTATTCCGCAAAATGGGCCTCTTCCGCGGCATTTCCTGCCCGGTCGCCGAGCGCATCGCACGCCGTGGGTTTTACATCCCGAGCGGAGTCGCCCTGACCCACGACCAGGCCGGGCAAGTTGCCGAAGCGCTACGACAACTCTTGAGTGACTGCTGCAGGCCTGCCGACCGTTGAGAATTGTTTCGCTTACTCATGACTAAGACAGTAGAACAAATCACACACAACGGCGAGATGCTCGCCCTCATCGTACGCGACGAATACTCAAGGCCCGGTATCAGCTTTTTCACGCCTAATGACCTCTCCCAGCAACTCGCATACATGCAACATCCCGCGGGCAAGATCATCGACGCGCATGTCCACAATCCGGTTCCGCGTAGCGTCGTCTATACCCAGGAGACGCTCTTCATCAAGCGGGGACGTCTGCGCGTGGACTTCTTCGATGAGCGCCAGAAGTACCTGGAAAGCCGAGAACTGACGGCCGGAGACGTCATTTTGCTCGTCAAAGGCGGCCACGGATTTGAGGTCCTTGAAGAACTCGAGATGATCGAGGTCAAGCAAGGCCCCTACGCCGGTGACCAAGACAAAACACGCTTTGTGGGGAAGATTCCCCAGGTGCTGCCACGATAAGCTTAGCGATACACGGTAGCTTGACGAACAACGCGTCCATGTCGAATTTTAAGAAGTATTCTGCCTTCTACGACCTGCTTTACCGTGACAAGGACTACGCTGCGGAGGCCAATTACGTTGCGCGGACGATTCGCAATGCGATACCTCATGCGCGCACGATTCTGGAACTAGGCTCGGGCACCGGCCGCCATGGTCGCTTCCTAGCGGCAATGGGTTTTGATGTCCACGGCATCGAGCGCAGCGCGGAGATGGTTTCCTTAGCGCGAGCCGCCAGTTGCCCTCCATCCTCCGAAACTGCTGGCTCCTTCTGTTGCGAAGTGGGAGATATCTGTACGGCGAACCTCGGCCGCACCTTTGACGCGGTCATTGCGCTTTTTCATGTCATGAGCTATCAGACGACCAATCAGGCGTTGCAGGCGGCGTTCCAGGTCGTCACCTTGCGCCAGGCGGGTTGTTTCTGTTCGACGTCTGGCACGGGCCGGCTGTCCTCTCGCAGAGACCGTCGGAGCGCGTTAAGGAAGTTGCCGATGAGCACTACCGGGTGAAGAGGACTGCCCGCTCAGAACTTGATAGCAACCACAGCACCGTCAAAGTTGTCTACCAGATGAATTGCAAAGATCGTTCGTCCGGGGAGAGTGTCCAGTTCAGCGAGGAGCATCTTATGCGGTATCTTTTCCCCACCGAGGTGGATCTGCTTGCGGAGAAGTGCGGTCTGCGACGCGTGGTGACCGAGGAATTCCTTACCGGCCATCCGCCATCGCCATCCACCTGGGGCATGACCTATGTACTGCAGCGGTAACGATCTTACCTAGCAGGATGCGGAAAAACTCGCTTTGAAGGGGACGGAGTACCACGAAACTCTCTTGTTTCCACAGCACAACCTGATAGGAAGAAGGTATGCGTGGAAAAGACGAGCAGCAATTGGATGTGTTCAGCTACGTAAGCCCGGAGCAGCGAGTACCCCAAGACCATCCCTTGCGTCCTCTTCGTGCCACGACCGATAAGGCATTAAGAGAACTGCAGCCACGATTCCACAAGCTGTACGCCAGAACCGGGCGGCCGTCGATTGCGCCGGAGAAATTGTTGCGAGCGCTGCTGCTGCAAGCGTTGTACTCGGTGCGCAGCGAACGGCTGTTGATGGAACAGCTCGACTATAACCTGCTGTTCCGCTGGTTCGTGGGCTTGAACATGGACGACGCCATCTGGGATGTGACCGTGTTCACGAAAAACCGCGAGCGCCTGCTCGATGGGGACATTGCCGAAGCCTTCTTCCAAGCCGTGCTGCAGCAGGCGCGCGAGCGGAGCCTGCTCTCGGACGAACACTTCACGGTGGATGGAACGCTGCTGGAAGCGTGGGCGAGTGTGAAGAGTTATCAACGCAAGGATGCGAAGAACGCGGTTCCGCCGGACGATCCGGGCAATGCGACGGTGGACTTCCACGGGGAGAAGCGGTCGAATCAGACGCACGCATCGAAGACGGACCCGGATGCGAAGATGGCCCGCAAAGGCAAGGGCAAGGAAGCGAAGCTGAGTTACAACGGGAATCTGCTGGTGGAGAACCGCCACGGGCTGATCGTGAACACCCAGGTGTTCGAGGCCAACGGAACGGCGGAACGCGATGCCGCGCTGGTGATGCTGGAACAGATTCCGGGAAAGAAACAAGTAACCGTGGGCGGCGACAAGGGATATGACACGGCGGATTTCGTGGCCGAATGCAGAAACTTAAAGGTCACGCCGCACGTGGCCCAAAATCTGGAACGGCCCGGCGGGAGTGCGATTGATGCTCGTACGACGCAGCACGCCGGCTATGCCATCAGTCAGAGGAAAAGGAAACGCGTGGAAGAATGCTTCGGCTGGCTGAAGACGATCGCGCTGTTGCGCAAGGTTCGGCATCGTGGGGTCTTGAAGGTGGGATGGGTCTTCACCTTCGCGGCCGCGGCCTATAACTTAGTCCGTATGAGGAATCTGGCGATGCAAGCAACGTAAGCCGAGATCGCAGTGTGCTCGCAGGCCCGAAAACGAATCCGCGGGACACCAGCGGATGCAGCCAGAACCCTTCCCGAATCACGAAATCGCTGAGACGGGAGAGAGAATCTAAGTCGCGGAGTCCATTTTTCCGCAGCCTGCTATGCCCCACGTTGCATCTGATTACGAATTGGTAATCCGCCCGACGCGCGGATGGTTTCACCTGAACCTGGCCGACGTCTGGCGCTACCGCGACCTGCTGTTCCTGCTGGTCCATCGCGACTTCGTCGCCAAATACAAGCAGACGATCCTTGGGCCAGCGTGGTTCATTCTGCAGCCGCTGCTCATGACGTTTGTATTCACCGTGATTTTCAGCAAAGTGGCTAAAATCCCGACCGACGGAGTCCCGCCGGTGCTTTTCTACCTCGCCGGACTGCTTGGGTGGAACTACTTTGCGCAGACTCTCCAAAGCAGTTCCGATACGCTAGTTGCCAACGCAAGTCTCTTCGGTAAGGTCTATTTCCCCCGCTTGGTAGTTCCGCTGTCTGCCGTTATCTCGAACTGCTTTTCCTTTGCTCTACAGCTTGCTACCTTATTGTGCGTCTGGGCCTATTTCAAAGTTTTCACAAGCTCTGGCGCAACCTTCGGATTCTCTAGCGCTATCGTTTGGCTCCCGCTGCTTCTTGTACAAATCGCTGGGTTGAGCCTCGGCGTTGGCCTCTGGCTTTCTGCAATGACCGCCAAATATCGCGACTTCACCTTCTTGACCGCCCTCATCATCCAGGTCTGGATGTATGCCACGCCTGTGATTTATCCGCTGTCGCAGATCTCGGAAAAATGGCGGTGGCTTGCTGTGCTTAACCCGATGGCCATGCCGGTAGAAACCATCAAATACATGTTCGTCGGCCGAGGCGTTGTCATCGCTGCTTACTTTGCGGTCTCTGTCGCCATGACGCTGCTTCTGCTGGTGTCTGGAGTATTCGTCTTCAATAAAGTCGAGAAGACGTTTGTGGATACGGTGTAAGTGATCCCAACCTCCTAACTTTCATCTTTTTCCCTATGTCCCGGGCCATCATCGAAGTCGAAAACGTCTCAAAGCGCTACAAGCTTGGGCAGTTCAACGCTCGAACTCTGCGCGATGAGGCGGAGCAGTTTTTCCGGCGTCTTCGTAGGAAGAATAAAGCCGTTGGCGTACCGCACGCGCTCGCCGAAAGCTCCGAATTTTGGGCACTCAAAGATGTCTCCTTCTCGGTTCAACGAGGTGAAGTGCTCGGGATCATCGGCCGCAATGGAGCAGGGAAGAGCACTCTACTTAAGATTCTTAGCCGAGTCACCGAGCCCACCAGCGGGGAAATACGAATTCGCGGCCGCGTTGCTTCACTTCTGGAGGTTGGCACCGGTTTTCATCCGGAACTGACCGGCCGGGAAAATATCTATTTGAACGGAACCATCCTTGGTATGACCAAGGCTGAGGTGAAAGCCAAGTTCGAGGAAATCGTTGCCTTTGCCGAGATCGGCAAATTTCTCGATACGCCCGTGAAGCGGTATAGCTCTGGGATGTACGTCCGGCTTGCCTTCGCCGTGGCTGCGCACCTTGAACCGGAGATTCTCATAGTCGACGAGGTTCTAGCTGTCGGAGACGCCGAATTTCAAAAGCGGTGTTTGAGGAGGATGAGGGAGGTCAGTGGAAAGGATGGCCGAACAGTACTGTTTGTGAGTCACAATTTGGCCGCGATCGAGGCGTTAACGCACAGAGCAGTATTGCTACGCGATGGAGCGATCCAATTCCTGGGCCCGACTCGCGCCTGTCTAGAGACGTACCTCCAAGGAACTGCCGACCGGCGAGCACGCGTTTCGTCCCGTCTGACAGAAGGACGGTACACGCGCGTGTTAAGCGTGGACGTGTTGGATGAGGGCGGCCTGCCAACTTGCAATTACTCGTCCGACAACCCGTTGGTGCTCGAGGTTGCCATCCAAACGGATGGGGTGAAAGGCATGTCCT
>PMMJ01000285.1 GCA_003162255.1 Acidobacteriaceae bacterium | reverse complement strand
ATCTCGACCAGGCCTTGCGCGCTTCCCAGGAGGTATCAAAAGCATGAGATTCGACGACTTAACCGGCCAATCTCTGCCTATTTCTCAGGTGGTGCGAGTTTGAGCACTTCGGCGACGATCTTGGTGAGGCGGTTGGCAAGGCGGCCCAGGCCACGGCGGGGACGACCGTCCGGCAGTGTGCGACGAAACATTTCCAAGACATGTTGTGAGGTGCGTAGCGATGCAATAAGTCCCGGCAGGTCGGCGCCCACGGTGGCGGCTGGCGACTTCGGTTGTGGTGCGAGGTATCGAGGTTGCGAGCGGGCCAGATGAAACTCGCGCTGCAGGTCGGGCAAGGTGATACGGAGATAGCGCATCGTCATGTCCGCCGAGCTATGCCCAAGCAGCTTCATCAGGCTCGGCAAGGTGACACCGGCAAGAAGCATCTCAGTGGCATATGTGTGGCGAAATTGGTGTGGCACGATGCGTGTGCGGATACCGGCGGCAGCGGCTATTTCGCGCAGGAATCGACGCAGTTCGCGCGTCAAGGTTTCTTTCCCGCGTGGGCGGGCTAACAGCAACCCATCGGATGGGAAGGGGTCGAGGGAGCGGAGAAACCGCAAGCGTTGGACGATTTCACGGACGAACGAGTCCACGGGGACCATACGCTCGGTCTTGGTTTTGCCCAGTGGGACATGAATCGCCCATTGATCCGCACCGGTGGAACGGAGACAATCGCAGGGAAGATCGACGCATTCGCCGATGCGCATGCCGGTATGGCGAAGCAACAGCATCACGTTACTGGGGAGATCGTTCCGGCGTAACAGCTCCTTCTGAATCAGTTGATCCTGCAGTGAGGTGAAGGCGCGGGGCAGACATTTTCCCACTCGCGGCGAATCCTCCCGGCGGAGCAGATGCGTCAGATCGGGGATCTGCTGTAGCCAGGCCAGTTCCTCGAAGATGCGGCGTAGGCGGATCAGTTTGTTGACGTAAGCGGCCAACACCAGCGGAGGAGTTTCTGAGCGGAGAGAAGACAGCCAGCCCAGGACGTGCGGATCGCGACGAAGTTGATCCAGAGAGCTGACCGCAGGGTGTTGGGCGCCCAGATAGTTCAGAAAGTGGCGTGTGGCTGCGCGATAGCCACGCACGGTGTCTGGAGCCAGAGATAGGGCGATGGATTCGACTGCCCGCCAGAAAAGCGGAGCGAGCGGATGAACAAGCGGCCGACGCGAGCGTTTCATGAGTGCGGCCCCGGGACGGGCCGGATGTGTTGGGCCACGGCACGGGCATATTGCTGGTAGACCTCCAGCGGCGTGACCTGGATGTAGATCAGTGTGGTCTGGATCTGGGCGTGCCCCATCAACTGCATGAGCGCCGGCAAACTGACGCCGGCCCTCAGCATGTCGGACGCGAAGGTGTGGCGGAACCGGTGTGGGTTGGCGAGCGTTACGCCGGTGGTCAGACGATGGTAGCGGAACAGAGACCGCAACCCCGCCGGTGTCATGCGCGCGCCCCGCGCGCGGCCTTTGAGAGAAACAAAAAGAGCAGCCGTAGAGGGATCAGGCCGTTCCAGCCGCCGGTAGTGGTCCAGCAGTTGCACAGACTCGGGAGCCAGCGGAAGAAAGCGGATCTTGTTCCCTTTGCCGCGCACGCGGAGTTGCGCTTCTGACAACAGCAGATCTTCCTGATTGATGGCCAGCACTTCTTTGGAACGGAGCCCTTGGAGCAGCATCAAGCCCACGATGGCAAGGTCGCGTGAGGTCCGGAAGCTGGACCAGAATCGTGCTACCTCGTCTACGGACAAGGGCACGATGTTGCGCCGGGGAGTCTTCACGCGCAACCGGCTCAAGGCCAGCCGAGGCCGTCCGATCCCCATGGGGGCCCGCCGCCAGTGGAGTTGGTGGAAGCCGGGAGCGAACTGACAGGGGGCATCCGGGAACTCATTGCGCAAAGCCCGCTCGGCGACGACAATACGACGATTGATGCTGGCCGCTGCCGGCCGAGATTGCTGACCCGACTGGAAGCGAACGTAGTCTAACAGCGTCGATTCGGTGAGCGCGGCCTCCGCGATGGCGTCGGTGTGATGAACGCCAACCCACCAACGGAGGAAGTGCAACAGGTCGAGGGCATAGCTCCGAAGTGTGGTCTCGGCCAAGCGCCGAACACACTCCCGATCGAGGAACCGGTTGATCCACACCACCTCACGTCCGGTTTCCCGCTCGACAATGCGAAAGGGACTCTGCGCGGGACCGACGCTGTGGTGGTGAACGAGATGAAAGATCACGGATGAGCCGCCTCCAAAAGACACTGAAACTGGTGGGCGTCGCCACCTTGGACGAAGAAGCTATTGGGGTCGTGAGCGTCGGGTAGTGATACGCGCCGAGCGGTCACGCCTTGCGCCCAGAGACGCCGTGACATCCACTGAGCCGCCTGTTGGCCGCTCTGGTTAGCGTCAGAGTCGAAGACCAGGTAGACAGTCCGCGTGCCATCACACAGTTGCTGAAACTGTCGTGCGTTGAGACGATTCCCCATCGAGCAGGTGACGTTGTGNNGGGTGAAGGCGTCGTTGCCTTCTCGGTTCACCAGGCCGGCTTGCTGCAGCGCCGAGGCCGGGTAACCCAGTTGGGTCAGCCAAGCCCGCAAGCAGCGGCCGGGGGCGTAACCGACTCGCATGTGCTCGATGACCTCAGAGGAGCGAAGGCCGCGATCCTGCAGATACGAAACCGCGACGCGATGGCGAAATAACTGGATGCGATAGAAGTCGGCGACCTGGTCCAGCAAGGGAGCCAGGCCGCACCATTCCCG
>PMMJ01000553.1 GCA_003162255.1 Acidobacteriaceae bacterium | reverse complement strand
CCGGTTCAGGGCGCCGGGTGTGATCGGTCGTACTGCTGGCGTTTCGCAGCACAATCGATCGCGTTCCGAATGGGCCGTTGCGCGCCGGATTTGTCGGACCAAAAATTGCCACCACCGGAATTTTCAAAGCGGACGCCAGGTGCATCGGCCCGGTGTCGCCGCCGATGAAGAGGCGAGCCCGCCGCGTAAGCGCGATCAACTCAGAAACCGAGCAGGAGATTTTTCGCGCCGTCCCTTCGCTGGCGGTTTCCACGGCCAGCGCCAGATGTTCTTCGCCCGGCCCGTAGTTTACGAGCGAACATAATCCATCTTTTGCAAGCTCCTTCGCAACCTGTCCATAGCGCTCAGCCGGCCACCTCTTCGCTCCCCAGCCCGCGCCGGGATTGAGAATCGCGAAGCCGTTCCCATCCGCCGTAAGACCAGCAACTCTGTTCTCCGCATCCGGGTCCACTGGAAACTCCACAGGAGCTTCGATCGCCGGGATTGGAGGGCTTTTCGGCAAAAAGGGCGCAGTTGAAGTGACTGTTTGAGCCAATTCACGCGCCTGTTCAACCACATGAGTACCGTTCGTGTTCAAGAGTACTTTTCGTGTGTAGAACATGCTGGCGGCATTCTCACGCGGTTGTGCGCTTCCATAAACCACGTGCGCGCCCGACCAGCGTGCCAGCAATGCCGAACGGATCGCGCCCTGGAAATCAATGGCCGCGCCGTATCGAATTCCGCGCAACTCACTCAAGCCGGACGCCATCTGTAGCCAGGTATTGAACGAGAACGGCGCGTGACGCCATTCCGCCGTGTTGACGGAATGCACGCGGTCGACCAGTGGGCGCTGCGAAGAGCGCCGTCCCGACCGCGGATAGCGCAGCGTGCACAGCAGTTCCGCCCAGCGTTCTTCGACGAGCCATCCCAAAGTGGCGTGAGGAAAAGCCTGGCGCAGCGCGGCTGCGGCAGGCAGAGTGTGAATGATGTCGCCCATGGCGCTGAGGCGCACGATGAGCAGGCTGTCGAATCGCGGAGTGCCGGCGGTGAGAGCAAAAGAGTCGGTCATCTATTTTGTCGCAGCCCGCCTTGTCGCAACCCGCGCTGTCTCACGATTTTCGCGGCCCCAGCCGCGAGTGCGAATGAATGATCTCGGTGGCCGAGTGATTTTTGGGATCGCCGACGATCGCGACTCGGCCTCCACAGGCCTCGACCTCCTCGCGCTCGGGCACGCTCTCCACCGTGTAATCCGTGCCCTTGGCATGAAAATCAGGACGAATTTCGCGAATGATCGCGCGCACGTCGTTTTCTGGAAAAACCACGACGGCATCCACATCTGCCAGCGACGCCAGAATCTCCGCGCGTTCTTCGGCAGGCATCACGGGACGCCCTTCACCCTTCAGCGCACGCGCGGAAGCGTCGGAGTTCACCGCGACAATCAGTTTGCCGCCGAGTTCGCGAGCAGCATGCAGGTAGCGTACATGGCCGACATGCAGCACATCGAAACATCCGTTGGCCAGCGTGACGCGCTCGCCGGCGCGCCGCCAATCCGCCACCAGCTTCGGCAGTTCGACGCGCGAAACAACCTTCCTATGGAGTGATGGGCTCAATTGATCTTGTGTCGATGCCTCAGCCAGTTTCGTATCCCGTCAATTTGCGACATAGATATGGATTGTCATCTTGAGCGAAGCGAANNCGCTTCGCTCAGGATGACAGCGTAGATTTCTGCCACAAACTCGAGGGACGCCACTCTAATGTTCGCGAGCCACCGGCGGCGCCTTTTGGAGCGCCTCCAGCAACTCCTCACAGCTGACCGTGGCTGTGCCGCGCTTCATCACCACGATGCCGCCCGCGTAGTTTGCCAGGTGGGCGGCCTCTTCGGCGCTTGCGCCCGCAGCCAGGGCGGCGGTAAACGTCGCGATGACGGTATCGCCAGCGCCGGTCACGTCGGTGACTTCATCGCTGCCATAGATCGGAATATCCACCGGTTTGTGCCGTCGCGGAAAAACCACCATGCCGTCCTTGCCGCGCGTGATCACGAGCGATTCCAGATTCATCGCGCCCGCGATCTGGTCGCCGGCGGCCAGCAGGCGCTCCCAGTCGTTGCCGATGCGGATGCTGAGAGCTGCTTCCACCTCCGACTCATTCGGCGTTGCGGCCGTGATACCGGAAAATTCGAGCATGCGATAGCGTGAGTCGAGCGTCACCGGAACCTTGTCGATCCCGCGCTTTTCGCGAATCACATTCAGCAAAGCCGGCGTGGCCGCGCCGTATCCGTAGTCAGACACCAGCAACGCATCCGATGGCCGTCCATATTCGCGCGCGGCCAGCACGAGTTCGCGGCGCAAATGCGAATTGGGGCCTTCGGTGGGCTCGCGGTCAAGGCGCACGACCTGCTGTCCGGCGGTGTGCGCGAATCCCGCCAGGATGCGCGTTTTGGTCACCGTGGCATAACTCTTGTCTTTGAAAACGCCGCTGACCGGAATGCGTTTATGCCGGAAGGCGCGCAGCAGCAGCTTTCCCGGCTCATCGTCGCCCACGACTCCAACCGGCAAGACGTTCACTCCGAGGTCGGCAAGGTTGTAGATGGCATTCGCGCCGCCGCCAGGCACCACCGTGCGATCGCGGTGCTTCAAAATCAGCACGGGCGCTTCGCGCGAGACCCGCGAAATCTCGCCGAACACGAATTCGTCGGCCACCAGATCCGCGAGCACGGTGATCGTGAGCTTGGGAAAAGATTCGACAATTTTCCGCAGCCGGTCGTTTTCTTTAATATGTTTTGTCATCAATATGCCGGGCCATTTGCCGCAACCTTAGATTTTCTCACGAGCGGACCGTCGATTCCGCGATCCCCGCCAAAATGGCATCCACAACGTCAGTAGGATGGTCGAGCGTAAGGCTGAGCGCGGCGATCGCGAACGGCTGGAGATCTGCCTGCAATGACCCCAGATTGACCGCATCTTTTTCCGTGGTCAGGAAGCCGCCCGCGCCGAGCTTGCCGCACATGGCCAGCAGGCGCTCGATGTCTCTTTTGTCATAGGCATGGTGATCGCGAAATTCGATTTCTGCCGCAGGCGTGATTCCGGCGGCGCGTACCTGGGCAAAAAACTGCTGCGGCCTCGCGATACCACAAAACACAATCGGCGTGGCGGGCAGGTTCGGGAGAACGAGTTCGCGCTCGATCCGCCAGACCGGCTTTTGCCGCAGCGCCGGGAGATCCGCAGCCAATCCTGCGGGCAACACGATCGCATCCGCGCGCTGCAGCGACGACAGCGGCTCTCGCAAGCGTCCCAGGGGTAACAGCCGGTCGTCGAAGTCGCGCTCCGTCATCAGTACGATGTCGAAGTCGCGCGCCAGAGAACGATGCTGGAAGCCGTCGTCGAGAATGTGCAATTGCGGATGGAATTTCTGCTCTGCGACCCGGCCCGCGTCGTAGCGGCTTTCACCGACGATCACTGGAACACCCAATCGCCGCGCGATCAGCATCGGCTCATCCCCGAAGTCGGCGGCGCTGCCATCGGGCTCCACTACTAAAACACCGCGAGTTTTGCGGCCGTATCCGCGGGAGAGCACATCGAAGCGAATGCCGCGCGCCTGCAGCAGTTCGCCGAGCGCAATCACAAACGGAGTCTTGCCCGAACCGCCTACGGACAGATTCCCGACGCTGATCACCGGTTGCTCCAGCCGCCGCGAAGACAGCACGCGGCGATCGTAGAGCGTGTTTCGAAGAGCCGTCGCGGCGCCGTAAAGCCCGGTGAGCGGATTCATGCGGAGCCCTCGCCCGAAGGCGGTTCGCTCGCCGCTTCAGCGTCCAATGGTGAAACGCTCATCAGTTGCAGCAGCGCCGCGACCGTTCTGTCCGTCGCGCCGCGCTGCGATTCGAGCGCCGCCAGCGCGTTCCGGCCAAGCGTCGTTCGTTCGCCGCCGTTGTCGATAAGCTCCATGAAGACCAGCGGCAACTCCGCCAGCCCGACGATGCGGACCGCATTGCGGCTGGCAAAGAAATTCACGACGTCGCGAAAATTCTCGTAGTGGTTGCCGGTGACGATGGGAACGCCATAAAGTGCGGGCTCAAGAATGTTGTGACCGCCGCGCGGCACGAGACTCCCGCCGACGAACGCGACGGTGGCCAGCGAATAGAGTGCAGCCAACTCCCCGATACTGTCGGCCAGAAACACGCCGCCAGCGAGCGATTCGCCGCTCCACAGTGAGCGCCGCCACATCCGGAAGCCAAGTTTCTCGACGAGCTCGGCAACCTCCGCAAAGCGCTCCGGATGCCGCGGTGCAAGAATCATCACCGCCTTCGGATGATTGGCCAGAATGCTGCGAAACGTGGAAAGCAGCGAGCCTTCTTCGTCTTCGAGCGTGCTGCCACACACCAGAATCGGCCCCGCTCCGGAATGGCTGAAGCTCTCGCGAAGACTCGCAACGATCTTCGGCGCTGGCGGTGGCGCCACATCAAATTTCAGATTGCCGGCCACGGTGATCTTCGTCTCGGCCGCGCCAATCTCCGTGAGGCGCTGCCGGTCTTCTTCTGTTTGAGCCAAAAAAACATCGACGTTCTCCAGCGTCTTCTCCAGCAATTTCGGAAGCCAGGAGCGAAACCGCTTGTAGCTGGGAAACGAGCGGTCGGAAATTCGGCAGTTAATTACCGCGATGCGAGCCCCGCCGCGCTTCGCAAGCCGGAGAAAATTCGGCCAGAACTCAGTTTCGGCAACGACCACGAGTTCCGGACGCAAAGCTTCGAGGTAGGGCCTGATGGCGAAGGCGAAGTCCAGGGGAAAGTAACACACGTTCTCCGAACCGAACCGCAGCGCGGCGAGCTTTTGCCCCGTGCTGGTGGTCGTGGAAATCACCACGCGATGAGAAGGAAATTTCTGTCGCAGTGCCGTGACGACTGCGCTCGAAGCCACGACCTCGCCCACCGAAACCGCATGAATCCAGATGGCGCGTTTCTCGCCGCGACGAGCGAGAACGGGCCGAACGGCGCCGAACCTCTGGCGCAAACCTGCCCGATACTTGCCATGCCGCAGCATCTGCAACAGCCAGTAGGGCAGTGTCAGCAGCAAACAAGAAGCGAGCAGCGCACTGTAGAGCACATACATGTAAGAAGTCCCATTCTAAATGGCGCGCCAGAATCCGATAGTCGATCGCCGTCATACAGCATCGCTCGCATCGGCGGCATCCTAGCTATTATCGGCTCCGAGCTACGAGCTTCGAGCTTCGGGCAAACACGAATCGCTCGTTCGCTCGCAGCCCGTAGCTCGAAGCCATCTCCTATAATTCACGTATGCATAATGCAGCTCAGCGACAATTTCGCGTGCCGGTGCCGCGGGCCCCGCGTTTCGCGGCAGTCTGTGCTTTCGTGCTGCTGGGCTGCCTTTGCGCGGTTGCGGCAAAAGAGTTTGCGATGCCCGCGGCGCAACCCGCCCGCACCTACCCGGCGCACGACGATCACCCGATGGAGAAAGTTGTGGTCGCAGTCGATCCCTACGACGCGGAAGACAAAGCTTCGATCTTCAGCGTCAACTACCGCGACAACGGTTACCTGCCGGTCTTCTTCGTAATCACGAACGACGGCGATCAGCCGGTCTCTCTCGTCGGCATGAAGGCCCAGTTGAATACCAGAGATCGCAGCAAACTGCTGCCCTCGACCACGGACGAAGTA
The DNA here is from genome assembly GCA_003162255.1 of Acidobacteriaceae bacterium. Lineage (GTDB taxonomy): Bacteria > Acidobacteriota > Terriglobia > Terriglobales > Acidobacteriaceae > Acidiflorens. The sequence continues at coordinate 4,555 of PMMJ01000553.1, read as the reverse complement.
GTACGCCGGCTTTCGCGTCCTTCGCGGAATGACGGCGCGAATCGGATGCCGCTTCCGATTCCGCTGCCCAAGAAAGAGGTTAAGGGAGGTGTCAGCCGCAAGACATGGGACGAAATCGAGCAGGCTCAGTTTGGCGCCAGGGCCGTGGAACCGCACTCCACGGCGCGTGGGTTTCTGTTTTTCGATATTGCCGACATCTCGAATCCGCTGACCGGCGCGAGCTTCTATCTGATGGGAGTGCGCGACGCGAAGGGCAATGAGCTGATGTATTTCGAAATCCCGATGGAGAAGTACTTGAGCGCGCCGGAAGCCAAGCAACCGTAGCAGTCGAACGATGGAGCGACGGGCGTCTCGCCCGTCCAGCGTTCATGCTGAGAGCATCCGCAATCGGCAGTATCGTGGCCGGGCGGGGACGCCCGGCGCTCCACCAGCGAGGGCAGCTATAATTTCCTCCTATGGCGACGACTCCAGCCCTTTCCGAGGACTTACTCGCGAAATACGAGCCGGTCATCGGACTCGAAGTCCACGTACAGCTTCTGACCGCGTCGAAAATCTTCTGCTCGTGCTCGACTCGTTTTGGCGATCCGCCGAACACCAATGTGTGCCCCGTCTGTCTGGGACTGCCCGGAGCCTTGCCGGTGCTGAACCGCAAAGCCGTGGAATTCGCGGCGCTGGCGGCAATGGCTTTGGAGTGCCGCATCAACGAAGTTTCCATCTTTGCACGAAAGAACTATTTCTATCCCGACTTGCCGAAGGGTTACCAGATTTCGCAATACGACAAGCCGCTCGCCGAGTTTGGATTCATCGACATCGATCTGAACGGCGGCAAAAAGAAAATCGGCATCACCCGCCTTCACCTCGAAGAAGACGCGGGCAAGAGCCTGCACGAGGGCTTCGCCGACTCCGCTCATAAGACTGCAATCGATTTGAACCGCACCGGGGTGCCTCTCGCCGAGATTGTCAGCGAACCCGACATGCGGTCGCCGGAGGAAGCTTACGAGTACCTCACGCGGCTGAAGGAAATTATCCTCTACACCGGCGTCAGCGACTGCAACATGGAGGAAGGTTCGCTGCGCTGCGACGCCAACATCAGCGTGCGCCGTCGCGGACAAAAAGAATTCGGCACCAAAACCGAGATCAAGAACGTCAACTCGTTCCGCTTCGTCAAACAGGCGCTCGAATACGAGATCGAGCGGCAAATCGAGGTGCTGGAATCCGGCGGCAAGATCACCCAGGAATCGCGCCTCTACAACGCCAACGAAGGCAAGACTTACGGCATGCGCTCGAAGGAGCAGGCGCACGACTACCGCTATTTTCCTGAGCCCGATTTGCTTCCCCTGGTGGTCGATGAAAAATGGCAAGCCGCGATCCGCGCCAGCCTGCCCGAGCTTCCGGAAGCGCGCCGCCAGCGCATGATGAACGACTACGGCATCACCGCCAGCGACGCCCACACGCTGACGCTGACGCGAGCCATGGCCGATCAATTCGAATCCGCCGCCCGCACCGCGAAAAATCCGAAGCGGGTCGCGAATCTCGTGCAAAGCGAATTACTCGGACGCCTCAAAGCGCAGGGACTGGAACTCGAGCAGTCGCCAATTTCGATGGCTGGAGTTACGGCCTCGGCCGATCTGGTCGAGTCGGGCGCCATCTCGGGCAAGATGCTGAAAGATCTTTACGACCTCTGCTTCGAACGCAAACAGGACTTCCCAGCGCTTTATGAAGCGGAGGGGCGTCCCGAGCAGTCACGGGATACATCGGCCCTGGAGAAGCTGGCCGATGAGTTAATCGCTGCGAATCCCAAGCAGGTGGAGCAATATCGCGCGGGCAAGAAAACCATGATCGGGTTCTTCGTGGGACAGGTGATGAAGGCCTCGAAGGGTCAAGCCAATCCGCAGTTGGCGAACGAAGTCTTGACCAAGAAGCTGGAGGGGTAGAGCGGCGGTGATGCCCAGCCCCTGAAGGGGCATTCGATTCTTGAGAGCATACGGCATCGCTAAAGCGATGCCCTAATACAAACCCCAGGTCCTACTTCGCGTTTCCCAGATTCTTCAGCACTTCTTCCGCATAGTAATTCGTGACTTTGGCGTCATCGCGGAGGCTCTCGTAGTACGCCGCTTTCAATAGCTGCTCGCGGCGATCGCGCAATTGCTGGCGAATGGCCTGCTGCACCCGCGGATCGTTCAAGTCCCTCTGGCCCGCCGGTTCCTTCGAAATCAGCTTCACGATGATGTAAGCGAAGGGTTGATGATTGGTCGGGTTGAGGAGCGGGATCACCGGCGAATACTGGCCCGGTTTGAGCTTCATCACCGCCGCGGCCACTTCGCGAGTTGTCGGATCGGGGTTCTTCGTGAGTTGGGATTCGGGAGCCATTCCCAGATCGCCGCCGTTATTGCTGGTATCCGGGTCCTCGGAATAATTCATGGCCAGCGTGGCGAAATCGTCGCCACTATCGAGGCGGTTGGCGATCATCTGGATCTTCTTGCGCGCATCGGCATCGTTCTGCGCCTTGCTGTTCTGCAGGTTGTGCACCTGGGCGTTGCCCGCTCCAGAAACCACGATCTTGGCCAAATGATATTGCGCTTCGATCAGGTTGAACTCGGCCTTGTGCTCGTTGTAGTAGCCGGAAACGTCCTGGTCGGTGATGTTGATGTGCGAGGTGATTTCCTTGTTCAATACCTTTTCGCGGGTCAGCGAGCGCCGCAGGTCGCGCTTGAAGTCATCGAGCGTGATCTTTTTGTCCTGCATGCGCTTGTTAAACTCCTCGGCGGTGTAGGGCGACTTGATTTCGTTCAGCTTGCGGTCCACTTCTTCGTCCGTCGCCAGCAGCCCGAGTTTCTCCGCGCGCTGCATCAGAATTTCAGTCTCGACCAGCTCATTCAGAATGCTCAGCCGCAGGCTTACCGCTTGCTCGCCCGTCGGCTGCTGATCGGAACCCGCCGTCTGGTTGGCGTAATATTTGTCGACCTCGCTGCGATAGATCTTTCGCCCATTGACCGAGGCCATGACGTCGCCGCCGCTGCTGTTGCGGTTGCAAGCCAACAGCCCCATCAAAAGAAATGCGCTGACCATTGCGAGGGCCGCCCGAACAAAGCAGTTACGATTTTTCAAGTTCCTCCCTCCGCCATGACGGCGAGTTGGTAAACGACCTGGAATTCGTGATTGGCAATCTGTAATTGGTAATCTCGATCCCGCAGTCGACGGGTCTTCAAATCACAAATCGCAAATTACAAATCATAGATTCACTCACTTCGTGGGAGCGGCCGGCGGAGTTTTTGTTTCCGCCGCGGCCGGCTTGTGCTCCGGAGGCGCGACGCCGGCATCTTTCAACGCTCGATCGAGCGCCAGCCGCACTTCATCCACGGGCACGGCTCCATCCAGTTTCTGTCCGTTCACGAACATCGTTGGAGTTGCGTCCACTCCAACAGTGTCTCCCTCGTGCATCGAGGCGCGCACCGCCTTTTCATCCTGGGCTTTGACGCATGCCTGCAATTTCGCCACGTCGAGATTATGTTTCTGCGCCTGCAGCGTGGCTAGCTTATCGAGTTCCGCATTCCAACCGTCGTGGCCTTTGGCTTTGATCGCGTCCTGATTGCCGTGCAGGTAATCAGCGTAATCCCAGTAGGCATCAGTGTTTTGCGCGCCCAGGCAATTGGCGTTCACCGCCGCATGCACAGCCCAGGGATGAATTTCTTCGAGCGGGTAATCCTTGTAGATGAAAAGGACGCGATCGCCGTATTCCTTGAAGATCCCGGGGAAAAGTGTCGTGTGCATGCCGGAACAGAACGGACACTCAAAATCGTCGTAGTTGATTACCGTCACCTTGGCATTTTTGTTGCCACGCGTCGGACGCCCAGTGACGTCGATCTTCTTCATGATCTCGGCATACGGATCGCTGCTCAGATCGAACTTAGTGATTCGCATCAGCGTCTTGTGGTCGCGCGAGAGCAGGAACTCGAAGTCCTGTTTCTTGTCGGGACTGGCAAACGTAACCGTCAGCGCGTCATAGTTTGGGAACTCACTCGGCCGGATCGGCCCCACAATCACTTTTACATCCGGCGGGAGGGAATAATGCGCCCGTACCTGCCGCTCAATCGCGCGCGTGATCTCCGAAGCAGGAGGCGGAGAAGCAGCGGGAGGGGACTGGGCCGAGCAACCCAGACAAATCAGCAAGAGAGCCAGAAACGCGCGCCGCGCCATCATCAGTAGAACCCGCCTGAACATGAGCAAGCGCCTGATTATCTCACGGCGGGAAGCATTGCCGCTGTCGAGACGGGCTTGCCCCGTCCGCCGCCCGCGTCTTCAATGGCGCAGTCGCGGCAAGCCGCGCCTCTGTAAAAAAAGTTCAGGAGTGTCCCCGCAACAACTCTTCCGCGGTCAGTAGCTGATTCATCGATCCGGAGCGGAATCCCTCCAGATCGAGAGTGACGAACTTGAATCCCAGTGCTTTGAACACGGTGGTGAACTCACGGGCCATCTCGGCCGTCAACGCGCGGGGAAGTTCTTCGCGCGCAATCTCAATGCGCACGATCTCGCCGTGATGGCGCACGCGGAATTG
>PMMJ01000519.1 GCA_003162255.1 Acidobacteriaceae bacterium | reverse complement strand
CCGAGCCACCCACCATCGCTGCGTCCACCACCCAGGGCCCCACCGGCAGCGCGGCGGAGACCAGCACCTCGACCAGGGAGCCATCTTTTCGCTTGCGGCGGGTCTCCAGCGAGAGTTTATTTTCGGTCTGGATGCGCTCGGCGATCCACGCGGTTTCCGCATAGCGATCGGGCGGCACAATAAGCTGGTTGATCCGTCTTCCGGCAGCCTCCTCCGCGGTAAAGCCAAAGAGGCGGGTGAACTCCCCGTTGATGCGCAAAATGCCCAGCTCCGAGTCGATAATACTGATCGCTTCCGGAGCGTTCTCGATGATTTGTTCCAGGTAGGCTTTGTCGACTGGCGGCCTGACCCCAGCGCCATTGCCGTTCGTGGGCGAAGTGGCCGGGCTTGGGTCGGAGACGTCAGCGATGGGAGAAAGGATCGGCGGCGCAGTGTGCTCAAGAGCATCCCGCAGCGCGTCTACCCACGGCAGTTCTGCCGAACTTGATGCCGGGGCGATTTTCTCACCCATACGGTCCTTTCCCAGCGCGCTCTCGCAATAGTTCGATGGTAAGCGGGCTCGGATATTCGCCGTTAGTTACCAGGGTAATGGAGGTTCTAGGACAAAACAGGAAGGATCAGGAGGCGTTCGCCAACACTACGCAGACCTGGTGGAGCGTCTGTTTCTGCTCCTCGGTCACCACCAGAAATTCGAATCCGCAACGCAGGCCGTCGCTATAACGCACCACCGCTCGCACCTTCATGACGTGAGGCGGGAGCGGGATGGGAAACTCCAGGGAAACAACTTCGCCCGTTTTCAGCTCACCGCTGAGAGTCGCTCCGATGCCGTCCTGGCCGAGTTCGCTGGTGCGGCCCCAGCATGCGGTGGTGAGGCCTTCCCGAAACACCGACACCTGGATGCGCACGTCAAAACGATGACGGGAAAAGCGCCGCGGCCGCCGTTGCGCCTTGGCTGCCGATTGTGCGTCGTCGCTCAATCCCGATTCTCCATTTCAGATGCGACTTCCAAGTCTTTGGCTCCGCCTGCTTTTCCGCTGCTCCGGAAACACGAGAATAACATTGGCCGACTCTGCCATTGTGCTTGAGCCGTCGCGCTGGCCTCAATAGCATCAAAGTGCATGTACCAAGGAAATGAGCGCTAAGGAGACTCGGGATGCGCTCAAAGCGCGACCCTCAGCGGTTAAGCCGCTTGTGTAGCGGGTTCTAACGGCATGGCTGAAGCCATGCCCTTTCAAGGCTCTCCGCTCGACGACTTAATCAGAGCTTCCGTAAATGAATGAGAGTGCCCGCCGCATTGCCGTCATTGTGCATCCTTTTTCAGTCGCCGGGACGGCATGGGAGCGAAAATCCACGTCGTAAAGCTACGTAAAGACGCGTGACAGACGCTCGCTGCGCGTCTAACATCGATGGGTGCTTCCTTTGGGATCGCGCGGAAGTTCGCGCCGCCCAAGCCGCACTGGAGTGATTGAATTCTTATGTCTTACCGCTCAAATGCCGCCGAAGCCTGGTATACCGACCCACAGTCCACGACGGCAGAGCCCGAGATTCCGCTCGATTTGCTTCCGCCGCCGAGCCTGACGCAGCCGCTCTGGCGGTCGCTGGCCGGCAATCTGCGCGATACCTTCGCGCCGGAGAAGCTGCCGCCGCTCGAACTCACGGCCCGGCCCGTGTATGTCGGACTAGCGCTTGGCGAGCGTCTGCGCCTGCCCTGGTTTCGCACCGTATTCACCAACATCGGGGACGTGATCTCGCCGGAAACGCTGCCGCCGCTCGAACTGGAATCGCAGCCTGTCGATGTCGGTGAGCTTATCACCGATCAGCTCAGCCACTTCTGGTGGGCATCGCTGCTGCGGAATCTTGCCGACCGCGTCGCGCCCGAAACCCAGCCCGCCCTCCATCTCACTTCTAAACCGATTCTGGACGTCATTCCGAAGTCCTGGATCCTGCTGCCGATGTGGTCGGAAGTAGTGGACACACCGAAGGTGTTTTATCCCGACAAGCCGAAGTCAGCCGATGCCCTGAGGCCAGTCAATCTGCAACCGCTGCCGTTGCCGCCGGAAAAGCGGGAAGCTCTCATCGAAGCTCTGGTCAGGGAACCCACCGCCGCCGACCTGTTGCGCGACATACGCCGGTCGCGCATTCGGCAGCGCATCTGGGTCGGCCTGGCCGCCGCGCAGATTCTCTACATGGTCGCGATGGCATTGGGGAAACTCTGAAGGATCGGGTCATCGGATGATCGAAAAACCGCTGGGAACTTGAATTTCGATCACCCGATCATCCGATGACACTGCCTCCGTGGTGAATGGTCTCCGCACCTTCTCACTGCCTCAGCCCCATCCAGCCTTCGGCAATCACCATGGAGTTGCCCGGGTTGCGGGAATCGTACTTCACGGAAGTCGGCAGTCCGAGCCGACAGGAATGCAGATTGATCCACTGCCGAAGATAAGTGACGTCCTGCGAGGCCTCATAGGAAACGCCCGCGACGTCGTACTGGTAGATCAGCATGGTAGCGGGGCGGTTCGTGGCCATGGTGATTTCCTGAACATCGATCACCGTGCCATCGGTGATGCGCCCGACCGTATTCAGCCAAGTGCGGCGTTCCAGTTCAACGTCGTTCGCGTTCTTGGGTTTGCGGCGCAGCAGGCCATAGCTGGCCACGGCCACGCCAATCGCGCCCAGTACCACTGTATAGAAACGAAGGGAAATCATCGGCAAGCGGACCCTGAACCTTTCAATCTACATTCAGCATAAGCCGTAACCTCGCTGACCGCCAAGGGCACCAAGGTGCGCAAGCATGTACCCGGGCTGTGGATAAATCCTGCAACTCATGAACTGCGATGCCTCCCGCCGCGGAGCGGCAGAACAGAAAAGCCCAGCACGGTGCCGGGAAGGCGGAAGTGGAACAGAGCAAGTCCCGCTAGGGACAGCACCCGAGTTGCTTCAGCGCGCGCTGCACACTTGCCTTCGCTTCTGTCACAATATTCAGGGAGGCTCTTATGCCGCAGAAAAAAATCCTCATCATTGCCGGCGATTATGTCGAGGATTATG
>PMMJ01000392.1:523-17205 GCA_003162255.1 Acidobacteriaceae bacterium | reverse complement strand
CGGGGGCGTCCGCCCCTACGCGGTTCTTCGTTCTGCGCTATGTGGTGGTGACGCACGCAGCTTTTCGATTGACGCTCTCACCTTGGCTGAGACTTCTTCGGTATCTTGTACGGTCAAGCCGGCGGTCGGGATTATTTCGCCTACCCGCATTTCCAGCGGCTGGCACTTGATGTGATAGGTGTTCATCGGCAGCAGCTCGAAAGTGCCGACGAGCGCGATGGGCACGATGTCCGCCTGCGCCTTAATCGCCAAGAAAAATGCTCCCGGAAGAAAAGGTTGCACATTGCCATCGCGCGTGCGGCCGCCTTCGGGAAAGATTACCAGCGGCATGCCACTGCGCAAGCTCCGCAGCGCAGACTTGATGGAGCCGATCGAAGCTGCCGGGTTCTGCTGGTTGATGCAGACTTGACCCGAGCGCCTGAGATGCCAGCCGATGAACGGGTAGGCCAGCAATTCACTTTTGAAAATGATCCGGAATTGAAAGGGCAAGTTGACGTAGAGGATTGGGATGTCGAACGCCGATGCATGAGTGACCGCATAGACACGGGGTTTGGAGTTGTCGATCTTGTCCCTATCCATCCCGGTTACTTTCACTGGCGACAGGATCGTCTTCATGATGAGCCACGACCAGAGGCGTGCGCAATTGTGCTGGATGCGGCCGCTGCGGTCGAAGAGCGAGCAGAGCAGAGAAATCGTGCCCAGAATCAGGGTGTAGGCCCAGATCAACGGGTCGAGAATGAAATACGAGCGGAGACGGCTAAGCCAGCCGTGGCGTGGCTTGGGCGCCGCTGGCCGGGTCTCAGGCCAGGTTGAGATCGATATCGCCGGCTGTTCAGGCGAGCATGGCTCGCCTTCTACCCTTTCCGGCTCCGTTGTTGTGGCAATCTTGTGCACAGTTTCTAGACCACGGACGTCTTCGCGGGCGGGGGGCGCCCGCGCCACATTTATTTATTCTTAGATGCTAACGCCGAGCGTTCGCATCGCTTCTCCTACAATGTAAATCGAGCCGGTAACTACAATCAGGCCAGTTCGGCCGGCAATTTTTCGCGCTCGGTCCAGGGCTGACGCTACATCCTCGGCGTTTTCGATATCACTGCCCGGCGCCACACGCGCCGCTGCCCGTCGAATCTCATCCGGGCTCGCGGAACGCGGGTTGTTGGCGTGGGTCACGATTACGTGCCGGGCGAGCGGAAATAGAATCTCGGCAATTTCCTGCATCGCTTTGTCGCGCATCACGCCAAACACCATCGTGATATCGCGGGCGTTTCCTATGTCCGGGTAAGCGGCCGAAAGCGTCGACCGCAGAGCCCAGGCTCCAGCCGGATTATGCGCGACATCGAGCACATACTCGGGATTGGCTCCTGCTGGCACTACCTGGAAACGTCCCGGCCAATACGTTTCGCGAATGCCTTGGGCGATCGTCTGCGGCGTTATTTGAACAATTCCCTGATGGTGCAGTTCCTCTGCCGCCGCGATCGCCAGCGCGAGGTTGCGCAACTGGTGGCGGCCCACCAGCGGCGACTCGACCATGATTCGCGCGCCCATCACTTCCAGCGGATAACGCTGCCACTGGCCACTGGCCACTGACCACCGACCACTGAAGTATTCACCGCTTCCGGGGGACACCGGCGGCACATAGGGCACGGCGTTCACGGCTCGCGCGCCCATATCCAAAATTGTGTTTCCGATCACGTCGTTGGCCTCGGGCAACTGCGGGAGGGTTACCACAACGCCGCGCGGCCGGATGATGCCTGCTTTCTCGCGGGCAATCTCGGCGACGGTCTCGCCAAGATACTTTTGATGATCGAGGGCGATGTCGGTGATGATGCTGAGACGCGGTTCAACTACGTTGGTCGCATCCAAACGGCCGCCCATGCCGACCTCAAGCACTACCATGTCAGGCCGGGCTCGGGCGAAATGCTCAAGGGCCATCGCGGTGAGCGTTTCAAAGAAGCTGGGATGCCACGGCAGATCGCCTTCTCCAACCAGGCGCTCGGCGGTGCGGTCGACTACGTCGTGGAGGAGCGCGAAATCGTCGTCGCCGATGGGTTTGCCATCGAGGCGAATGCGCTCATTGATGCGAAGCAAATGTGGCGAAGTATAGAGCCCGGTCTTCAATCCGGAAGCCTGAAGGATGGATGCCAGCGTCGCCGCTGTCGAGCCCTTGCCGTTAGTGCCGACGACGAGCACAGTTGGAAAACTGTTTTCCGGATGCCCCAATGCGGCCAGCAGCACGCGCATGTGCGCCAGATCGAACTTGTGCGACGGCGTCTGGGCCAGTTCGTGGCCTAACGCGTACATCTGCGCGATTGCGGATTCGTAGGACATCGGTCGTTGGTCGCTGGTCGTTAGTCGCTCGCGCGCTGGGGAAGGACTCGTCGTCGGATACTTGATGTCCGCCCTTCGCTGTTCGCCTCAGCTGGATGCATTCAGGGTACCAAGTCCGGCGGGCAGATTCGACTCTCTCTCATTAGAAGGAGGACGTTGGAGGTCAAAGTGCTTCCCACGAACCCTGAGCAGGAGTTCCCGACAGCTCGCTAGAGGCGGGGTTTCCTAACGACCAACGACCGACGACTGCTCTACGCAGCCTGGACCATGAAATCCAGGGCCCGCGCGATGTACGCTTTCAAGTCCTTGCGCGGGACCACGGCGTCTAGCATTCCGTGTTCCAGGAGAAACTCGGAGCGCTGGAAACCTGGCGGCAGCTTCTGCCGGATCGTCTGCTCAATCACTCGCGGGCCGGCGAAGCCAATCAGGGCGCCGGGTTCGCCGATGTTGAGATCGCCCAGCATGGCAAACGATGCGGTCACGCCGCCGGTGGTGGGGTCGGTCAAAACCGAAATGTAGGGAACCCGCGCCGTGTCTAAACGCGCCAGCGCAGCGGAGACCTTCGCCAGTTGCATCAGGCTGATCGCGCCTTCCATCATGCGCGCGCCGCCCGACGCCGAAACGATAATAATTGGCTTCCGCGTTTCAATCGCCTTTTCAATGGCGCGCGTGATGGCCTCGCCGACCACCGCGCCCATGCTCCCGCCGATGAATGAATACTCCATCGAGACCACGATCACCGGACGCCCGTTCAGTTTGCCCTGGGCATTGATGATGGCGTCTTTCAGGCCGGTGTCGGCCTTCGCCTGTTTCAGGCGCGAGGAGTACGACTTGAGGTCCACAAACTTCAACGGGTCGTTGGAGGCGAGATTGCTGTCGAAAATTTCGTATTGATTGTCGTCGAGAAGCTGCGCCAGACGCGTACGGGCATCGATGCGGAAGTGTTTGCCGCACTTGGGGCAGACGCTGAGATTCTCCTCGAGGTCCCTTTTCCAGATAATCTGACGGCAGTTGTCACACTTTACCCACAGCCCCTCGGTGCGTATCTTCTTCTCGCCCGAAGTGTCCAACTCACCGGGTTGTCGCTTGAACCAAGTCATGGGGAATTTGTAATTTGGTAATTTGGTAATTTGTAATTTGTAATTTAAAACCAAAACCGATGGGGTTAAAACTACCAATTACAAATCACAAATTACCAATTCAGTACTCGATTCCTCTCTGCGCCATTACGCCTTTTTCGTAGGCGTGCTTTACCTGGCGCATTTCAGTCACCGTGTCGGCTAGCTCGACGATTGCCGGATTTGCGTTCCTCCCGGTCAAGATGACGTGCACCATCTCCGGCTTTTGTCTCAGAGACTCCACCACTTTCGCCGGATCCAGCATACCGTAGCTGATGGCGTAATTGATCTCATCGAGCACCACCAGGTCCCATTCGCCGGATTGGATCGCTTTCTCGGCCTCGGCCCAGGCCTCTTCCACCATCCGCACATCTTCAGGGTCGGGCTTCTCGGCGCCGACTTTTACGAAGCCCCGTCCCATCTGCTTGATGATGAACTTGTCGCCAAAAGCCTTGACCGCATCGAGTTCGCCGTAATGCCACGAGCCTTTGAGGAATTGCAGCATCAGGACGCGCATCCCCTGGCCGACGGCCCGCAGCGCCGTTCCCATGGCTGCGGTGGTCTTTCCTTTGCCGGGACCAGTATTCACGATGATGAGACCACGGCGGAGATCCGACATAGAGCCGAATACCTAATTGTACGCGGAGGGGAATGACCGTGCCACATACGCAAACACGAAGGCGGACGGTTTTGGCTTCCGTCCGCCTCGTGTCAAACGGGGGAGTTGGTACTCTACGGCATTTCGACGACCCGTTGCAGCTTGGGTTGACCTTGGCCGTTGGCAGCGCCCGAATCTTCGGTGCCCAGCAAGCGCGCTGCGATCCGCAGAGCGTCCATCTCTTTGCGGACCCGCAGCAGTTCCTGCTCTTTCATTCGCAGTACATCGTACGGGTTTTTCATTGGGGGAGGGCCTCGACAGCAAATTCAGACTTGTTTCGCCTGTGGAGATAGAGTAAGCCAGTTGGGCGTCCACGGGAAGCTGCCAGAGGTACATCGGGGCGGGGAATCGATTTTCGCGAGAATGGGCTGACCGGTCGCTGCCCCTTTACCATAAAGTTAATGTCCTAAATGGTAGGGATGATGCGCGAGAATGGTGAAAGCGCGGTAAAGCTGCTCGGTTAACACCACGCGCGCCAGTTCGTGCGGCAGCGTCATCTTTCCCAGCGACAGCGTAAAGGCGGCTTGGCGCCGTGCTTCTTCACTGAAACCGTCGCTGCCGCCAATCGCGAACACGAGAGGAATCGCGTTCACCTGCTCGCGCTCCAGAAACTGGGCCAGCTCTTCGGAGGAAAGCTGTTTTCCGCGCGAATCGAGAAGAACCAGCTTGTGCCGCTCTTTATTTTGTTTTTGCTCACCACTCGCCAGCGACAAAATAGCGGCTTCGTCTTTTAAGGGCAGGCCCGCAACGTCGGCGTAGCGCGAGATGCGTTTCAAATACTCGCCGGTCAGCGCCTGGATGGCCGACTCTTTGGTCTTTCCGATCCATGCCACTTTNNACTGGGTCGTCCCTCCGGGACTTAAATCACTTTTTCCACTTTCCCCAGGGCTGAAGCCCTCCACCCCATCACGCCAAAACCGGGAGTGCTGGGGACCCCGGCGCTGGGCTAAGCTTGGTCGCCCCTCCGGGGCTGAATTCTATGCGGACACTTAGGCCTTCTTTTTGCGCGCCGCGGAGGCGATTTTGCGCGGCGCGGACTTGGCGGTCGCGGCGCGGCGGGGCTTCGGTTTCGCCAACAATTCCGCTGGCTCCAACCGCTTGGCCGACTTCCACAGGCGCTCCAGGTCGTAGAACTGGCGCGCTTTCTCGGAGAAAATGTGGACGACGAAGTCCACGTAGTCGAGCAGCACCCACTCCGCCTGTTTGTAGCCCTCGGCGTGAGTCACGCGGAGGCCCAGCGCCTCGAGGCGTTCGTCCACGGCGTCGGCAATCGCCTGGATCTGGCGGGGATTCGTCCCGCTGCACATCACAAAGTAGTCGGTGAACGCTCCGGAATCTTTTTCCAGTTCGAGGACCGTTACGTCTTCAGCTTGTTTGTCCTGGCAGGCGAGGATGGCTGCAGTTACCTGGCTCTTGAGGTCGTCCTTTTTCTTCATACGGGCTTATTGATTGTAACCCGCAGGGAGGCGAGTGGGTGGGAGCGCTGACATCGCGCGGAGAGGAAGTTCGGTTCGACTTGGCGAGCGATCACAGGCGCATAGTCGCCGATCAATTGCTAATGGCGATGTACGCTAACTATCCATCCAGAACATGCAGCGTGAGTTGATCGAGCGCACGCGTGCGATTAGACTCTGCTGAATGCAGATTGCTCCGATTTTTCATAAAGTCTTTCGCGAAATCTATGGGAAGCCGTGCTGGAACGTAAAACCGGGATATGGTTCGTTCTTCACCCTTGAATTCGGGAAACCGCACTTGGACGTTCAAGAGCCAACCGTCGCGAGCAAAGGCGCCTCTCGAAAGGTGCGAAGACTCTTGGCTCGCCGGAATGTTTTTGTTCATGGCGAGTGGCACCTGAGAATCGCTTCTTGCGCTTGGGAGGTTCTCTCTAGCGGCAAACATGTTGGAAACGGCTCAACAAGGCTTAGTATGCGACGCGCCACCGATCTGCTAGATGGCCAGAAGTTGATTCAGTTTTCATTCTTGCCTGAAAAGGTTTGGTGCGTGTTCGAGTTTGACCTCGGCGCCACCCTTAGGACCGTTCCCTACGACAGAAAAGGCGAACAGTGGGTGCTGCTCACTCCCGACCAGAGGGCCCTAACCTTGCGTGCTGACCGGCGCTATCAGTACATGCGTGCTGATCTACCCAGAGACCGAGGTTTGTGGAAGAGTGCAGTCAAGTGACCTAATCAGGTACTTACACCACACTACCTATCTTCCGCTCTCGCTTCCTTGTCGTGGCGTCAGTTCTCACGCGCCCTTCCGATACAGCCCGTGCTTCCGCACGTAATCTGCCACTCGGGGGTCCAGCCATCTTGCCAGCGGCTTGCCTTGCGCTGCCGCGGTGCGAATCGCGGTCGCGGAGACGCTCTGGTTAATTTCCTCCAGCAAGTGCAGTGCGAGCCCGGGAAGAACCAGATCGCCCTTTGCCGGCTGCTTATGGAACGGACGCGTCACCGCCGCGGCAGGCCGCAAACCTTCCGGCAAAGACTCGGCCACGTCGCGCAGCGAGTATCCGGGACGGCTGGCGACGATGAAGTCGCATTCCGCCAGAAGGGCGCGCGCTTCGTGCCAGTGGGCGACGTCGCGAAAGGCGTCAACGCCGACCAGGAAAAAAAGGCGGTCGGATTTTTTGAGGGATTTTTTCAGGCGGCGGACGGTATCGATGGAGTAATTTGCGGAGCCGCGCTCCGCTGGGCAGGTGAGGGCACCTGCCCCTACGTGCTTTGGGGTGAACTCTGGCGCCTCTAGTAGCGATGGAAAGAAACGCTTTTCGTCCTGGGTGGCTAGCGTCACCATAGCATAACGATGGATGAACGCTGTGAGTGGCTGTTTCTGTTTGTGCGGAGGAACATTCGCCGGCACAAACAATACCTGCCGCAGAGAGTAGCGGCTAGCGGCAGCCTGGGCCAGTGCCAGGTGTCCGCGATGGATGGGATCGAAGCTGCCGCCGAAAAGACCGATGTTCATTCTGGAATTCCCTGCCCGCTGTTCCTGGCGATGCTCCGCTAGTTTCGTCGTTGCCGGTCACGGTTGCAAGCCCTGTTGTACGACTGTTGTACGACTATGTTCCCCACCCGGTTTTTATACAAGAGAGTTTTGCGCAAAACGACATCTGAGATTAGGCTGTGGGCAAGGCGTTTCGGTTTTCCGTCTACATTGTCCCGGCAGGTGTACCTCTGGCCACTGTGCCGCCAGGAAACTGCGGTGGACTAGCGTAACTCGCTGTGCGCGTGGTCGACGCATAGCATGAGACTCATGCGAATGAAAATCCCCATCATCCGCAGCTTGGTCGTAGCTCCGGCGCGCACGCCCATCCTGCGCTATGGAGTCGCTCTCCTCAGCGCCGTCCTGGCGCTGATTCCAACCTTGTTTTTCTCCGATATCGCGGAGAGCCGCCTGGTGATGTTCGCGGTCGCCGTGATGGTCAGCGCCTGGTACGGAGGATGGAAGCCCGGACTCGCGGCCACCTCTTTCGCGCTCACCGTCAGCGCCTACTATTCGTTCACCGGAGAACAGACTCCACGCGAGTATCACAAGGCGATCGCGCACCTCGCGTTGTTCTTCGCCGTGGCTCTGTTGATCTGCTGGTTCAACGCCGCTCTCCGCGCCACCCAGGACAGCCTGCGCCGGTCGGAGAGCAACTTTCGCTCGCTGGTGATGAACGCGCCTTACGGCATCTGCCGTTGCGATGCCCTCGGGATGCTTCAGGACGCAAACCACGCGCTGGTGGCGATGTTTGGTTATGGCAGTACTGCCGAGCTTACCGGCCGGCATTTAGGGAGCTTGTACGCCGACGCCCAGCAATGGTTTCGAACCGCCGATTATTTTCATGCGCGGAAGGAATTCAACAACCTGACCACCGAGTGTGTGCGCAAGGATGGCACGGGCATCGTGGCGCGCATTTCGGGGCGGTCGATTCCGAACGGCAAAGACGGAGGCATGTTCGAGATTTTTATAGAAGACGTTACCGAAACGCGCACGCTGGAACTGCAACTCCGCCAGGCGCAAAAGATGGAAGCGATCGGGCGCCTCGCCGGCGGTATCGCGCACGACTTCAACAACCTGCTGATGGTGATCTCCGGCTATTCCGAGTTTCTGCTGGAGCGCCTTGGACCCGATCCCCGGCTGCGCGGGCCGGCGCAGGAAATCTCCAACGCCACGCAGCGCGCCACTTCGCTGACGCGGCAATTGCTGGCGTTCAGCCGCAAACAGATGCTTGCCCCCAAGGTGCTCGACCTGAATGAAGTGGTGGCCGAGAACCTGAAAATGCTCACCCGCATGATCGGGGAGGACATCGATCTGGTCATGGTTCCAGGGCCCACGCTGGGCTCGGTCCGCGCCGATCCCGGCCAGATCGACCAGGTCATCATGAACATTGCCGTGAACGCTCGCGACGCCATGCCGCAAGGCGGAAAGCTGACCATCGAGACCGCCAACGTCACCCTCGACGAGAGCTTCACGCGCACGCACGCGCCGCTCATTCCGGGTGAGTACGTCATGCTCGCCATCAGCGACACCGGCGTCGGGATGGACAACGAAACTCAGGCGCGCATCTTCGAGCCCTTCTTCACGACCAAGGGTGCGAAAGGCACCGGCCTCGGCCTGTCGATGGTGTATGGCATCGTGAAGCAAAGCGGAGGCTTTATCTTCGTCGACAGCCAGCCGCAACGCGGCACCGCCTTCCGCGCCTATTTCCCGCGCGTCGACGGCCGCGAAGACGCCGCCGCGGCGCAGGACTCCTTCAGCCTTCCCCGCGCCGATCATGGGCAGGAGACCATCCTCATCGTCGAAGATGAAACCAATCTCCGCCGTCTCGCCCGGCAGTATCTGGAAACGCAGGGCTACAAGATCCTGGAAGCGGCAGACGGCGCGGCGGCTCTGCAAATCGTCGACGGATACAAGGGCACCATCGATCTCCTGTTCACCGATGTCATCATGCCCGGCATGAATGGCCGCGAATTGGCCGCGCGCGTCACGGAGTTGTTGCCGGACGTACGCGTGCTCTACATGTCGGGTTACACCGAGAATGCCATTGGTCATGACGGCACGCTCGATGCCGGCATTAGCCTGCTGCAAAAACCGTTCAGCCTTCCCGCGCTGAAAGACCGCGTCCGCGAGGTGCTGGATTCCGAACCCATCCCGCCGGAGGTCGCAATGCAATCCCGCAGCGCAAGCGTTCTTGAGAAAAAGATTCCACCGTTCCGAGCTCGCCGTTTCAATCTGCATCTTCCGCTGCGTTATCGTCCGCTCGGAGAAAAGAGCTGGCGCCCCGGCACCACCGAAAACATCAGCCGCTCGGGAATGCTGTTCCAGGCGCAGGAATCGCTGTATCCGAGCGCACAACTGGAGATTAGCCTGGTGTTGCCCGCGGAAATTGCCGGCCTCGCAGCCACCGAAGTCATCTGTCGTGGAGAAGTGGTCCGCTCCATCGAAGCCCATGGAGAGGGCGTAAGCCCCGCCCTGGCCGCCAAGATTTTGCAATACCACTTCCAGCACGGCACACACGTCGGCGAAGCGTAGGAGTGTAGCGCGAGCCTCTTGTCCGCGGGATCCTTATCCGTTCCGAGACCGCGGGCCTCCCGTGATCGATGCGCGGTTACCTTCGATACCCGGCTCAGCCTTGGACAACGCCTTCCCGGACTGGTACATTGCGGCCAGTACTATTGCATACGTCCTGAGGCTGGTCATGTCCCTGGTGGTGAAACTCGAAGACGATCTTGGCGAACGCAGCGAGTGGGTCATGCTGCACGGCGTGGTTCCGGCCACCAGTCATGCCGATTTCCTGCTGCTCAGCGGCATCGATCCGTACGGCAAAACCGTGTTCAATCATCTTCAGATGGAAGCTTTTCTCAAGGAATGGGATCGGGCAAAAGATCGCGTGCGCGATGACTCTCAGTTGGAAGCCTGGGAAAAGGTAAAGCAAATGGCGGAAACCTGCCGCGATGACCGCGACCTGTATCTGCGCTTTGTGGGCAACTAGAAGTGAATCCACAGTTGCTGTGACTACAGGCGGCTGCCGAGCCGCGCTCGGCTTGGACGGGCGAGGGCGCCCGTCCCCACACTATCGGGATTCGGCAACGGTGAATCCGTTCTAGCTTCTCGACGCGGAATCATTTCGACAGCGTCCCTAGCGCCTCGCGAAACAGCACGTCAAAACTCTGAGGGGCTTTGCCGCCCCGCGCCGCGAGCAGCGCTTTATCCGCTGCCGCGCGCTGATAGCCCAGATTCACCAGCGCGGAAATAACGTCTTCCTCTATCGGGCTCGCCGACGTAGCGCTCATTGAACTGTCGGACGCTCCCGACGCTGGCAACTTGTCACGCAGCTCCAGCACCATGCGCTCCGCGGTCTTCTTGCCGATTCCAGGGATGCGCGTGAGCCGCGCCAGGTCGCCTCCGCGAATCGCTCCCACCATCTCGTCGGCTGGCATGCCGCTCAGGATCGTGATCGCGAGCTTCGGACCAATCCCGCTCACCGTCAGCAGCTTCTCAAAAAGTTGTTTCTCGGCAAGACGCAAGAATCCGTACAGGCTGAGCGCATCCTCGCGAACATGAGTGTGGATGTGGAGCGCGACTTCAGCGCCTGCAGCAGGCATTTCGGTAAACGTTGGCACGCTGATCGCAACGTCATATCCGACCCCATGAGTTTCCACGATCGCCTGGTTCGGTCGTTTGGACAGCAGCGTTCCTCGAAGATGCGCAATCATCGCAGGTATTGTACGGCAGTCTGCGCAGGGAGAGCTGTCGGCTGTCGGAACCGCGCGAAGATCGGGAGCCGCCTCTGGGCACAGCAACTCTGGATTCGTGCGATAACAATTTCCGAAGCGAAGATTTTGCGGCGGCGACGTTGATAGACTATCGATATCGCTCGTGAACTTGGCGAGCAGGGCTTGGCGGCTTGAACTGTGGGCGAATTATGGGCGAAACTGGAAATATGCCTCCTCGTACTCTGTTTGAAAAAATCTGGGATTCGCACGTGGTCGCTGCCCCGGAAGGCGAGTCGGCGCTTCTCTACATCGATTTGCACCTGGTGCATGAAGTGACTTCGCCGCAGGCCTTCGACGGTCTGAGGGCTTCGGGAAGAACGGTGCGGCAGCCTCTGCGCACGGTGGCTACGGTCGATCACAACATCCCGACCACTCCGCGGGGCCTTCCGATCACCGACGCGATTGCGGCCAGGCAGATTGAAGCGCTGCAGAAGAATTGCCGCGAGTTTGGCGTTCCATTGTTTGATATGGACTCGGCCGAGCAAGGCATCGTCCACGTCATTGGCCCGGAGCTGGGGATTACCTTGCCGGGGATGACGATCGTCTGCGGCGACAGCCATACCTCGACCCACGGCGCGTTTGGAGCGCTGGCCTTTGGCATTGGCACGTCGGAAGCGGAACACGTGCTGGCGACGCAATGTTTGCCGCAGAAAAAACCGAAGACGATGCAGATTCACGTCAGCGGAAAACTGGCCGAGGGCGTGACGGCGAAGGACCTGGCGCTCGGAATTATTGGACGCATCGGCACCGATGGCGCCACCGGATACGTGATCGAGTATGCCGGCGACGCGGTGCGTGCTTTGTCGATGGAAGCCCGCATGACGCTGTGCAATATGAGTATCGAGGCGGGAGCAAGAGCGGGACTGATCGCGCCCGACGACACGACGTTTGCGTATGTCAGTGGCCGCCGCTTTGCGCCGAAGGGAAAAGACTGGGAACAAGCGGTCACGTATTGGCGAACGCTGGCGGCCGACCCCGGAGCCGAATACGATCAAGTGATTGAGATTGACGCAGCAACGCTCGCGCCGTTCGTGACCTGGGGAACGAATCCTGGAATGGTGGTAGCCGTGAACGCGCATGTCCCCGAGTTAGGAAGTTTCGCGCAAGACGCCGACCGGCGCGCGGCGGAACAAGCGCTTACCTACATGGGGCTTGATCCCGGGACGCCGATCGAGGCTATTGCCGTCGACCGCGTGTTCATCGGATCGTGCACCAACTCGCGCATCGAGGACTTGCGCGCGGCGGCGAGAGTGGCAAAAGGGCAGCACGTGAATCCGAAAGTTCGGGCGATGGTAGTGCCGGGTTCGCAGGCGATCAAGCGCGCGGCCGAACAGGAAGGATTGGATCGCATTTTTCTGGATGCCGGATTTGAATGGCGCGAGTCGGGATGCTCGATGTGTCTGGGGATGAATCCCGACATCCTGCAACCGGGAGAGCGCTGCGCTTCGACCAGCAACCGGAATTTCGAAGGACGGCAAGGGCGCGGAGGGCGCACGCATCTGGTCAGTCCGGCGATGGCGGCGGCGGCGGCGATTGCGGGACACTTTACGGATGTTCGGAAGTGGCGATTTCGGTAGCGTTGTGTTCCGGGAGTTCACGGCACAAATCCCGCTATCATTCTGAGGGAAGGTGAGGACCTATGGATTTGATACGCTCCAATACATAGGTCCTTCGCTTCGCTCAGGATGACAGCCCATTAAGGTATGTCGTAGATTTGCGATTTCCGAGATGGCTTCTGGGCAGAAAGCTTGAGTAGAAAATATGCAACCATTTCGCAAGCACACCGGCGTCGTTGTCCCGCTTGACAAGGTGAACGTGGACACCGATCAGATCATTCCCAAGCAGTTTTTGAAGCGCATCGAACGGACGGGATTCGGCCAGTTCCTGTTCTATGACTGGCGCTTTTCGGGAGACGGAAAAGATCGCGAGAAAAAGACCGGCGATTTTGTGCTCGACGAGCCGCGTTATGCGAAGGCCTCGATTCTCGTGGCGGGAAAGAACTTCGGCTGCGGATCCTCGCGCGAACATGCGGTTTGGGCACTGGCGGATTATGGGTTCCGGGTGGTGATCGCGGCGTCGTTTGCCGACATTTTCGCCAACAACAGCCTGAAGAACGGCCTGCTTACGGTGCGGCTTAATGATGAGCAGGTCGCGGAAATCACGCGGCGTTCGAGAGAGATCGAAAACTACCAGCTAACAGTTGATTTGGAGACATTGCGAGTGGAGGACGGACGAGGATTCGCGGCTACCTTCGCAATGGATGAATTCTCACGTCATTGCCTGCTGAACGGACTGGACGATATCGGACTGACCCTGCAACATGAACCCGAGATCTCCGCGTACGAGGCTAAGCATCCGGTGCGCGCAGAGATGAAGGCGATCCTTGCGCGGTGACCCAAGGACGGCGGAGCGGCAGGCTCCCGTCTGACGCGAACTCCTCCCAGGTTGTACACTTTTGACTTTCGCTGCCAGGGCGGCGTCGGGTCACAGCTCATGCTGAATCGGAGTGCGTGCGTGAAGAAATTTCTTTTCGTCTTTACTATCAACCTGTTGGTTCTGCTTTCCGCGGCGCGCGCTCAGACCGCTGCAGCGAAGCAACTCACGATTGAACAGATTTTCGCCGACGGTGGAATCGCGGGACGGGCTCCGGAGACGATCAAGTGGAGTCCGGACGGCAGCAAAGTTTCTTTCGTGCAGCGCGACGACGCGGGCGAACACGGCGAGCTTTGGTATGTGGACACAGCCAAGGGCGAGAAGCAAGTGCTGGTGAGCGAGGGAAAGCTATCACAGTTGGCGCCGCCGACCAGCCACATCCAGAACGAGCGCGAGAAAGAACGCGTGACGCGGTATCACGTCGCCGCTTATACGTGGTCGCCGGATTCCCAACATCTGCTCTTCGATTCGCAAGGACAGCTCTGGTATTACAGCCTGGATACGGGAACGGCGGTGCAGCTTACGTCGTCTCCGGACGCGAGCGAAGATCCGAAGTTTTCGCCCGATGGCAAGCGGCTCGCATACGTGCGCAAGCACAATCTTTATGTTCATCCCGTCGCTGGCGAGGAGGGTGAACATCCGCTCACGCGCGATGAAAAAGAGAAAGACAAAGAGAAGGACGCGGACAAGGAGAAAGAGGACAACATCCTGAACGGCGAAGTGGACTGGGTTTACGCGGAAGAACTGGACGTGCGCAGCAATTATTTCTGGTCGCCGGAAGGAAAGGAAATTGTTTTTCTGC
Source organism: Acidobacteriaceae bacterium (assembly GCA_003162255.1). Lineage (GTDB taxonomy): Bacteria > Acidobacteriota > Terriglobia > Terriglobales > Acidobacteriaceae > Acidiflorens. The sequence goes on along the minus strand of PMMJ01000392.1, from coordinate 3,102 downwards.
AGATGGATGAGACTCGGGTGCCGACTTATCCCATCACCGACTGGATGCCCACGCATCCCCGTGTGGAGAGGGAGAAATATCCGAAGGCGGGAGATCCGAATCCCACAGTGCGATTAGGAGTGGTGGGCAACAACGGCGGCAAGGTGCGCTGGATCAAACTTACCGACAACGATGACACTTATGTCCCGCGTTTTGGCTGGATTCGCGAAGGGTGGGCTTGGGCGGAAGTACTGAATCGCAAGCAGGATGTGCTGGACCTCTATTTTATCGACGCGAAGTCGGGGAGGTCTCGCAAAGTGCTGACCGAATCGGCACCGGATGCGTGGGTGAACGTCAACGACGACTTTCGCATCCTGAAATCTGGCGACCGCTTTCTCTGGACCAGTTGGCGCGACGGCTACACCCACATTTATCTCTACAGTTTCAACGCGTCCGATCCGGTGGCGTCCGATGCCAAACTCGAACGCCAACTCGAAAGCGGAGACTATGAGGTGCTCGCGGTCGGCGGGGTGGACGAAACGTCGGGCACGGTTTTCTTCACCGCCGACAAGGGAGATCCGCGAGAGGAGAAGATTTTTTCGGTAAAGCTAGACGGCTCGGAGATACGCAGCATTTCACCGGAAGAAGGCAGCTATTCCGCCAGTTTCGCCGAAAACGGGAAGCATTTTGTGGAAACGTATTCTGCCCCGCTGAAGCCGCCGCGGATTCTGGTGTGCGTGCCGGGCGGTGCGTGTCAGAGAATCTGGGAAGGGCGCAGCGTGGCGGATTACGGACTGATTGCGCCGAAGCCCCTCGAATTCAAAGCCGACGACGGCACGGTGTTGTATGGGGATTTGATTCTGCCGCGCAATGCGGATGCGAGCCAAAGGATTCCGCTGATCGTACACATCTACGGTGGTGCGGGCGCGCAGACGGTGCAGGATGCCTGGGGTGGAACCAATACGCTGTTCCACCAGATTCTCGCGAACGAAGGCTTCGCTATTTTCTCGGTGGATAATCGCGGGACTCCGAATCGCGGAAAGAAATTTGTGGCCGCGACCCGCCAGCAGTTTGGCGGAATCGAACTGAAAGACCAACTCACGGCGCTCGACCAGCTATACGCGCAGTTTCCGCAGCTCGACCGGGCGCGCACCGGGATATGGGGATGGTCGAACGGCGGTTCGATGACGCTCTACGCGCTGACGCATTCCGACCGCTTCAAGGCGGGAATCTCGGTGGCGCCCGTGACCAACTGGCGCGACTACGATTCGATTTACACCGAGCGCTGGCTGGGTCTGCCGCGGGACAACGCCAGCGGCTATGACGATTCCATCATCAGCGCCGCCGGCAATCTGCGCGGCTCGTTGCTGCTGGTGCATGGGACGAGCGACGACAACGTGCACTTGCAGAATACAATCCAAATGACCGACGCGCTGATCCGGGCGCAGAAGCAGTTCCGGCTGATGGTGTATCCGAACAAGACGCATGGAATTTCGGGGACAGGCACGCGCATGCAGTTGTTCCACATGATGGAAGATTTCTGGAATAAGGAATTGAAGTAAGCTGTCAGCTCTCAGCCGTCAGCTATCAGTTTTTGGCCCGGCGGATTTTTGGATTTAACTGACGGCTGAGAGCGGATCGCTGAAAGCTGCTCTTATGCATCGCACAACGCTTGGCGATTTCGAACTCACGGTCGTCTCCGATGGAACTTACTTCCTCGACGGGGGAGCCTTTTTCGGCGTTGTTCCCAAGGCCATGTGGTCGAAAAAGGTTACGCCTGACGACCAGAACCGGCTCGACGCGGGAATGAATTCGCTGCTCGTGCGCACCGGCAAGAAAAATATCCTGATCGAAACCGGCATTGGCAACAAACTGCCCGACCGGATGGTGCAGATCTACAAACAGCCGGCCAAGCTGCTCGACAACCTGCACACCGCCGGAGTTGCGCCGGAGGACATTGACATCGTCATCAATACGCATCTGCATTTTGACCACTGTGGCTGGAATACGGTGCGCCGCGAAGATCAGATCGTCGCGACGTTTCCCAACGCCACCTATTACGTGCAAGAGCAAGAGTGGGAGCATGGCCGCCTGCAACTGGAGCGCGANNTTGCCCGGCATCTCGGTCAAGGTTTTTCCGGGGCATACGGCGAATATGCAAGCGGTGATGGTCGAAAGCGGCGGCAAGAAGGCGTGCTACATCTCCGATCTGATTCCGACTTCAGCGCATCTCGACGTGACGTGGGTGATGGCGTTCGATCTGTTTCCGCTGCAGACCATCGAGAGCCGCAAGAAGTATTATGCGTGGGCGATCCCGGAGAGATGGCTGACCGTGTTTACGCATGACGACGCTACGCCGTGGGGATATGTGGAGCGCGGGGAGCGGGGAAGACTGACGGTGAAGGGAGTGTGATTCCCTTTTGCCGACAAGCGGGAAGCGACAACTTGAAGAAGACTGAACATGCGATGGAATCGCTGACCGAGGCCGTACCGAGAGCGCATCATTTCGTTCCGCACCCCGCAGCCGCCTCAGACCTCGCGGGCGAGGGCGCCCGCGCCACACAGGAAACCATCGTCTCGTCCAAAGAGGCGAAGGAACT
>PMMJ01000392.1:0-514 GCA_003162255.1 Acidobacteriaceae bacterium | reverse complement strand
GAATGCGTCCGCCCCTACGTGAGGCGGACGATATACATATTGCTCGATTTGGCGGAAGATCCACGGATTCGCGGGGGCCATGCGGCCTATCATTACGGCGTCGCAGCCGGTTTGGGCTACTACAGCGCAGGCGTCTTCGGGCGAACGGATGTCACCATTGCCGATCACGGGAATCTTGACTGCTTGCTTGACGGAGGCGATCCATTCCCAACGCGCGTTTCCGCTGTAGCCTTGCTCGCGGGTACGGGCGTGGAGGGCAACCGCGCCCAGGCCGCAGTTTTCGGCCAGGCGCGCCAGTTCTACGCAGACGATTTCGTCGTCGTTNNGGGCAGCCGAGGTTGAGATCGACGAGATCGAAGCCGAGGTCCTCCACCAGGCGCGCGGCGTCAGCCAGCACGCTGGGACTGCTGCCGAAAAGCTGGGCTGAGACGGGGTGCTCGTCTTCGTAGAAATGAAGGTAGCGTCCGCGGACGCGCTGGTCGCGCAGCACACCGTCGGCCGAGGTGAACTCGGT
>PMMJ01000101.1 GCA_003162255.1 Acidobacteriaceae bacterium | reverse complement strand
GGGGACGGGCGACTCGCCCGTCCTGCCGGGCGAGGACGCCCGGCGCTCCATCAAACGTCATTCGGCATCCTTTCCGAAGAATTCCTCTACTTTTTTCAGGTCTGTCGTTCTGCCGTAGGGTGGAAGACTCTCTACAAAGACGCGCCCGTACTGCTTCTTCAAAATCCGGTTGTCGAGCAGCGCCAGCAAACCACGATCATGCAACGATCGAATCAGTCTCCCAAAGCCCTGCTTCAGCGTAATGACCGCGCTTGGTACCTGGTATTCGAAGAAGGCGTTGCCGCCGCCCGCGTCGATGGCTTTCACCCGCGCCGCTACCACCGGATCGCTGGGCACGGCGAACGGCAAACGATCGATAATCACGCAGCTCAACTGCTCGCCTTGCACATCCACGCCCTGCCAGAACGAAGATGTGCCAAAGAGCACGGCGTGGGGCTTGAGCCGGAACTGCTCGAGCAGAGCCGACTTTGGAGCGTCTCCCTGCTTGAGCATCGGGAAGTCCAACTGGCCCAGCAGGCGCTCGTAAATGTCGTTCATCTGCGCATAGCTGGTGAAGAGCACGAAGGCGCGTCCGCGGGTAATCTCGAGCAACCGCCGAACCAAGCCAGCAGCCTCGGCGGCGAATTGTGGCGTGCGCGGATCGGGCAGATCGGGCGGGACGTAGAGGATCGCCTGGCTTTCATAATCGAAGTGCGAGGCGACGATCAATTCGCGCGCGTGGTCGAGCCCGAGCCGCTGCCGTATGTAGTCGAAACTGCCGCCGACGGCGAGGGTTGCCGAGGTGAGCACCGATGTCTCCAGTTTCGACCAGAGGCATTCGCGCAGAATCTGGCCGACTTCGATGGGAGTGGCCTGCAAGAAAACGTTGACACGGGCCGAGCGCTTTCCCTCAGGGGCTGAAGCCCCTTTCTCAAACGCGGACGTTCCGGCGCGGCTGAAGCCACGCCCTTTCAAAGCTGCGCTCGTCGAGGCGCCCGGTGCTCCACGAAAACCGCGGCGCTCGATCCAGAAGACCGTGTTCGGATCCTCATTCTCCATCACGAAGCGAAGTTGCACCTGCAGTTGCTGCGCTCTTCGCACTAGAGTGAAAACTTCTTCCGGCTTCTGCGGAAGTTGCTCCAACTCCGCTCCTAGCCGATACAGCGCTTGATTGAGGGCGAGAAATTCTTCGCCGTTTTCCTCAAGAAACTCGCGGCGGCTGTCGAAGGCAAACCGGCCTTCGTTCGCGGGCAGGAGCGAGAAAAAAAGTTGGGAGCGCTCGCGCACCGACTGAATCGCTCCCGACATTTGTGGCGTGTAGAGTTTCTCTCGCTGCAAAAGCTGTTCGACGTCGCGCGCCAACTCATCTATCCGCAGATTGCTGACGGAAATCCCAAAGTAGTTGCCGGCGACTTCTTCCAGTTCATGCGCTTCGTCGAAAATAACGGCCCCGCATTCGGGCAGAACGCCGGCGTCGGGCGCGTCCTCGGCTTCGAGTTTGATGGAGAGGTCGGCAAAAAACAGATGATGATTGACGATGATGATATCGCTCTCGGCCGCCCGCCGCCGCATCTCGGTGATGAAGCAGCGCGAAAACTCGCTACATTTCTGCCCGGTGCAAGCTTCCGCCCGCGCGTCCAACTTGTGCCAGACAGCGCTCGCCTCGGGCAGTTCCGCGAGTTCGGCGCGGTCGCCGGTCTGCGTCGTTTTCTCCCACGCGGCGATGGCGCGGTAGTGCTCGATCTCTTCCAGTCCGCTAAGCACTGGCTGGTTGGTGAGGTCGTAGAGTTTCTTGCGGCAGAGATAGTTGTTGCGCCCCTTCATGTAGCAGACGCTCAGATTTCGATCTCCATCAGGAAACAGCGCCCGCTCCAGCGCGGGGACGTCCTTAAAAAAAAGCTGCTCCTGCAAATTCTTCGTGCCGGTGGAGATGACGACTCGTTTGCCCGAACGGATCACCGGCAGCAGATAGGCCAGCGTTTTGCCGGTACCGGTGCCGGCCTCGACGATCAAGTGGCGCTTTTCTTCGAGGGCCTCTTCCACCGCCTGGGCCATCTGCAACTGCCCGCGACGAAACTCGTAGGCAGGATGCGTTTTCGAGAGCAGGCCCCCAGGCGCGAAGAACTGGTAGAGCGAGAATCCCGCAGCGGGGGACACGGGATGGGATGAGGAAGGCACGGAGTCTCTATAATAAACAGTTCCCAGTTGCCAGTAGCCAGTTGCCAGTAAATCCACCGAGGTGGAACGAATTCTGGGAAGGAAAAGGCGCGTCGAATGACGAAACGGGCATCTTCCCGCAAGTTGTCCATGCCACTTGTTGCCATCGTCGGACGCCCTAACGTCGGCAAGTCGACGCTGTTCAACCATCTGACTGGGTCGCGGCGCGCCATTGTCGGCGACGAACCCGGCATCACTCGCGACCGACTTTATGGTGAAGTCGAGTGGCTCGGGTACGAGTTTCGCGTGGTGGATACGGGCGGCATCGTTCCCGATGATAAGGATTTCATACCGGCGGAGATTTTTCGCCAGGCCAAGGTCGCGTTCGAAGAAGCGGCGGCTATCGTCATGGTCGTTGATGCCCGCACCGAGATCGCTGGACCCGATCGCGAGTTGGCTCGACTTTTGGCGCGCACCGGCAAACCGCTGTTTCTCGCTGTCAACAAGATGGACTCGGACAAGCAGGATGGATTGCTCGATGAGTTTCATGTGCTCGGAATGCGCAATATGTTTCCGATTTCGGCCGAGCATGGACGCGGGGTCGACGATCTGCTGGACGGCATCGTTAAGGTGCTGCCGGCAAGTGCAAAGTCAACCACGGGGGGCACTGAGGACACGGAGGAAGACACAGGGGAAGGGGCATCAACTCCTGAGGAGCCGCATGAAATCAGGGTGGCTATCATCGGGCACCCGAATGTCGGCAAGTCCACGCTGCTCAATAAACTCACAGGAATCGATCGCGCTATCGTGTCGCCGGTCGCCGGAACCACGCGGGATTCCATCGACGAAGTCATCCAGTACAAAGGCCGCAAGATTCGGTTTGTCGACACGGCTGGCATTCGGCGCAAAGGGAAGACGCATCTGATGGCCGAGAAGCTTTCGGTGGTCATGGCGCGCAAGAATATCGAAGACGCCGACATCGTGCTCTTCATGGTCGATGCCACCGAAGGCGCCAGCGGGCTCGACGCCAACATCGCCGGCTATGCCCACGAGAGCGGACGCTCGGTGATTATTCTGGTCAATAAGTGGGATCTGGTGGCGAGCGGCGAGAAGCGCGCCGTCAGCCAGTCGAAGACGGCGCGCATACAGGATGCCAAGCGTCCGCAAGACCGCGCGCTCTACGAAGAGCGTCTGCGCTACGGGCTTAAGTTTCTGGCGTATGCTCCGGTGCTATTTCTCTCCGCGCACACTGGCAAGGGGACGGAGAAAATTCTTCCGCTGATCGAGAAAGTCGCCGCCGAGCGCCGCAAGCGTGTGACCACCGGCGAGATGAATCGTTTCCTGAAGACGGTTGACTTTGACCGCGCCTCCGTTCCTGTCAGCAAGCGAGTGAAGATCAAATACATGACGCAGGCCGGAGTGGCGCCGCCGACGTTCGTGCTCTTCACCGACCGCGCCGTGAAGCTGCACTTTTCCTATCAGCGATTTCTGGAGAACCAGATTCGCGCGGCGTTCGGGTTTATGGGGTCGCCGATTTGGATTAAGAACCGGGCGCGCGACTAAGAACTCGTTTCACAAGAACGCTGTTCCGTGGTTGGTGGCGTAATTGCGATTCTCTGCGAGCCATCCGAAGGAAGCTGGCGATAGAATAAGCGCGTGAACATCTTGAGAACTCTTCGATTTGCAGCCTTTGGAGCGGTTGTCTCCATCGCAGGTTATTTGACCCTTTCAGCGACTCAACTTGCTGCTCGCACTTCGGAGCCAACCTCCACCCTGATTATTCCGGGACAAGGCGCGGGCCCATTGAAGCTGGGTGACACGCGAACGAAGGTACTCAAGTTGTTTCCTTTTAAGCCTGATGTGGACCAGGAGTTTCCACAAGAACCTGATTGCGGGATAGAACTGAATTGGGTGGATATGAAAAATCCTAAATACGGCAACGTGTTCATCCGATTTAGAGACAACACAGCCTTTCAAATCGACGTAGCTACAAACCGCTATCGCACATCCCAAGGAATTACGACCGACAGCTCTCCGCAGGAGGTACGAAAGCACTACGCGGGCCTCCATTCGTACATTTTGTCAGAGATTACTAACGAGGCCCTTGGGGGGCGTCCACTCGTCTATTGGATTGACCGAGAGCACGGCATCGCTTTTGCGTTTGCCTATGCGAAGACGGAGCGTAAGCGATACCTCTACGAAATCATTGTGTTCAGGCCAAAGTCAGAGATTTGTCCTGCCGACGATTCGATTAACTCACCAGCCAAACGGGAACTGACTCCATATTCACTGGAGCCATCGGACATGAAGGCGGATCGACCGTAAATGACATCACATTGTTGACGCCAAAAGGATAGCGCCACCTATTCTTTGCCCTTTCTGTGGACCGCTCCTACCCCGCCACCGGAACATGCTTCCCGTCCTCCGTCAGCAAGCCCACTCGGTCGACGCCGGCGATACGGGCGATTGCGATTACGTCCGCTACGTCCTGGAAATCGATGTCGTCGTCGGCTTCGACGTAGGCGATTCGCTCCACGCGAATGGCGAAAATATCGCGCAGGCGTTCGCGCAAGTGATCCCATTCCACCGCTTCCTCATTCACCATCACCTGCGGATGTTCTGCCTGAGAACGATCCGCTCCCAGCTTTGCGTGATGGATCTGAATCACAATCGTCCGCTGCGGCGGCGGGATCGCGCTGCCGGTTGGATTGGGTTGTGGAAGATCTGTCTGCAAACCGGTTGGCCGCTGCTCGATCACAACCACCATGAAAACGATGATGAGCACCAGCAGAGCGTCAATCAAGGGAGTGACGTTCATCTGTGGACGTGACGGACCACCACCTGCCATTGAGAATGCCCNNNNCGCTCCGCTCAGGATGACAGCGGGGTACACCGCGAATTCCTGTTTCCAGTTACGACTCTCTAGAATCGAATTATCGAGACGGCGTGTTGCTTATTCCAATTTATAGACCGGGGACCATGGTGAAATATCGCTCGCGGCTAGTACTCGGAACCATTTTTCTCGCGCTCAATCTATCAGTGCTCGCTCTGCCGGTTCACGCTCAGGACAACTACGAAATTCAGGTCTACTC
>PMMJ01000559.1 GCA_003162255.1 Acidobacteriaceae bacterium | reverse complement strand
TTTCCCACGCGCTATCTGGTCAATGACGCGTGCGTGCTTACCGGCAAGCCCAATGTTTACGGCTCCATTTTTCGTTTTGAAGGACAAGCCAGCGTGTTCGCGACCGAAGACGGACCATGCTATCGCTGTCTCTATCCGGAGCCACCACCGCCGGGCCTGGTGCCTTCATGCGCGGAGGGTGGAGTGCTCGGCATTCTGCCCGGGCTGGTCGGCGTGATTCAGGCCACCGAAACCATCAAGCTGATTCTGGGGCAGGGCGATTCGCTCGCCGGACGATTGCTCTTGGTCGATGCGCTGGGNNGGAAGTGAAAGCCAAGCTCGACCGCGGCGACCATTTCGTGCTGATCGACGTGCGCGAGCCGCACGAATATCAGATCTGTAACTTGAAGGGATATCTCATTCCGGTGGGCGACTTACCGAAGCGCGTGAACGAACTCGACTCGAGTCGTGAGATCGTGGCCCATTGTAAGATGGGCGGACGCAGCGCGAAAGCGGTGAACTTTCTGCGCCGAACCGGATTTACCAAGGTCTATAACCTGACCGGCGGCATCTTAGCTTGGGCGGACCGCATCGATCCGAAGATGCCTAAGTACTGAGCTTTCACGGCTAAAACCCGCATAGTTTGCGGCTCGACGTCTGGCGTTATCTTCGCGCCGAATTCAGCACCGGGCAGCGCGCCCAGTGCTCGGGGCCGACTTCCACCAGCGGCGGGAGCTCGACAACGCAGGCGTCGATGCGATGCGAGCAGCGCGGCTCGAAGGGGCATCCCGGAGGAAGTTGAGCGATCGGTGGGACGGCGCCTTCGATGGTCGAGAGCGGAAGAGCGCGGTCGGTCTGGAGAGTGGGAATCGCGCGCAGCAGGCCCTGCGTGTAGGGATGACCGGGCGCGTGAAAAATATCCGCCTTCGCGCCGAGCTCGGCCAGGCTGCCGGCGTACATGACCGCGACGCGATCGGCGACATGCGAGACGACGGCGAGATCGTGTGAGATGAAGAGCATCGCCAATCCGAATTTGTGGCGGAGGTCGTTAAGCAGGTCGAGGATTTGCTGCTGTATGGTGACATCGAGCGCCGTGGTCGGCTCGTCGGCGATGAGCAACTGCGGACGGTTGACGATAGCCATGGCGATCATGACGCGCTGCCGCATGCCTCCCGAAAGCTGGTGCGGATAACTGCGGGCGCGCTCCTCGGGATCGGCAATAGCAACGTCGCGCATGCCTTCGACGGCTCGGCGCCAAGCTTCGGATTTCGAGACGCGGTTGTGCGCGAGTACGGCTTCGGCGATCTGCTCGCCGACACGCATGACCGGGTTAAGGGCGGTCATGGGCTCCTGGAAAATCATGGCGATGCGCGAGCCGCGAAGCTGCCGCAACTGATGGGAAGGCAGGGTGGTGAGGTGCATGGCGACGCTGTCGCCACTCTGCACGCTGTTCTGGAAAATAATGTCGCCCGTGACGATGGCCGAGGGCGGAAGCAGGCCCATGATGGCGAGCGAGGTAATGGATTTTCCCGAGCCGGACTCGCCGACCAGGCCGAGGACTTCCCCAGGCTCGATGGAGAATGAGAGTCCGCGCACGGCCGCCGCGGGCGCAACCGTCGCGGCCGGCTGGGCAGACGAAAGCGCCCGCCCAGCACGGGATTGCGGGAACGCGATGGTCAGGTCGCGAACATCGAGCAGCGGGCTCACGAAGGCTATGGTATCAGCGCCCAGATTATTTCTTGGGTCGCGATTCCGGCGGCACTAATCCCGCAACGCGGTAATACACCACTAACTGACCGTAATGCTCTCCAGAGTGTTCGAGGAGACCCCACGCCATGTCGGAGACGCGCACTTGCTGATTGGCGAACGGATCGACGATTAAGTCGGCCATCCCTTTATCGCCCTTCTGCTTGATCGCCGCTGCGCCGTCGGCAAAAGACTTTTTCACAAACTCCACCACCGCGGCTTTCGTTTTGTACTGCTCGCGTTTAAGATCTTCTCCGGCTGGCGGTTTCAGTCCCAGCGCTGGATTGGTAAAAAAATAATTCGCATTGGCGGCGTGCAACAGCTGCTCGGCAAAGCTGCGCTGCGCCGGCACCGGCTTGAAGTCGTACTTGTCCTCAGGAAAATCCTCCGCCATGGCAATCAACTTGCGCCCCACATCGTTCCAGTTCTCCAGCAAAACCTGCGACGGCCCAGCCGCCGGTTTCGGCGCCGCGTCTTTCTTCATCGTGTCTTGCGCGGCTGCGAGCGCTGCCATCATTCCCACGGCAAGAACTACACTAACGATTCGCTTTTTCATTTGCCAATTCCTCCTGTTGTCATTCGCTGACTTCTTGTAGAGACGCGGCAAGCCCCGTCTCTACTTCAACCCGGCCTTGCCCAGCATTTCGAGAAACTGCTTCTGCGTTCGCATATCGATCGACTGCGCTACCAGCTTTCCTTCCCGGTCGTAAACAAAACTCTTCGGAATCCCTTCCACAACAAACATTTCATTCACCTTGCGCCCGGGATCGAGCAACACGGGAAACAACACCTTGCGTTCGCGGATAAACGGCTCGACCTTCGCTGTCTCTTCATCGGAAATGCCGAGCACCACCAGCCCCTGCGCTCCGAAGCGCTCGTAAAGCGCTTCCAGGTCCGGCATCTCCTTGCGACAGGGCGGACACCAGGTCGCCCAGAAATTTACCAGCACAACTTTGCCGCGCAGTTCCGCGAATGTCCAGGTCTTGCCGGAAAGATCTTTCAGCGCAAACTCCGGATGCTCACGCTTGCGATCATCCGCCTCCAACTGCGCCATCGCCGCCCGATACTGTTCGTCATTAAGCGTGGCCTCAACATGCTCGTAGCGCACCAGTGAGGCGAGTTCAATATATGGTTCAGCCGGCACGCGCGTGGCTGTGGCCTTGCCGCCCGCGTCGGATTTGGCCGGCTCCGCCCACGGCAGCGGGCGCTCGCGTAACGCGTCGGCCAGCGTCGTCGCCACTTCCTGCAGCGCGTCGTGTCCGAAATCGCCTTCGGTGGAAAGCTCCGCCAAATTCACCGCCAGCCGCAGCTTGTTTTCGGCCGCCGGCAGCTTCCGGATCTTCAGCGCCAGTTCCTTCGTAGTTCCAGCCCGAACGTCATCGGCGAGGCCGCGCAGGCCGTGGATCTGATCGGCGAGCGGCTTCTCGTCCGCGCTCCACACAATTGGTTTCTGCTGTGCCGAGGCGAGCTGCAGCACGAAGGTTGCTAACGCGACGAGACCGGCGAAAAGCCTCATCCGAAGAAGAAAGGCCTTATGTTCCATGGTCACCAAGCTTAACAACAGACGGCTTCCCGCACCAACTCCGTGACTAATCCCGCCCGCTCTTTTCTGCTATGTTCGGGATGAACCGGCTGGCCTGCTCTCTGGAAGTCAAGAGGACAGACCGCATTCTACCGCTTGCGGAGGCTAGCAAATGAAATGGATCCGCTGTTGGATGGCAGCGCTTTTAACCCTGACGTGCGCAACCGCCGTGCCTGTCTCTGCGCAAGACGACGAGGCCGCCCGCGCCCAGGTGATCGCCCTCGAAAAAGCCTGGAACCAAGCCTATAAAGCCGGCGACGTCAAAGCTCTCTCGCCATCCTCGACAATTCGCTTGTCCTGGTCGAGGATGACGGCTCCCTCAAAACCAAATCCGAGTTCCTCGCAACCGTCAAAGCGTCCAGCGGCAACCAGGAGCAGGTTGCTCCCGAGTCGCTCACCGTCCGCATCTTCGGAAATACCGCCATCGCCATCGGAGTGATCGCCGTCAAGGAAACCCACGGAGCGAAGTCCGTGGTTCATCGCGAACGATTCATCGATACCTGGATTAACAGAAACGGCTCATGGATCTGCATCGCCACCGACGCCACGCCGATGACGCACGGCGGCGGATAGCAACGCACGCGTGTGTCACTCAGATACGTTATAGGAGCAAAGTGGCTGCTCCGCGAAGCGCAGCCGCGAAGTCGAAGCCCCATACGCGTTGGCACTGCCAATAAAGATCGTGTACTGAACAACGCACCGAACCAACCGAGCGGTCCCAATCTTGCCGTCCTCTGCTGCTACAATTTTCCGGTTCGCCATCCTTCCCGGATGCGGCGAGCCGCGTCTCTACCACGAGGTGTCTTCATGCCGGAAACTTTGCAGCTTGCGACTCCCGCGCCGCTCACCACGCTTACGGAGGACGAGATTTTGTTTCGCGACAGCGTCCGCCAGTTTGCCGACGATAAGATTCGTCCGCTGGCGAAGGAGATGGACGAAAAAGCGGTGTTCGATCACGCCCTGATCGACCAGTTTTTTCAGTTGGGCCTGATGGGAATCGAAATTCCGGAGCAATACGGCGGCGCGGGCGGGAAGTTTTTTGAAGCGATCTTGGCGGTGGAAGAATTTTCGCGAGCCGACGCTTCCGCGGGCGTCATCGTGGACGTGCAGAACACGCTGGTAGCGAATGCAATTCTGCGCTGGGCGAGTGAAGAGCAGAAGAAGCGTTACCTGCCAAAGATGGCGGCGGACACGCTCGGCGCATACGCGTTGAGCGAAGCGGGATCGGGATCGGACGCGTTTGCGCTGCAAACCAAGGCCGAACTCAAAGGCAGTGACTTCGTTCTCAACGGGCGCAAGCTGTGGATCACCAATGGCAAAGAAGCCGGTCTGTTCATTCTGTTTGCCACCGTCGATGCGTCGAAAGGATACAAGGGCATCACGGCATTTCTGATCGAGAAGAGCTTCCCCGGAATTAGCGTGGGCAAGAAAGAAGACAAGCTGGGGATTCGAGCTTCGTCAACCTGCGAGTTGATTCTCGAAGATTGCCGCGTGCCCAGGGAAAACGTGCTCGGCGAAGTTGGCAAGGGATACAAAATCGCGATCGAAACGCTGAACGAAGGCCGCATCGGAATCGGCGCGCAAATGCTGGGAGTAGCGCGCGGCGCATGGGAGTGCGCGGCAAAGTACGCGCAGGAGCGGACGCAATTCGGCAAGCCGATTGCGGAATTTCAGGGCATCCAGTTCCAGATTGCGCAGATGGCAACCGAGATCGAGGCGGCGCGGCTGATGGTCTATAACGCGGCGCGCATGAAAGATGCCGGCGTAAATTTTGTGAAAGAAGCGGCTATGACCAAGTTGTTCACGTCGCAGGTAGCGGAGCGCGTGACGTCCCTGGCCATCGAAGTCTACGGTGGATACGGGTTTACAAAGGACTATCCCGTCGAAAAATATTGGCGCGACGCAAAGATCGGAAAAATCTACGAAGGCACGTCAAACATGCAGTTGGCAACGATTGCAAAATTAGTGATGGGAAAGTAGGGGTCCTCAAGCTACGAGCAAAACCGGTCGCCCGAAGTTCGTAGCCCGCGGCCTGGGTTTGTGGCGCGCGTGACTAAACCACTGGTCCTATGTCGCGGTACTGGCTGCGAAAATACAGCAGTGGTTCGCCATCCCGGACCACAACCTCTTCCACTTCCGCGATGAAGATGGTGTGATCGCCGGCGGTCTGCGTTGAGTGCAAGCGGCACTCCAGGTACGCAAGGGCCCCTTGCAGCACAGGCGTTCCGTGCGCGGTGCGATCGAATCGGGCTCCCGCGGCTTCCGGATGCTGATCCGTCTCCACGGAGCGCGCGTAGTATTCCGAGATGGCCTGTTGCTCGCTGCTCAGGACGTTCACTCCAAATCGTTTGCGGGCATGCAGATGAGCATGCGTCCGCGCCCGCTGATCCACACAAACCAGAACCAGCACGGGATCGAGCGAGACCGCGGTGAAAGCATTCGCCGTCATGCCGTGGACCTCGCCATCCTGATCAACGGTGATGACGGTGACCCCGGTTGCGAAACATCCCATCGCCTTGCGGAAATCGGTCGCGGTAAGGCTCATGCGGAAACCTGCAAGCCGCAGCTTGCCGGCAAGGGCCGCGAAGGCAACCATCCGGCAACTGATCACGCTACCACATTTGCGGGATCAAAAGAGGTAGTAGGGTCTGCCTTGCAGGGACAAGGATTCGCTCCGTCCGCTATCATTTTTGCCAGTATGATGGTTGGCAACGTCGGACTGAGCTCACGGCGCGGGTTCGGATGAACCGAGCTTTGGGTCTGAGTTTCAAAGTTGAGATATGGCTACCCTTTCCCCAGATGAGATGTCCGCGACCGCTGCCGAGCTAGCGAACCCCGGCGCGCATCCGATCTCTCGTGAAGCAGCTTGTCGTCTGCTGCGAGCAGGTGACGACATGCTGCCTTCGCTGCTCTCGGCGGCGCAACTTGCCCGCGCACGATTCAAGCCCGGAGTCATCACCTACTCCCGCAAAGTGTTTCTTCCGCTGACCAATCTTTGCCGCGACTACTGCGGCTACTGCACTTTCCGGCGCGATCCCGGCGAGCCCGGTGCGCACACCATGACGCCGGACGAGGTGATGGAAGTGGTGCGCGCGGGAGAGCGCATGGGATGTACCGAGGCGTTGTTCAGCTTGGGCGACAAGCCGGAGCTGCTTTTCCCCCAAATGCGCGATACGCTGCGGCGCTTCGGATACAGGTCCACGCTGCATTATCTGGAAGCGATGTGCGAGAAGGTGCTTCGCGAATCCAGTCTGCTGCCGCATCCGAATCCTGGGCTGATGAGCGCGGAGTGGCTGGAACGGCTGTCCCGCGTGGCTCCGAGCGTCGGGCTCATGCTGGAAACGACCAGCGCGCGGCTGCTCGCCAAGGGCGCCGCCCACGATAATGCTCCCGACAAAGAACCGGCAAAGCGCCTGCGCGTGATTGAGGATGCCGGGCGGCGGAAGATTCCGTTTACCACGGGAATTCTGATTGGAATTGGCGAAACGCTGGAAGAGCGCGTGGCTTCCCTCCTCGCGATCCGCGACTTGCATGAGAGGTATGGGCACATTCAGGAAGTGATCGTGCAGAACTTTCGCGCCAAGAGCGGAACGCCGATGGCACACTGGCCCGAACCGGACCGTGGAGAAATGCTGCGCACGCTCGCTGTGGCGCGCCTGCTGATGCCGGAGATGAATATTCAAGCGCCGCCGAATCTATCCGATCCGCACTACGCCGTTTTGCTGGATGGCGGCATTAACGATTGGGGCGGAGTTTCGCCGCTGACGCCGGATTTCATCAATCCCGAAAAGCCGTGGCCGCATCTGGAACAATTGCACCAGCGGACCGAAGCGAAAGGATTCGAGCTGCGCCAGCGGTTGCCGGTTTATCCTGAATTCGCGGAGCAAGCAGCGGCCCACAGCGAGTTGCTGGCCGATCGCCTCAGCGCCGCCGCAGACGCTGAGGGCTTCGCTCAAAAGAAGAGGGCGGCATGATCACGGTTCTGACCGGCGGCACCGGCGGCGCCAAGTTCGTGGATGGACTCCGGCAGATCGTTCCTCCGGAAGAGCTGACGATCATCGTGAATACCGGCGATGATTTGCTGTGGTGGGGACTGTACGTTTCGCCCGATCTCGATTCCATCACTTACATGCTGGCGGGCAAGCTGAGCCAGGAGCGCGGCTGGGGCGTGAAGGGCGACACTTTTTTTTGCCTGAATGCCATGGGCCAGATGGGACAACCGACATGGTTTCACGCCGGCGATCGCGATCTGGCCACCCATATTTTTCGCTCCAAGTTGCTGGCCGACGGCAAGACGCTCAGCGAAGCCACGTCCGAGATCGCGAGCAAGCTTGGAGTCAAGGTGCGTGTCCTGCCCATGAGCAATTCGCGTGTGGAGACGCGGGTTTTGACTCCGGCGGGAGACTTGAGCTTTGAAGAATATTTTGTTCAGCGCTGGTATCAGGACCCCGTGGTATCGGTACGGTTCGCCGGCGCCTCGGACGCGGAACCAGCGCCGGGAGCGATCGAGGCGATTCGCTCGGCGGATATTGTGCTGCTGGCGCCGAGTAATCCGGTGACCAGCATCGCGCCGATTCTCGCCGTGCCGGGAATTCGCGAAGCGCTGCGCGAAAGCCGCGCCCGCACCGTGGCCGTGAGCCCGATTGTGGGAGGAGCCGCAGTCACTGGACCCGCAGGGATACTCATGGCGGCGCAAAAATTCGCGGTTTCGATCGCCGGCGTCGCCGATTTCTATCACGACTTCCTCGATCTGCTGGTAGTCGATTCGCAGGATGCAACGGCTGCCGAGGAGTTGCGCTCGACTGGCATGCAGGTGCATTGCGCCCCAACGGTCATGCATAAGAACGAAGACAGAATCGCGTTAGCAAAGAGCGTTCTAGACGCGGCGATGCAACCTCCGCCAGCTCCGGCGGCCGTGGAGCGGGCATGATTCTGGTTCCCGTAAAAAATCTGGCCGACGCCAAGCAGCGGCTGTCGTCTATTTTGAATCCGGAAGAGCGTTTTGTGCTCGCGCAGGCGATGTGCGAGGACGTGCTGCAAGCGCTGGCCCGCTGGCAAAGCCGGCCTTCCGTTGCGGTGGTGACCAGCGATTCGTTTGCGCGCGACCTGGCGGCGCGTTTCAATTTTGAAGTCGTCGCCGACGACAATTCGGGAGAGACCCGCGCCATCGAAATGGCAACGGCGGTATGCAAAGAGCGCGGTGCGGAGAGCACACTGGTGGTTCCGGCAGATATTCCTTTGATCGATAGTTCGGAATTGCAGAAGATCGTGGATTGCGCTCCTCATCTTCAAGGCGGTGCGGTGCTGGTGCCGGACGCGGCCGGACGTGGCACGAATGCAGCCTGGCGATCTCCGGGTGATTTGTTTCCGCTCCGCTTTGGGAACGACAGCTTCCTGCCGCACCTGGCCGCGGCGAAGGCAACGGGGCTGCCTTGTATTGTGCTCGAATTGCCGGGGATTGCGCGAGATGTCGATCGTCCCGAAGATCTCCGCGAACTCGCGTCGGCCGGCGGAGAGCGGCGATCGCAGAAGCTGGTGCGAAGCTGGAATCTCAGCCGCCGGGGTCAGGTTTAGGATGGGGTCGAGGGTCGCCAAGCACGCGGGTAAGCGCGCGGGCGGGGAAGTTCGTATTCTTCCGCTAGCGGTCAGCGGAGAGATCCACGCTGGAGAATCGCTGTGCGCGCGGTTGCTGGCGGTGACGCGAAGCTTGAGGCTGCGCTTTCAGGATGGCGATATCCTGGTGGTGAAGCACAAGGTCCAANNTGAAGCACAAGGTCATTTCGAAGGCGGAAGGCGCTCTGGTCGCGCTGGATGAGATACGGCCTTCGGCGGCCTCACGGACTTGGGCGCGGCGCTACGGACTGGACGCGCGCGTCCGCGAATTGGCGGTGCGTGAGAGTCGTCGAATAGTGCGGCGTAAGCGCAATGTGCTGATCACCGAGACGAAGCACGGATTCATCTGCGCGAACAGTGGAGTGGACGTATCGAACGTCGATGGTGGACGGCACGCGATCTTGCTGCCGGCGGATCCGGATCGCTCCGCGGCGCGGTTGCGGCGGGAGTTGAAGAAGCAGCTTGGGATCGAGATCGCAGTCATCGTCAGCGATAGCTTTGGGCGTGCGTGGCGGGAAGGCTTGACGGAAGTGGCGATTGGCGTCGCCGGCATGCGGCCTCTGGTCGATTACCGCGGACGGCGCGATCCGCACGGCTACCCGCTGCATGCGACGGTGGACGCCGTGGCGGACGAACTGGCTTGCGCGGCGGGACTGGTCTGCGGCAAGCTGGCAGGTACTCCCGCGTGCATCATTCGCGGTTATGCTTACCGCCGTGGACGCGGCGGGGCCCGGGAATTGATCCGGCCTGCACAGAAGGATCTTTTTCGATAGGAGAATGTCATGGCCTGGCAAGCTTCAGAGCTCGAGCAATTTCCCGCGCTAACCTGGGAGCAGATCGCGCCACAAGCTTCGGTGGCAACTCGCAGCGCCTTGGAGCGCGTGCTGGAAACACAAGACGGAGCATGTCTGACGGACGAGGAGCGCCACGCCTTGGCGAACTGCGATGGGCCAAACTGTAATGGCGCGGACTTGTTCGCGCTGCTGGTGGCCGCGGATACGCTTCGGCGCGACCTGGTCGGCAACATTGTCACCTACGTGGTGAATCGCAATATCAATTTCACGAACATCTGTTTCGTGGGATGCAAGTTCTGCGCCTTCAGCCGCGGGCCGCGCCAGGCCGACACTTATTTTCATTCGCTCGAAGACATGGGCCGCAAAGCGAAAGAAGCATGGGACGTGGGAGCCACCGAAGTCTGCATTCAAGGCGGGCTGCCGCGCGATCTGCCTCCGTTTTATTACCGCGACATTCTACGCGCCGTGAAGAAGGCGGTGCCGGGCATGCACATCCACGCGTTTTCTCCGATGGAGATTGTGTACGGCGTGGAACTGACCGGCATGACGCTGCGCGACTACCTCATGATGCTGCGCGATAACGGCCTGGACACGCTGCCGGGCACGGCGGCCGAGATTCTGGACGACGAAGTGCGTCATGTGCTGTCGCGCAACAAAGTTTCGGTAGCGCAATGGCAGGAGGTGATCCGCACCGCGCACGCGTGTGGAATCCCGAGTACTTCGACCATCATGTACGGGCACTGCGAGACGCCGGACCACTGGGTGCGGCAGTTGTCTTTGTACCGGCAGATTCAGTCCGAGACCGGCGGCTTCACCGAGTTCGTGCCGCTGGGCTTTGTGCACCAGAACACGCTTCTATTTCAGCAGGGACTGGCGCGCACGGGACCGACGCTCAACGAACATCTCAAGATCCATGCGCTGGCCAGAATTCTGCTCGCCGGCTCGATTCGTAACGTCCAGGTGTCTTGGGTGAAGCTGAACCGCAAACTTTCTCAACTTTGCCTGCAAGCTGGCGCCAACGACTACGGCGGAACGCTGATGGAAGAAAACATTTCGCGCGAGGCCGGAGCGACCGCGGGAGAATATACGAGTCCGGAAGATTTTCAGGCGATGATTCTGGAGATCGGGCGCATTCCGGCGGAGCGCAACACAAAATATTCGCGACTGCAGATTAAGCTGCCCGTCGAAGCGCCTTCTCCCGAGGCTTCTTTGGAGATTGCCTCTGAAAGTACGCTGGCTCCGGAGTTCGCATAACAGGTTCGCATGACAGTTCCCCTGAAAGATCGCGCCATCGCCATCATCGGAGGCACCGGCCCCGCCGGCACCGGCCTGGCGCTGCGCTGGGCGCGCGCGGGAGAGACCGTCATCATCGGTTCGCGCGATGCGGCGCGGGCCGAGCAAACGGCGGAAGCAATCCGCAAGCGCGTCGGCGAAAATGCTCAGGTTTCCGGGATCGAAAATTCCGCAGCCTGCGCGGCCAGCGATCTGCTGGTGCTCACCGTTCCGTTCGCAGGGCAGGCCGCCCTGCTCAAGCAATTGAAGCCCGCGATCCGTCCGGGCAGCATTCTGATCGATGCCACCGTTCCGCTGGCTGCGAGCGTCGGTGGACGCGCCAGCCGCACCCTGGGCGTGTGGCAAGGCTCGGCGGCGCAACAAACGGCGGAACTGGTTCCGAAGGGAGTTTCCGTCGCAGCAGCGTTCCAGAACATGTCAGCAGAAAAGCTGAACAGCGATGAAGCTGTGGATTGCGATGTGATCGTATGCAGCGACGATCCCAATGCCACGCAGATCGCGATGGAACTTGCGGCGAAAATCGCCGGCGTGCGAGCCATCGATGGTGGAAAGCTGGAGAACGCACGCATTGTCGAGCAGATCACCGCGCTGCTGATCGGTCTCAACATCCGGCACAAAGGACACGGCGGAATACGGATCACGGGGTTGCCGGACGGGGCTTACAAGCTTAGGTCCTAGGTGTTAGGTCTCAGCTTTCGGTTCTCAGGTAAGGCGCGGATTTTTTCTAGAGCGCTTGCTTGCTTCTTCGACTCGTTACCAGGAAGGTATTAACCCGTGTTTACTACCACCCCCCCACCCCCTGATCTTTGGAATCATGGGCTTAGGAGGAGTCTTCCTGCCAAAACCTAGAGCGCTAACGACTTATTTTCAAAATATTCCGGGATAAGGACTTAGCTTGATCTTGAGTCCGAATTCCTGTTTTGGGGCACCGTTTTGGGAAAATGACGCCAGCCCTGTCGCAGGGAATTTAGTTATCAAAGAGCACGATTATTCACTTGACAAAAGTTACCATATGGGGCATAATGCCTTATATGGAAGCTAACTTTCATCCTTTCTTTGGTTTAGCGGCAGACGCGGACGCTCGCAGAGCTCCTCGCAAGTCCCGCTTAATGCTTGCCAATAACTTCCTAGTTGGAACCTTTTTCAGTGCTTCCCGTTTCTGCTTTGCGTCCATGGAGGTATCCCTGTGACTCTAGTTGACGTTATTAACCTGTTCGACACTGACGAAAAATGCCGCGAGATTCTTGTGCGCCTGCGCTGGCCAAACGGCGTTGAATGTGTGCGCTGCAAAATGCCCGCCGTGGAACTGGAAACCGAAAAGCAACTCTTCTACTGTAGGGACTGTAACTACCAATTCACGGTCACGGCAGGGACGATCTTTAACGATTCGCATCTGCCGTTGCAAAAGTGGTTTCTCGCAACATTGCTTCTCTGCGAAGCTCGCAAGGGAATGTCCGCAAATCAGATCAAGCGCACGATCTGGGGCCAGCACAAAGGTTCCTATAAGACCGCGTGGTACCTCTGCCATCGCATCCGTGCGGCCATGAAAGAAGTAGATCAGCCCATGCTTGACGGTACTGTCGAAATGGACGAAACCTATGTCGGCGGGAAAAATCGCGGTGGTGGTCAGGGTGCGAGACTCGCCAACAAAGAAGTAGTTATCGGCCTTCGACAGCGTAACGGCGATCTGCGGTTCTTCCACGCCGAAGATGCCAAGAGTGGAACGCTGATGAAATACATTCAGGAGAACGTGAGCACGGACGTTGAGGTACTGATTACCGACAGTTTCCCAGCTTACAAACATGCGGTTGGGAACGCAGAACACAAAACCGTCAACCATGTGGCCGGGGAATACGTGCGCTATGAAAACGGCGCGTGCGTCACAACCAACACCGTCGAATCCGCATTCTCGCTCTTGAAACGCGGCATCATGGGAAGTTGGCATAAGATCAGCGCCAAGCATCTCCCGGCCTATTTGGACGAGATGACTTTCCGGTTCAACCGTCGGAAGAGCGCGAATTTGTTCTTGGACACACTGCGTCATATGGTAACGGCCCCAGTGCTTACGTTCGACAAACTTACCGGATGATCAGACTACGTCCCTCGCAGTCTATGTTCATAGTCATAATTCGACCTGAATGCGGCGTCCCGGCGCTCCTTAAGTGATTCATACCACAGCTTGTAACAATCATGGATCGTCTCAAGTTCTGCGGGTAAATTTTGGGGGGATGAACGATGGACCGTTATGTCAAATGCGGCATCGAATGCGACGCGAACAATATTGTTGAAGCCATTCATCATCGCCTCTAGCTCTGCAACGTCATCTTGACCAAAATATTCCCTGGTTCCATCCGTGCGCAGCAACCAAATAGTACTGTTTAGACCACATCCGTCGATATTGGTTTTAACTTCCTTTAGGACGTAGGTAGCGACAGCCAATAGCTCTGATTCGTGTTGACCGAAGTCTTGCAATTTATCCAGCAGGAAGTCTGCCAAGTGGCAACCAATACCAATTGACTTAAACATTGCGGGAACGTAACAGATAACTCCGTCTGCAACATGGAACCATTGCGCCCTACTGCCCTCCGGCTGGAGGGCAATGATTAGTTCTAGGTCTGGCTTGTCACTTAATGCTCTACCAAAAATGTGCTCCTTAAAATAGAGCGATACGATACTTTCCATTGCCTCAAAGATGGAGTTCATATCTTCGTTGGCACGAGTGCTTCTGCTAACCGTCGCGCCTAACATTTGGGTGAGTTTGTCGATGTGAATAGCGCTGCCCGCTCCGGCAGCTACAAAAGCCAACTTGTCTTTACCGCCCGTCCAAAAATCTATTTTTTCCACAGACTTCTTCGTGTATCCCTGCACGGTCTCCTGTGAATCTGCGAACACTACCAAGCCGCCATGTCCAGATAAGCCAGCCACAAGCGTCATATACTTCCTTTCCGGAAGTCGCTGCGGATTCGGCTTAAAAGGTAGCTTCGGAACAATGAACGGCAGCGGCTTAGGGATCAACTTTCACCCCCTGTACTGCTTTTGTCAAGTGAATAATCGTGTCAAAGAGTTATCAATGAACGAGGCCACACAACTTCCGATGCCGCCTCTGGAGGCGGGCACGGCTCGGCCCTTCGCCAATCAATAGGATTTTCGCACGGAGATGGTTTGGATGTCTGTGATGGCAGTCGCTGGTTGTTTGTGATGAAAAAAGTCCGGCATCAAATGGAGTAGGTAGGAAACGCCGCCGCATCCCACTCATCGCAAAGAACGCGATGAGTGGGGCACCCGGCTAGAAGGGACAGACTGCCGAGGCCCTCAGGGGCTAAAGCCCGCGTTTTTATTGACTCTGGGTGGCACGGCTGAAGCCGTGCCCTTCCCGTTTGTGGAGAGAACCAGGTCTTTTCGCAGCGCTGAAGCGCTGCGCTGCGCAAAATCAAATGCCGGGCGCCTCGCTCCTTGCGGCGATTGACTTCTTCGCGAGCCGCTCGGATTCCAATAAACGGGGAGAATACCCTGAGACGTCCTTGCTGAGCGAGAAGATGCAGGGGGCCTTCGACTCCGCAGGGGCTTCACTTCGTGAAGTCCCTGCTCCGCTCAGGATGACAATTTGGATCCGGGTAGCTGATGCGGCGCAGGTTCCCTGCTGTCCTCGGCTTGGACGGGCGAGGACGCCCGTCGCTCCACTTTATCTACTCTTCTACCGGCTGGGCGTTGAGTTCCTGAACCGGTTCGCCTCCGGACAAGCCCTGGGCTACGATCAGGCGGCGGGCTTCTATGCGCAGGGTGGGGAGGGCGCGTCCGAACCAGATGGCGCCGAGGACGCAGGCTACGCCTCCGATGGCGACCGTGATGGGCGCGCCGACGTGATGGGCTAACGCTCCTCCGAAGAAGGCTCCGAAGGGAGCCATGCCCATGAACATCATCGAATACACGGACATGACGCGGCCGCGCAGTTGGTCGGGAACCATGGTCTGGATCAGCGTGTTCGAGCAGGCCATCTGCAACATCATCGAATAGCCGGCGGGCAGCAGGAGCGCGACTGACAACCAGAAGGAACGCGAGAACGAAAAAAGAAAGAGGCTGATCCCAAAGCTTCCACAGGCGAATGCCACCCAGCGGCCTAGCCCTTTCACTCCGGTTTTAGCGGCCAGGGTCAAGGCTCCGAAGAGAGCGCCTACGCCGGTTGCTCCCATCAGGATGCCGAGGGCGCGCGCTCCGCCGTGGAGGATTTTGTCGGCGAAGACCGGCATCAGCACGGTGTAGGGCATACCGACCAGGCTCACCAGGCCAAGCAGCAAGAGCAGCGCGCGAATGACCTTGGTGTGGTTGGCCCAACGAAAGCCTTCGATGATGTCTTCGATCGGCGAATGCTTGCTGGCACGCGGAGCGCAGTGCACATGCATCAGCGACAGGCCGGCGATCACGGCGATGTAGCTGATGGAATTGGCGGCAAAGCACCAGCCTTCGCCGATTCTCGCCACCAGAATTCCGGCGATGGCTGGACCGATGATGCGCGCGCCGTTGAACATCGAGGAATTCAACGCGATGGCGTTCATGAGGTCCTCTTTGCCGACCATGTCGACGAGGAAGGACTGGCGGCCGGGAATGTCGAAGGCGTTGACCACTCCGAGCAGGGCCGCTAGCACGAAGATGTGCCACACGTGGACGCGTCCGGTTAGCGTTAGGAACGCCAGAATGCCGGCGAGGATCATGGACGCGGTCTGGGTGGCGATCACCAGGCGCTGGCGATTGACGCGGTCGGCGGTGATTCCTCCGAAGGGAGCGACCAGGAAGACGGGAATCTGGCTGGCAAAGCCGACGCTTCCCAGCAGCAGGGCAGATTTCGTCATGCTGTAGACGAGCCATGCCTGGGCCACCGTCTGCATCCAGGTGCCGATGAGAGAGATGAGTTGTCCGCTGAAGAAGAGCTGGAAATTGCGATGGCGCAAGGCGCGCAGGGTGGTGGCCCACTTCGGCAGACGGGCCGCTTTCGCGAAGACGTCTTCAGCCGCGCCGGAATTTTTCTCCTCAGTCACTCGTCACTCTTTTAGAACTTTTTCACATCTTTGGGATGACGGCAACCGGCAGGACGATGCGGACATGGAATCACTGATTTATTGAGACATTGAGCCATTAATTCAATGAATCGATGATTCGACAGATTTGCACAGCTCAGGCACTGATTTGAACTTCCCCGCGGGTTCGATCGGCGATAGAGTTAATGTTCGCCGATCCGAGAGATGGATCCGGGAAGGGTGAATGATGAGCACAGATGATAATCGTCTGGAACATCGTTTGGAACGACGAGGCGCGCAGCGTTTCGAAGTGCATCTGCCGTTGGCGGTTCACTTCGAGGGACGGACGGTGCCTGGATTTATTGAGGACTTGAGTGGGCGTGGAATTTTCTTTTACGCCGAGACGACGCTCCCGCAAGGCGCGGTCGTGGAATTGAGCTTTACCATGCCCTCCGAGATCACTTTGGGGGAAAACATGCCGGTTCGGTGCCGGGGGAGGGTGTTGCGCACGTCGGCCTCCCAAGCCGGTCAGCGGAGCGGGATCGCCGTGCAATTCGATTCCTATGAGTACCTGGCGGCCAACCAACCCGGCGCTCAATTCGTGCGAGTTTCGGCCGGCGGTACCCCGGGAGCGGCTTCCGGCCCGATACCACACTAGGGCATCTCGCGTCTTTTCATTCGCTGAATTTTGCCTTACAATCAAGTAAACCAGCAGTCTGGCGGGGCGTTTCCTCCGTTTGAGGGACCCGCCGGCGACCTGCCGCTTCGTCCGTGGTCCAATTCGATTACGAAGGTCATTTGGCCTCGGCGCTGGAAGTTCGTAGCATGACAATGAAGACTGAGAATCGAGTCATGCCCGGAATCGCCGTGGCCCTCCTTACCGAGGACAGCGAACAAGCCGTCGTACTGAACAGTCGAGTGGAGAGCACCAATCTGGCTCGGACCGTATTGAGCCACGTTGGGTTCCCTGCGGGACCGAGCGACGCGGTTTTGCGTCAATTGCAGGATCAGCGCGCCGAAGTCGTGCTGGTGAATATCGATCCGCAGAATCCGCAGCGCGCGATCCGCACCATCGAACTGATTCACGGCAGCATGCCGGAAGTCACGATTTTTGCCGTGGGCGAGATCAACCAACCCACGAACATCGTTTCAGCCATGCGCGCCGGGGCGCGCGAGTTTCTGGATTATGGCGCCACCCGCGAGGCCTTGATCGAGGCCTTTACTCGCTTCTCGGCCACGTTGAGCCGGTCGCAACGCAGTTCCAGCAAGGCCCGTGTCTTCACTTTCCTGAACGCCAAGGGCGGAGCCGGCGCCACCACCACCGCGGTGAATACGGCAGTCGCGTTGCAGGAAGCGCACGGACGCGTGGTGCTGGTGGATTTCGCTCCCATCGGGCACACGGCGCTGCAACTGAATCTGCGGCCTCAATTCACGCTGATCGACGCTTTACAGAACCTGCACCGCATGGACGGTTCGCTGCTCGATGGCCTGATGACGCCCTATCGCAATGGCCTTCATCTGCTGGCCGGAGCTCAGCAACCGCACAACGCGGTGCCGAGCGCGTCGGAACTGGCTCGCCTCTTCGACCTGCTGGTAGGCCAGTATCACTTCGTCGTGNNGTGGTCGATGGCTCAGGCCGGATGGATAGCACGATGCAGATGATCTGCGACCTCTCGAACGCGGTGCTGCTGGTGGCGCAGACCGATGTTGTTTCGCTCTGGAGCGCCGGCCGGATTAACGCCTTCCTGCAGGAGGGAGCGGGCCGCGATCGGCTGCGCCTGGTGCTCAACCGGTACAAGAAGATTCCGGGCTTCAGTGACGAGGATGTGGAGAAAGCCACCAACTGCAAGGTGCTCTGGAAGGTGCCCAACAACTACCAGGTTATCGGACCGGCGATTGATAAGGGCAGCCCGGTGGCCGCGCAGGGAAATCACGAAATCGTNNGTCTCGCCGATGCGCGCCGGACAGTAGATCCCCATTTTTCAATCCCCTCAACTTTGAATTTCCATTCTGCGGTCGGACTTCTTGCCTCGGCAATTTCCGGGCTTTGTTAGAATCAGGGTTCACCATAATGACGCTTAGAATCGACTTCCACCGCGAATACTGGGCAGACTCTGAATGACAACTCCTTCAACCAAGAAACGCGTGCTGAGCGGAATGCGCTCGACCGG
>PMMJ01000300.1 GCA_003162255.1 Acidobacteriaceae bacterium | reverse complement strand
GACGCTGACCATGGTGACGCGGACCGGGACGTCTTCTCCGCTGGCCCATGCGATCGCCTGCTTTACGCTCCGGATGAGTCTTCGGCCGGCGGCGGTGTGCTTTTCGGTTGGCCGTTTTCGGGTCGGACTCGGCATATCAGACTCTCCTTTTCAAGTATTGCGAGACGAGGATCGGAAGCAGCCGCTTCANNCGCTGTTCCGGGCACCAATTGACCCGCTTCCGGATTCGCGCCGAGGTGCGCCACTATGGCCGTACGCTCGGCTTCTGTCAAAATGGCCTTGGCGCGGTCGAGGAATTCCTGCATCTCCACTACGGACATCGGCGGCATCATTGCCATTACGCCACGATGCTACGCTATTCGCATATACGTGTCAAGCGTATTGTGCGGGATCGAAACGGAGGGGNNNTCGGCGCCATCGCCCTTGCGAGGTCCCAGGCGCACGATGCGGGTATAGCCGCCGTTGCGCTGTCCGAACCGGGTGCCCAGGGTATCGAACAACTTCTTGACGGAATCGGGAGTGCGCAGCACCATGGCCGCCTGGCGGCGCGAATGCAGCGTGTCCGTTTTGGCCAGCGTGATCATGTGCTCCACCAGCGGGCGAACGGCTTTCGCCTTCGGAACCGTGGTGACCACGCGCTCGGCTTCGATGATGCTGGTGGCGAGGTTGCGCAGGAGCGCATCGCGGCCGCTGGTGGTCCGCTTCAGTTTGTATCCGGCGTACTTATGTCTCATGCGCTACTCTCCCAGCTCCGGCTGGCCTTCGTCCTCGGTGCCGTAGTCGGACACGCCGCCGGCCGATGGAGGAGGCGCCACCAGCCGGCCATGCTGATCGATCCGCATGCCCAGCGAGAGGCCCATATTCGCCAGAATTTCCTTGATTTCNNGCTTCGGTCTTCTGCACCAGTTCCCCAATGCTCTGGATGTTGGCGTTCTTCAGGCAGTTGTAGGAGCGAACGCTCAATTCCAGCTCTTCCACGGAGCGGTTCAGGACTTCGTTGATCTTGTCCATGCCGCGCTCGCTGACTTCCTCGGCCGCCTCCGCCACTTCCTCGAAGTTGATGAAGATGGTCATGTGATCCTTCAACAGCTTGGCGGCGTAGCCGATGGAATCCTGCGGCGAAACCGCGCCGTTGGTCCAGACTTCCAGGGTCAGCTTGTCGTAATCGGTCATCTGGCCGAGGCGCGCNNCGCCCCACCTTGAGGCGCATTTCGATGGAAAGCCTGCCGCCTTCGCTCACCGTGGCTACATGGACGTCGCGGTCCAACACTTCCACATCGGCGTCGCATTCAATCTGGCCGCTGCGCACGTCGCCGTGCTGGTCCACGCTCAGGCGAACCGTCTTCACGCCGTCGCCCATGATCTTGAAGGGAATCTGCTTCAGGTTCAGGATGATATCGGTGGCGTCCTCCACCACGCCCGGAATCGGGCTGAATTCGTGTTCCACGCCTTCGATGCGCACCGCCGTGATGGCCGCGCCTTCAATCGAGCTCAGCAGCACGCGGCGCAGACTGTTGCCGATGGTGGTGCCGAATCCGCGTTGAAAAGGCTGGGCCGTAAACATGCCATACCGCTCCGTAAGGGTCTCGGTATTGGCGACCAAACGTTTGGGTTTTTGAAAGCCCTTAAACATAGAATCCTCGCTTGAGCCCCGGATACGGGGCTTCCTCCAAGTCCGCTTACTTCGAGTACAACTCGACGATGAGCTGCTCGTTCAACTGGATCTGCACCAGGTCCTCGCGCTTCGGCAGGCTCTGGACGCGACCCTTCAAACCTTCCCGGTCCACATCGATCCAATTCGGCGCCGGCGCGTGCGCCGTGGCGTCGCGGGCGGCCAGAATGGTGGCATTGGTCTTGCTGCTTTCGCGGACCGAAATCACGTCGCCCACTCTGACCATCGCCGACGGGATGTTGCACTTGCGCCCGTTGACATCGATGTGGCCGTGGCTCACCACCTGGCGGGCCTGGGCGCGGCTGGTGCCGAAGCCCATGCGGAAGATGACGCTGTCCAGCCGGCGCTCCAGGTTCTGCATCAGATTTTCGCCGGTGATCCCCTTCTGCAACGCCGCCTTCTCGAAGGTGATGCGGAACTGGCGTTCCAGCACGCCNNTGCTGCCCCGGAATGAAGTTGCGCTTTTCGATGGCGCACTTCTCGCTGTGGCAGCGCTCGCCCTTGAGGTAGAGTTTCATGCCCTCTCGCCGGCATTGCCGGCAAACGGGGCCAATATATCTTGCCAAGTCGCTTTCTCCTTACCTATTCTTACTCAGGTGCGGTTTACGGCCATGGCAGGCCTTCGTCCCGCTTACTACCAGTTGACAGACGACAAAAGACGATCGTCTGTCCCACGTTGCCAACTTATACTCTGCGCTTCTTGGGAGGACGGCACCCGTTGTGCGGGATGGGCGTCACATCCTTGATGGCGCGAACTTCGATACCGGCGGTGCTCAACGCGCGAACCGCCGATTCTCTTCCCGAACCGGGACCGGAAACGCGCACTTCCACCACCCGCAGTCCGCTCTCGTTGGCCTTGTTGGCTGCCGTCATGGCCGCCTGCTGAGCGGCGAAGGGCGTGCCCTTGCGCGACCCGCGAAAGCCCAGCGAACCCGCGCTCGACCAGGAAATCGTATTGCCTTCCTGATCGCTGATGGTCACGATGGTGTTGTTGAAGGTAGCCTGGATATGCACCACGCCCGTGTGGACGACGCGCTTTTCCTTCTTCTTGAAGCTCTTCTTCTTGCCTGCCTTGGCGGCTGGTTTGCCTGCCGGTTTGCCTGCTGTTTTGCCTGGTGCTTTTGCCATACGATCCTATGTCTTACCCGTCGCCTTCTTCTTGTTCGCAACGGTGCCGCGGCGCGGACCCTTGCGGGTGCGGGCGTTGGTATGCGTGCGCTGCCCGCGTACCGGCAGACCGCGGCGGTGCCGCAATCCGCGGTAGGAACCCATCTCGATGTGCCGCTTGATGTTCATCGAGATTTCTTTGCGCAGGTCGCCTTCGACCGCGCCCTCTTCTTCCAGAATCGTACGAATATGGTTGACTTCGTCTTCCGTCAAATCGCGAATCTTCTTGTTGAAGTCAATCCCGCACCGGTAAAGCAGAGACTTCGAACGGGTACGGCCGATGCCGTAGATGTACGTAAGCCCGATCTCGGCTCTCTTCCCAGGCGGCAAATCCACACCGGCTAAACGTGCCATATATCTTCTCTTATCCCTGTCTCTGTTTGTGTTTCGGGTTGACGCAGATGACCCGCACCACNNAACTCCACCTCGACCCTATCGCCCGGAACCAACCGGACAAAATTCCTTTTCGCCGCGCCCACCAGATGGGCCAATACCTTTTGCTGCCCTTCCAGCACCACCAAGTAGATGGCGCTGGGCCGCTCTTCCACCACCGTGGCCGCAACCTTCCGGCCGCCGCTTACGGCCTCGTCAGCACCCACGGTCCGTTCTCC
>PMMJ01000110.1 GCA_003162255.1 Acidobacteriaceae bacterium | reverse complement strand
ACGCCGATAAACCCGTTCGATGCCAGATAAGATGGGAAACCGAGCGCGCTGAGCGGATCGGGAGTGCTGCTACCGTAGGCGTACTGATTTTGCGTGAAAGCGTTGCGTGTGAAGCCGAGCGTTGTGTTCAACAAAGTCGAAGAATTGAAGGTATGCGTGTCGTTAAGTGCGAACGTGTGACCGGTCGCAGTATTTGGTCCCGTAGAGCAGGGATCGACGAAGTTGTTGAAGCAACTCCAGTTTATGTAGTGATTGTCCCACTCCTGGGCATACTTGGCGCTCAACATATTCTTCGCGCTGAAGCGCTGATCGATCTTGATCTCCATTTTGGCGTCGGTGGAGTGATTGGGTCCCGAGCTTGTCCAGTTGTCGGTAGGCCCGCCCGTTGGGGAGTTCGCCGACGGAAACATGTTGATCATCGTCTGCGCCACCGGATCGATCAGATTGCCGGGCGTGCCGGGCGTCGGTTGGAGATTGGCGGGCAACAATGGATTGGGACTGCCCGGGCTGATGTAAGTGCCGATGTTGTTGTTGGGAATGGGGGTGCTGCGAATCGCCAGACCCTGCGTGGGGTCATACACTCCGCTATAGGGATCCCAAAGCTGCCCAGCAGGCAGTAAGTTCCCGCTACCGTCGGTGCATACGTTGTTATACGG
Source organism: Acidobacteriaceae bacterium (assembly GCA_003162255.1). Classification (GTDB taxonomy): domain Bacteria; phylum Acidobacteriota; class Terriglobia; order Terriglobales; family Acidobacteriaceae; genus Acidiflorens. Next base: position 7,617 of record PMMJ01000110.1, on the reverse strand, counting down.
GACGTTGTTGACGGTGGCGGTACCGAACACCCCGCCCTGCTGCGTAGTGCACAGTTCTCCGAAATCGCCGGTGCGCTCAAGGGCGGAAGGAACTCCGGCCGAAGCCGTGCTCGCCCCGATGGCACGTATGCCCTCGTAATCGAAGAAGAAGAATGTCTTGTTCTTGAAGATGGGTCCGCCGATGGTGCCGCCATACTCGTTGCGTTGCTGTTTGGGCCGGGGGCTTCCTTGGCGGTTGGCGAACCAGTCATTGGCGTCGGTAATCGCGTTGCGCAGGAAGTCGTAGGCGCTGCCATGGAACGAGTTCGTACCCGAGCGGGTAACCATGTTGATCACCGACGCTCCGGTGAAGCCGTACTCCGCGCTGAAGTTCGTCTGCTGCACCTTAAATTCTTCGACCGCTTCGACTGGCGGATTGTAGGCCATCTGCGTGACTCCGCCGTTGGCCTCAACGTTCGTAACCGACGCGCCATCCAGCAGAATATCGGCCGAACCGGCGCGGCTGCCATTGGAGACAAAACCGGTGTTGTTGCAATTGTGGCACTGGTCGTCCATGTCGGTAACGCCGGGCGCCAGATAAGTCAGTTCGGTCGCATCGCGGCCGATGAGCGGTAAACTATCAATAAATCTGCGGTTGATGACCTGGCCGGTCTCGGCATCTTCGGTGGCGATGGTTTGCGTCTGGGCTTTGACGTCAACGCTTTGCGTCGCGCTGGCAATCCTCAGCGTCAGGTCGGCGGTTGCGTTCTCGGTGACGTTCAATCTGATGCGAGTGCGGACGGTTCTCTCAAACCCCTGCATCTCCGCCGTCACGGAATAGAGCCCCGGCGGAATCGAAATAAAAAGATAGCGTCCAGTGCCGTCCGACTTCGCATTGAACTTGTATCCTTTGTCAAGATCGAGGAGGGTAACCGTTGCCCCCTGGATTACGGCCCCGGTGGGGTCTGTCAATACGCCACTCACAGTCCCAAAGTAAGCCTGGCCGAAAAGCACTGCGGGGATGAGAACAAGTAGGATTGCGGTCAACAGCACAGGGAAAAATACCCGCCGGCAATTGAATATCACTTTTGAAGTACAGACACCCATAACGGCCTCCATGACGCAGGCGGAACGTATGCCGCGGTTGACTGCACTTCAAGGACTCTTCCCTAGCCACCGCAGCCTGGGCTCCTAGACGTAGCCTTCGCTCCGCTTCTGGATGCGCAAAAGGCTTTCCGCCTATTGAAACGATTCAATGAAACAACAGACCGCTCCTCACTGTCAAGCAGGATCTTTGCTTCGGAGCGCCGGGGAAGCAAATGGAGACTTGGCAGGGTCAGCGACAATGAGTTCATCGATCTGTTTATCCGGTCGGTACCGGCAGTAGAGCGATTTCGACCCAGCATCGCCCTGAACCGCCGCGTCAGATGTTCCATAAGGTATACCCGCGTGACCAACCCGAACCCGAATTTCCCGCTCGTTAGCTTCAAACACTTGCGGCTGCTGCGGACAAACCCTTTTTGACCACCACGGCTAAGAGCTTATTTCCGCTTGGGTTCGTCCCGTTCGTCAGGTTTGTTCGCAGGATAGCTATATTAAGGAGCGGAAAATCCGGACGCCGCTTGGGATAACTTCATGGTTGCCCGTGTTGGTGACAACCTGACAAATCTCGGCTCGTCGTTAATAATCCCTTTGGACATAAGGTGAAAAACACGCCGGATGCCGAGTACAACCTTGCAGTGGATGTACCGGCCGCACAGAAGCTCTTTGCTTCTGGAGTGACTCTCTTCGTGATGCCGTTGGACTCGACACAGATCAAACTCGAGGAGTTGAGGAGAAGCCAGGTCTTCGCAACCGGGACCTCATTAACAAGCGCATTGGCTGTGCTCACCCAACAGTGGTCCGGAGATACTATTCGTACTCCCACGTTGTTCGATGCGATGGCAGTAGCCTATGTCCTGAATCCGCAGCTGTGCCCGGTTACACCCATGAGACTCCGGATCGATGACAACGGAAACACAAAGCCCGAGGCCGGCTCTCCGAATGCAGGGGTTTGTTTGCACTCGGATTCGGACCAATTCTTCGATTTTTTTCATGCCCCGTATTACTGGGGCTGCTCATCAGCAATCTGGCCCTTAAACCACATTCGGGGTGAACTGACCTGAGTGGCGAATTTTGTACCAGGGGAAATGTCAGAGACACTGGCACGAAAGGAGCTGGAGCATGGCACGACAAAAGCACAGTCCCTATCATGCCGGTGCGGATGACCAGACCGCCGGCAGAACTCCGATGAAAAATCATTTCACAATGTCGCGAATAGGTGAGATGGATATACAATGTTTGCCGTTTTTGAAGTCAAAAAGGAGATTCCGGTGAAAAAGATTCGTGCGAACGCGCTTTTCATTGGCACCCTGCTGACGTGGCTAATGACGTGCGCCTCCGTCTCGGCCCAGTCCGATGGCGGCAGAGCGCACAGCTCTCCGGCCTTATCTCACCCCATAACTATGTCCAAAAGCGGGCTTCGAGTTATGACCGCACCGGCGGCAACGATGACTTCCGCAAGATTGCTCCGGGAGATGCTCTTACCATACTCGACGATTCCGGCCCCGCAATCATTACCCACATTTAAATCGGAATCGGTTCGTCGGAGAGATATCACTTGAAGAAGCTGGTTCTACGCATGTATTGGGACGACGAAACCTCGGCGAGCGTGGAGGCTCCACTTGGCGACTTCTTTGGCCTTGGCTTGGGAAACTATTTCCAATTTGAATCTATACCCCTGGTTGTGGCCCCAGATAAAGCGCTGAACTGCTTCTTTCCGATGCCCTTCCGGAAGCGATCACGGATCACAATCACCAATGAAGGGAAGGAAGATGTCGACTCGTTTTATTTCAACATCGACTACCAAGCGTTGAATAAGGACCTTCCCGCCGACACCATGTATTTCCATGCCCAGTACCGTCAAGCAACGCCCGCCAAAGGCTGGACTAATCAGTGGGAATCGAACGATACCCCAGCCGTGACCGCAAAGAAGAACCTTGACGGAGAAAATAACTACGTGTGGCTGGAAGCAAGTGGACAAGGACACTTTGTGGGCGTGACCATGTCCATTCTTCAGAATCAGGACGGCTGGTGGGGTGAAGGCGACGCCATGTTCTTTGTCGACGGAGAAAAGCACCCCTCCATCAACGGCACCGGGTCGGAAGACTATTTTCTCGGTGCCTGGGATTTTGGCGACCATCCTTTCTCCTACGCTCTATTCGGAGCGCCGGTAAAAGGAGCGGAGCTCGCGGGCAGCCGTTCTAGCGTATATCGGTTTCATCTGGATTCGCCGATCCCTTTCACCAAGTCTCTCAAGGCGACAATCGAACATGGCCATGCCAATCATCGTTCCGACAACTATTTCTCTGTCGCCTATTGGTACCAGAAAGANNAATCGGTCGGATAAGAATAGAATGCGGCGATTTCGATTTTTGTTGTTAACTGCATAATGGTGCGTACAGGGGCGCGTCTGGGACGCGGGCTGGTATCCGATGAGGCTGCGGCTGGCGGGCTGCTCTGGCTTGGGCACTCCGATATCGAATCAACAGTGCGCGATCTCAAGCGTTTGCGAAGTCAAGCACGAGTGCTGCTCCGCAGGGGAACCGTGGCCGCCTCAAGCTGGCGATTCTTGCGGGGCTTGTTGCTGTGCTTGGCTATCTCTGTTTAGAAGAGAACGGCTGGATTCATCACGCCTCGGAAACGGTCGCCACCAGGGAGCAGCCGAGCCGACAACCTCAGTCCACATCGCAATCGGCGCCGGTTGCCGACCATAACCTATAGTCGCATTCTCCGCCCCGGACTCGGATCCGTACTGCCAGAGCTCTCCTCACACAACTCCTCGCTCCGGCGCAGCTTCGATAAACTTGATCAGGAGGCTACAACTTGGATCCAACACGCAAACTTAGCTGCCTAAGAACTTGACTCTTTTGTATCAAGTTCTTCAGTTCAAGACTAGCTTTGACTGAAAGGCGCACTCCAGGAGACATTATGAAGAACGGACCATCGCGGCGGGATTTCGTCAAGACCGTGGTAGCAGCGTCATTCGGCGGCGTCGCAGCATCCGCTGAAGAGGCCAGTCCTAAGAGTTCCAAGGCGGCCGCCGCGCCAGGAGAAGCCAAGGCGAGCGTGTCGCCGCAACCATCGGGGGCACCGGAGGAGATCGGATTTCCACGAGTTCATAGCGGCCGTCAACTGGCCCGCGTCTCCTGTCCTCTCGGCGGCATTGGCACCGGCGGCATCGGCCTTGGCGGACGCGGCAACCTTCAGGACTGGCAGATCTTCAACCGTTCCGATATCGGCAACGCGCTCGATTACTCGTTCCCGAGCATGTGGGTACGATGCCCAGGCGCTTCTCCTTACAGCGTAGTGCTCGAGCGTCGCCTCCTGCCTCCCTACGATCTCCATGAGCAAGGATTAGGCCTTGCAAACGTTCCCGGACTCCCCCGCTTAGCCGAGGCGAAGTTCTTCGGGTCCTTCCCCATCTCCCGAATCGAGTTCGAGGACCGCGAATGCCCGGTCAACGTTGGGCTGGAAGCATTCTCGCCCTTTCAGCCGCTGGACGCGGACGCCTCTGGGCTGCCGTGTGCGGTGCTGAGTTACCAGATTCACAATCCAGGCGCGACCGAGGCTGAAGTCGTAGTGGCCTGGTCGATCTCGAACCCGGTCGGTGGATCGGACAGCCGTAATAACGCTGCGCGGACCGCAACGGGCATGAGCGGAGTCTTTATGACCGACCCATCCCTCGCCGGCGACGACCCCATGCAGGGGTCCTTCGTCCTGGCCGCTCTCCCCGCAGCCGGCGCGTCCGTGGAGATGCTCCCAAAGTGGCGCGGTGGGTGGAACGTTGGACCGTGGGACGTTGGACCGCAGCACTTCTGGTTCGAGGAGTTCACGAAGACGGGTAACCTCGGTACTCCTGTCGAACCCTCAACGCCGGTAGCTTCGGTCTCGATACGCCAGATCATACCCGCCGGAGGCAGTCGTTCGTTCCGATTCTTGCTCGCCTGGCACTTCCCCAACCGTACGCCGGAGCGATGCAATTGGGACGAGTCGAAGGGCAAGGAAAAAGTCCTGCTCGGGAACTTTTATGCCACGCAGTACCAAGATGCGTGGGCCGTCGCTGAACATGTTTCCGCCAATCTCGGAGATCTGGAGCGGAGGACGCGGGACTTCGTCGCCACCCTACAACGGTCCACGCTGCCAGACGTGGTCAAGGAGGCGGCCAGCGCCAACCTCAGTACCCTCGTCTCGAACACCAGCTTCCGTATCGCCGACGGCAGTTTCCATGGCTTTGAGGGCTGCGGGGACACGGGTGGCCTCGGCTTTGGCACTTGCACTCATGTGTGGAACTACGAGGTGGCCACGCAGTTTCTCTTTCCTACTCTGGCCCGCTCCATGCGAGAGACCAGCTTTGGCTACGCCACCGATGCCGAAGGCCACATGGACTTTCGCCATTTTCTTCCGCCCAGCAACGAGCGCTGGGGCGCGGCGGCTGCCGACGGTCAGATGGGTCAGATCGTCAAGCTCTACCTCGATTGGATTCTTTTAGGCGACGACGAGTGGTTGCGCCGCCAATGGCCCGCGGCCAAGCGCTCTCTCGCCTACGCGTGGCGGCCGGGCGGCTGGGACGAGCGCAAATTCGGCGTCATGGACGGCGTCCAGCACAATACCTACGATGTCGAATTCCATGGGCCAAACCCGATGTGCAGCGGTTGGTATCTCGCCGCTTTGCGGGCTGTAGCACAAATGGCAGAGGCCATGGGCGATTCCGATCTGGCTCGCGACTGTCGCCGGATGTACGAGCAGGGAAGCCGTTGGATCGACGCCAACCTTTTCAATGGCGAGTACTACATCCAGCAGATTCGTAGTATTCCACAAGACAAGATTGCGAGCGGCTTGCAAATTAAAGGCACGAAGAACGCGATCCATCCGGAGTACCAGATCGGCGACGGCTGTCAGGTGGACCAACTCATCGGCCAGTACATGGCCACCATCGCTGGCCTTGGAGACTTGCTTAGTCCCACCCACATCCGCAAGACGCTGGCTTCGATCTACCGCTACAACTACAAGCGCAGCCTTATGCATCACGCCAGCGTGCAGCGCGTCTTTGCTCTGAACGACGAGGCCGCGATGGTCATTTGCGATTACAGCCGAGGCACCCGGCCCGAGGTGCCGATGCCTTACTACGCTGAGGTCATGACCGGCTTCGAGTACTCCGCCGCGGTCTTGATGCTGGCCAACGATATGGTCGACGAAGGCGTCGAGTGCATTGGCAACATCCGGCGCCGCTATGACGGCGAAAAAGCCAATCCCTTCGATGAGACCGAGTTCGGACGCCACTATGCCCGCGCGATGGCAAGCTGGGCCGCCATTCCAGTGCTCTCCGGCTTTCGCTACGACGCACGCAAGGGCCACATGGATCTTGCGCCCAAGCTCAACGCCGACGGTTTCCAGTGCTTCTGGTCGACGCCCGCTGCGTGGGGCAGCTTTGCACTGGATCGAGGCAGACTGACGCTCTCCACTGTCGCTGGCGCCGTCTCCTTGAAGGAAGTGATGGTTTCTCCCTCGCTTCAGAGTGTCCAAGGCAAGCTGAAGGTGACCAGCGGAGACAGGGAGATTGCGCACCGCGCCTCGTCTCAGGATGGCGGTACTCTGTTCGAGTTCTCCTCAGCAGTAATCGTTGATTTGACCAGGCCTTTGGTGGTGCAAGCATGATGAACTTCGATTCGTGCTCGTTGCTAGCGGTTCCATAAAGGTTCCGCGACGGAAAGGAAAATCTTCTGATGCGGAAATATCTCCTCGCTCTCACCCTCTTCTTCGCAGTCCCGGCGATGCCGCGGCTTCCCGGGCTCAGTTTGAAATCGACTATTCTTTTCTTATATCTCCAGCCCGCGACGGCGAACACACCGGGAAAATTGTTAGCCGCAAGTGAGTCGAACCGTAAGGGGCAAGCGAGGCGTGTTCGACGATCGCACTTACGTTGCTTGCTGCTATCTCCGGCGATGGAGGAGTGAACAGTTGTTTCGGATTGTCCGGGTTGCGCTGAAGTTCCCAGTCTTCGATCTTTCGCACCGGGACAACTAACTCGATGGAAGGGTATTCCCAGGGGTTGTCGGCTTCGGTTGGAGGCGTTGCGTTCTTCTTGAGTTTGACCTCTCGCGGCAAGAGTGCAGGAGCAACGGCAATTCCATAGTTCCAAGCGCTCTCTGGAGTTGCTTCCCAACTCGGAAAGTCCTCCGTCGTGTACTTCGGTTCCACGCGCGGCGTCCATTTCTCCTTGATCGGCAGAGAATACACCAATGGGCCGCGCTCGATTCCTATTCCGTTCTGCGGCCAATGCGTGATGCCGACTCGCATCGGAAGAGTCAAGATCACCGTGTCGCCTGGAGCGAACTTTCGATCCAGGATCAAGAAGCCGTTGGCGTGCCGAGAAGCCTGAGTGGCAGCGCCATTGACGGCGACACTCGGTGCCTCGCACCACGCCGGTATGCGCAAGGATAGAGGAAACGCCACCGGCCGGTCGGCATCGATCTTGAAGTGAATTTGTTCCTCGAACGGATACCGGGTGGTCTGCGTAATTGATTCCATAACAATGTC
>PMMJ01000223.1 GCA_003162255.1 Acidobacteriaceae bacterium | reverse complement strand
GTTGCCAGTACCCAGTTGCCAGTACCTGGTACCCAGTACCCAGTACCCAGGTTCGAACTCCCTGCGCTGAGCACTCCATGGATGAGCTTCTACTGAGAACCGAGATCTGAGAACTGACTTATGACGCGACGCCGCTGGATCGCCGATGAAGTGACCGGAGACACTGCTGCTTTGGTGGGCGAACATGCNNCGGTCGAGTTCGCGCTTGGCAAGAAGCAAGGGCTCAGTTTAAGGTCCACGCGGCTGAGCGCTCCAAGAGTTACGCTGGTCCTCGCCGTCTTCAAATTCGACCGCATGGAATGGGCGATCGAGAAGTGCACCGAGATTGGAGTATCTCGCATCATCCCGGTGATCGCGCGCCGAAGCGATGCTCATCTTATTAGTGCCGCAGGGAAGCGCCACGAACGCTGGCAACGCATCGTTCGCCAGGCGGCGGAACAGTCGCGGAGGGTGGCGCCGCCTGAGATTGCTGCACCGGTCAAATTGAAAAACCTTGCGGACGAAGGCGTGCTTGCGCCGGGCGCGCTGCGGGTCGTTCTCGCCGAGTCGCTCGCGGGATCGGAAGAACAAACTCGGTTGAGAGACATTTTGCAGTCCCAGTCATTCGCAGACGAAGTGGCACTCGCCGTGGGCCCTGAGGGCGGATGGGCCGACGGGGAACTTACGTGGTTTGATGAAACGGGATGGGTTGCGGCCTCGCTTGGCGACACGATCCTGCGAGCTGAAACCGCGGCGATTGTCGGCACCGCGCTGGCGCTTGAAGCGCTGCGGTGAATCCCCAGTATCGCGCCCTGTTCATTCGCAACATAATCCCGGCTTTCATCCTGAGCGAAGGGACCTATGGATTGCGGCGGGCGTAAATGCATAGGTCCTTCGCTTCGCTCAGGATGACAGCTTAGATTTATGCCTTGAACTTCCGGGACGTGGCAGCGGAGCGTTTCCACAAGCTGCTCTGATATTCTCCGGCTAGTGGCTTCTCAAGTGATTTCGACTGCCTCACCTGCGCCGAAAATTCTGCCGGACGAACGGCAGCAGCAAGCCATCGGACACGTGCATGGCCCTATGCTGGTGATCGCGGGCGCCGGTACCGGGAAAACCACCGTGCTTACGCAGCGCGTTGCCAATCTCATTCGCGAAGGCCATGCTCGGCCCGACGAAATTCTTGCGCTCACCTATACCGAAAATTCTGCTGCGGAGATGCAGGCCCGCGTTCGGGGGGAACTGAAGGGTACCGCCATCGATGGGCTGCAGACATGCACATTTCATGCGTGGTGCAACGGACTGCTGCAACGTCGCGGCGCTGATTTTGGCGTGCTCGACGACAAGGACCTCTGGGTGTACTTGCGGCGCCGTATTCGCGATCTCCGTCTGAAGCACTTCGTGCGGGCTGCGAACGTCGGCCAGTTTCTCGACAGCCTGCTCGATTTCATGCGTCGTTGCCAGGACGAACTGGTCGGTCCCGCGGAATACGGGCGCTACGTGGAGCGGCTCGAACGCGGCGAGGTTCCGCTTCCACGGGTCGTCCGCTCGAAGAAGCAAACGGAATTGGAAGAGGTGGAGATTCTGGAGTGCTGCCGGGAAATCGCTCGCGTCTTCGCCACCGTGGAGAACATGCTGCTGGAGAAGAACCTGGGCACCTTCGGCCACATGATCACCAAGGCCTATCAGTTGCTGAAGGACGATCCCGCGTTGCTTGAGGAAGAACGGCGTCGCACTCGCTTTTTGCTGGTGGATGAATTCCAGGATGCGAACTTTGCCCAGGTCGAAATTCTTTCGCTGCTCGCCGGTCAGGCGGCGAATGTTTTTGCCGTGGGCGATCCGGATCAGGCGATCTATCAGTTCCGCGGCGCTTCTAGCGAAGCGTTCACGCTGTTCGTGAAGAATTTTCCCGCGGCGCGAATGGTTGTGCTTGGGAAGAATCGCCGCTCGCTCTCGCCGATTCTGCGTTGTGCTTTTGGCATTGTCGATGACAATCCGCCGGTGTTTGGACAAACGCTTTTGCAAAAAGGAATTTCAATTTCCTACCAGCGGGCGCCGCTGGAATCGCTGCGCGACGAGGAGGCGAAGCAAAAAGGGGAGACCACAGCCGCGCCGCTCGTCGAAATTGTTACCTGGAGGGATAAGGAGGTCGAGGCTGCCGATCTTGCCCGCCGGATCCAGAGGAAACACAAGGACAAGGATAAGGCTAACGACCAGCGCTGTGCGTGGAGCGATTTTGCCGTGCTCTATCGACAGCACAACCATCGCAATGAACTGGTGCATGAGTTTGCCGAGCGGGGCATTCCATTTTCCATTGAAGGTCTGGACGTGCTCGACACGCCCGAGGTCCGAGACGTAGTGGCTTGCTTNNGCCTGCCTGACTGCGGCGGTATCTCCGAACGATGCTGCCAGCCTGTTTCGGGTGGCGGCGCTGCCGCAATTCGGCATTAATCCAATGGAGTTGCGGGCGGCGATGAGGGCCGTGCGGCGGCAGGAACTCGATCTGCGCGCGGTGTTGGGAAGGCTTGCGGGGGGTCCTGCGGTGCTGGCGAGCGTGGAGAGCGTTCACCGCGAAGTCGGGAGGGACGGGACTCGCGCGGACGAGGCGGTGAAGGTTGTGATCCGGCACTTCGATCTGCAGAGGTCGGATTTGGTGCGCGCGTTTCTGAAGTTTGTGGAAGAGTGGCAGAAGAAAGCGATTGCCGAGACCGGGAGCCCTTCCGAATTTCTCGAGTACCTCGATTATTTTGGGCAGGCGCGGGGCACAATTGCGCTTCCGCGCAGCCAGGACGATGCGGTGCAGCTTTTGACCGCGCACGCCGCCAAGGGGCTGGAGTATCGGCACGTCGCCGTCCTGCGCGGTTCGTCCACCTGGTTCCCGACTAGCTACCATGAACCGCTGATTGCTTTTCCGGCGGAGCTGCGGCGGTCGGACGCATCTGCTTCGGACAGTCCTGCGAATGACGACAAGGCGCTGCACGAAGAGGAAGAGCGCCGCCTTTTCTACGTGGCGATGACGCGCGCCAAGGACACGCTTACGATCTATGCGCACCAGGGCAGGGGCAGGAAGGATCCCAAGCCAACTCAGTTTCTGCGGGAGTTCATGGTTCACCCGGCTTACAAGAAGTTCTGGTCTACGCGATCGGCGGCGGCCGTGCAGGATTCGTTGTTTGCCGAAGAGGAACAGAGAATCGCCTTGCAGCAGTCGAACGTTGCCGCGTGGCTGCTGATGCCGCCTTCGGCCAGCTTCGTTACCGGCCTGAGCGCGTCGGCCATTGAAATCTATGAAGAGTGCCCGCTTCGCTTCAAGCTCGAAAGGGAGTGGAATCTGCCGCGAGACGTCCCCGCGTCGCTGCACTACGGAGCGGCCATGCACCGCATTTTGCACACGTTCTACGATGCGCAGCGCTATGGGCGCGAGGTCGGCGACGACGACTTGATCGAGCAGTTCCGGGCTGACCTCGCATCCGCGGGCATCGCCGACCGCTATCAATATGAGCTGTATCTGCGGCAGGGATTTGAGCAGTTGCGGCAGTTTTTCGAATTTGCTCGCAGCGCTCCGGCGCCCGAGGTGATCGAGACCGAATGCAAATTTGAACTGCAAGTGGGGCCGGCGAAGTTGAGCGGGCGTGTGGATCGCATCGATCGTACGGGTCCGGACACGGTTGCCATCGTGGACTACAAGACGGGCAAGCCGAAGTTACAAGAGGATGCCGATGAGAGCCTGCAACTCTCCTTGTATGCACTCGCCGCCAGGGAGACTTGGGGAAAGCGCGCCGACCGCCTGATCTTCCATAATCTCGAGAACAACACGACCATCTGCACCACGAGGATCGATGCCGAGTTGGAAGCGGCGAAGTTGCGGGTGCAGGAAGCGTCGGACGGAATCGCGGCGGGAGAGTTTGCCCCGAAGGTTGGGTATCACTGCGCGTATTGTCCGTATCGCAATCTTTGTCCGGCGACTGAGAAGATGGTTGCGGGGCCGCAGAAGAAATCGACGTCTCGCGTCCACTAGTGGAGCGAACGGGCGTCTCGCCCGTCTTGTGGTAGGACTGCAGCAGTTTCGCGGCCGGGCGAGGACGCCCGGCTCTCCATAAAACCCAGGTTCCCGCAAAAAACTTTGGGGACGCTCATCGCGTCCCCTCTGTCGTTGCCTGTTGCCGGTGCTTAGTGTTTCTTGCTGCTTTTCTTCTTTGCTTTCTTTTTGGTTGCCATGGATCTATTCTCCCTTTTCCATTCTGCATGGAATTTCGCAACGGTATTTTGTTGCAACTGATTGAATGTATAGAGTCAACGCAGAACGAAGTCAAGAGAAAAATGATCAAAGCGGATGCATGCAACGCTGTACCAAAGTCACCAGCGCGACTCGCACGCGAAAAAAAGTTCGCGCGAAATCACAATTCACTCTCACTCGCGCGCTTGTTATCTTGATCTACGAAATGATTCGGCTCGACGCGCAATGCGGGATTGCGGCTCTTTGCCAGGGCGGGGAAAACGCGGTGGCGATGGCCGGGGAGCACTAAGGGCTACTTGATGTTCAAGTGACCGAAGCCTTCGCCGGACATCTTTGAGTGCGTAGATGCTGGCCGTTCCCTTCTTTCGTCGGCTGAGGTGTTCTTTGTAGGACGCGATAGCTCGCTTTCGCTGGCCAGCCTCTTCCTTGTATTGCAGCGATGCGGTAATAACAATCGGCAATTAGAGAACGTGCGCTTCGAATACCTTCGCCGCAGGGCCCGTACGCCAATTCATCCTCGCCCCAACTTATGAGCCAGCGATAGAGCTTGAGGGCTTCGGTTGGCTGTTTCAGCATGTCGAGGGTGCTCGCGTAACCCCAAATCGCAAGAGGGCAATACGGCCCATCCTGCAGTGCCTTCAGATCGTATCGCAGAGCTCTGCGATACTGTCGCTGCTCGTAGTATGTCAGCGCCAAGCGGGAGAGGAGCCAATGGTCTGTAGGACTTCGTTTCAATCGTTCGCGAATCAAGCGGCTAGCGAGCGACCACTTTTCTCGCGCCACCGCATCTTCGATCGCCCCTGCTGCACGACGCTCTTTGGGACTAAGCACAACTGGATTGTATCGCTTTAGGGATGTGCCGCAGTTCCGGTGTAGAACCCATCCAACCATGTGGGCTTTCGCGACTAACTCGCCGCTGGCCCCGCCTCCGTTCCCACCGGCAGCGTGATGGTGAACGCCGCGCCTCCTCCTGGAGCCGAGGCGGCTTCGATGTTGCCGCCATGCTCGCGCAGCACTGTCTTGCAGATGCTTAGTCCCAGGCCGGTGCCGCGGCCGGGCCGTTTGGTGGTGAAGAAAGGATCGAAAATGTGGGCCAGGTTTTCGGGTGGGATTCCCGGACCATCGTCCTGAAACACGACCCATACCGAGTCGGGCTGGCGTCCGATGCGCACACGGATCGTGCCTTTTTCGCGGCTTTCGCGGATCGCCTGCTCCGCGTTCAGCAGGAGGTTCAAGAACACCTGCATCAACTGGTTGGGATCGGCGACGATTGCGGGGATCGCCGGTTCGGGCAGAAAGTCGACCGTGATGTTGCTCTTGCGCAGCGGATACGCTTGCATTTGCACGGTGCGCTGCACGAGTTCATTCAGATTGACCTGGCTGCGCCCCGGAGCCGGTGGCCGGGCGAAGTATTGCAAGTTCTGCACGATTTCGGCGGCACGCCTCGCCTCCTGGCGCAGAGCCGCAATCGGCTTGCGCGCGGATTCGCTGACCTCCGATTCCTGCAGCAGTTCGGCATTGCCTAAGATGACGGTCAGGGGATTATTGAGTTCGTGCGCGAAGCCGCCGATCATCTGGCCCATGGCCGCGAGACGCTCGCTCTGGATGATCTGCTGCTCCAGCTTCTTCTCCATGGTCACATCGCGAACGGAAATAATCACGCCCGCTGGCTTGCCTTCGGCATCGAGCAGCGGACTGGCCACGCCGAGCATGGTGCGCCAGCTGCCGTCGTGGTGCCGGGAGCCATATTCGCGGGAGGTCAGCGAACTCTCGCCGGTGGCGACGGTGCGGTAGAGTGCCGCTAGTTCCGGAGAAGTATTCTCGGCATCCTCGACGCTTTTGCCCAGGAGATGCTCCGGCCCGTACCCTAGGAGCTCAGCGATGCGCGCGCTCACGAACGTGTACTGCCCCTTCAGATCGAGCACCAGAATCAAGTTGGGGAAGCTTTCCAGCAGATGCCGCCGGAACTCCTCCTGCCGGCGTAACTGGCGCTCCAGCGCGCGCTTTTCGGTGACGTCCACCAGCGTGCCATGGTAGCGGACAACCCGTTCCGCTTCGACCACGCCGCTTGAGGTATCGACGCACACCGCGACGCCGCCATCTTTTCTTCGCAGTCGAAGCTCTCGGGTGCGGGTACGGCCGCTCTGGCTTCCTCCGCGTCCGAGCACTGGATCCCCGGCATCCGCATTGAGTCCGTCGGGCGGCAGATTCAACAAATCTTCTTTGTGCTCGTATCCCAAGATCTTCACCAGCGCCGGGTTGACCTCGAGCAGCCTGCCTTCCGGAGTGCTGATATACACGCCTTCCTGGAGAGATTCGAACAACTGCGTGAAGCGCTGCTCCTTTTCGCGATGCCCGGTGATGTCGCGCGCCAGCACACTCACACCGGTCACCTCGCCGCCCTTGACGATGGCGTTAACCACGCAGTCGTAGTAAAGGCGCCGGGAGTCGTTCTTAAGATGGACCTCGACCACTCCCGACCAGTTCCGCTTCTCCAGAAACCGTTCCTTACTGCCGGGCGCCTCCGCATGCAGCGGCGCACCCAGGAATTCCTCGAGCTTATGACCGACCAACTGGGGATAAGGAACGCCGAGAACTTCCGTAGTTCGGCGGTTCACCGTTCGCAAGGTTCCATCGAGTGAGATGGCGAGCGCTACGTCATCCAGAGAATCGATCAGATCCTTGAAGTTGCGCTGGGAACGCATGATCAACTGGCCCAGTTGGTCGAGTTGCTCCTCGGAGGGAGTGACTCCTGCCCGGTCCTGAAAGCCCTTCAGAATCTGCTTGAGCTCGGAAACCTCGCGCTTGCGCCCGAAGGCATAGGTGGCAAACAAGATGGCGAGCACGACGAGTCCGACTGGAATCACCCAGAGCCGGTACGGCAGATGGAGATCTTCCAGTTGTTGCCAGGATAGCGCCGCCACCGCCACCGCAAACAAAACGAGCAGCCAAAGCGCCCATCGCCACAACTGGCTTTCTTCGCGTTCCAACCGGTTCGGCTCCGGATCGGGCCGATTTGAAGTGGGATCTTCGTCGAGCATTGGGGGAACTCCGCTGGCGCAAAAGGTACTCCGCCAGATTGCCCCTAGCGTAGCACTGAAATCGGCGGTTCAGGGCAGAACGTTCCAGAACGTTCCGTCACGGTAACCGGGTGATGGCCATCACAGCGAGCGGGGTTTCGCGCGAGCTATGATGTCGGAAGGAATCTCCCATCCGAATCATCCCCTTCGTGTGCCCACGGGTGTCCCGATGCTCTATAAAACCCTGAGTGCTGCCGTTTATGGCATTGATGCCAACATCATCGAAGTGGAAGTGGACGTCTCCGGCATCAAAATGACGGAAGACCACTTTCACACGGTCGGTCTGCCCGATGCTGCCGTCCGTGAAAGCCGCGACCGAGTTCGCTCGGCGTTGAAAAATTGCGGCTATGACATCCCTCCCACCCAGATCACCATTAATCTGGCGCCTGCCGACATTCGCAAGGAAGGTTCTGGCTTCGACTTGCCGATGGCGCTGGGCATCCTGGGTGCGTATGGCGGGCTGAATAAGAAGGAGATTCCGGACGCGCTGTTTGTGGGCGAGCTTTCGCTCGACGGCAGCCTGCGCGGAGTTCGCGGCGCTTTGCCCATTGCCATCGAGG
>PMMJ01000511.1 GCA_003162255.1 Acidobacteriaceae bacterium | reverse complement strand
GCTAACCAGTTCTGAATGTAGCCACATGCATATTCCTCGCCCTCCAATCCGAGCGATGATAGCAGTGCCTAAATTTCCCTTTCTTGAGGTGTAGCCTAATGCTTCTTCTTTTTTTTCGAGCGCGCTTTTCGTTTTCGCTTTTGACCTTCCTCCTGTTTTTCCCGGAGCTTGCGGCGATAACGTTGGACATTTGAGAGTTCCGCTTCCGCGACGGTTGCGCGTTTGACGGCCTCTGCCGACACAGTCTGTGCCTGGGCCCGCAGTTCCGATTCCCGCGCAGCTGTCTCATTCGCAAGCTGGAGGGCCGCTAATGGCTGGTAGAGAGGAGGAACATGTTCGAGAACTTTCTCCAACGATTCCCCGTATTTCGCGCCCAACACTTCCTCGTACAACTTGTGCTGTTCTCGGATGTTGAGCCTGGCTTCGTCAATGACGCCGCCAAAGACGCTTGCGGCAACCCGTTCGTCCAGAACAGTCACGCCTGATTGCGCAAGCGACCAAAGCAAGACTTCAAACGCACGGTTCGCGGCATCTTGGTCCGACGTGGGAGCGAGAGTAGATGCGAACCGAATGAAGGCCTCGGGATGCCAAGTAATCTTAGGGCCGCTGCGAATGCTGTTAAGAATCGCCGTCTGACTAAGGAACCATGCATTCGATGGCTGACCTGCTGCCGAAAGCATGTGGTACTTCCCGTCACGTTCGTGCAGTACAACCGCCAATGCTTCAGCCTCCGGCTTTGCTTTCTTGTACAGATCCGCATGATCATCTCGGGATCGTGCCCCGGCCGAAGAACGCGTCCCAGCGTCTACGATATGCTCCGTAAAAGTACTTGCTTCTGCGTAATCATCCTGGGTGAACCCCGGCCAATCCTGAAACTCAACCGGCTCGATTGGAAGCTTGCGAACTGCTGAGCGCACCGCGTCCGCATTTGTGATTGAATTGCCGCCCACAGCAACCAGATATTGCTCCCAATCTGCTGGATTCCCAGCCGCTCGCCAGTTAACAAAACCCTCTAGGTATAGATTGGCCTTCCGGTAGGGCGCATCGCCCATCGCCGATGCCAGCACCGAAGGAGACGAAACACCGTTTTCTTTGACAATGCGATCCGCGAACCATAGATGTTCCCGCGTCTCATCGAACAGCCCTTCTAGGGTGAAAAGTCGGACGCCAAGCTCGGAGAGACTGCGGAAGGCCTCGCGGAATACCCCATTCGCCGCGCTACCGATAGCAGTTGCAGCAATCTGGGCATTCGAGTCAACGATCCACAAGGTCTCCTTCGCGTGCTGCAGGCGCTCGCGGGCAGCATCCCCGAAAACACCCAGGAGGTGAAAGGCGAAAAACCCTTGCGAAACTCTGCCCAAATATTCTCGCTCCGCAGAATCAGCCCTAACAAATGCTTGTAACGATACTGCTGCAAACGCTTGCCGCCTCAAATGGTCGTCGTACTTTGCCGAAGCCTCGTTAATGAACCTGAGAACCGAAGCCGGCAGAGTTGGCGCGGTACCCTGAGAACTAGCGACCAAGGTGCTGGCCAATGTGAGACCACCTTCCCGGAAGTAGCCCGTCAGGGCGGCATCTATGTCACCTGTCACTCCATTTACTTCTGCATTTGAAAGGCTCTCGAACTGGCGCTTAAGGCGGTGCGCAATGCTGACGTGAAATCGATTGCGAAGGTGCTGAAAGCTATCATGATCGACCTTCGCCAATGACTGAGCTTTCTCTCCCACCTTGAAATCGTTTCCATGTGCGGCCAATAGACCATCTGACACTGACTGTGCGGCCACACGCGCAGCGAGATCGGAGGGCACGGCTAGAGAGGAAGGCCACCCAGAGACCTCAAGCGCCTGCTGCACGGAAAACGATGGAAGTTCCGATAATCGCGGAACGGCGGCTCGCAAGGCCGCTACCATGATCGCAATGCGCTTTTCCTCGAAGTTTGCTTGAGCGGAGAGTTTCGTAAACACGAAAAATCCCGGCGCTCCAGCGCTAGCGCCTAGGGGGGACACCACCGCACGTTCAATTGCAGCACCGAGATGGATCGACAGGCGGGGCGGGACAAAATCGGAAATCTGCTCGACTAGTCGGACTAGATTGCGATGTGTTCCATCGCGATTGTCATAGCTAACGACACGAATGCGGTATTTTTCCAGATATTCTCGAACAATTTTTGGTTCCACGTCCGGCGCGATCCAACATACAGGTTGAACCACACCCGCACCTTTCTTTGCGGCTTCCAAAACGTGCCTGATGTGTGGGTCGTACAGGGAGTGCCCTATCACAATGACGGGGTTCATCTGAAAGATTGAGGTCATCTTCGTGCGCCAGTATTCCCATTCACGTCCCGAGGAAATGTCTTGGTACTGTCTCGCGGTGAGAATGAGGCCAGTTTCAGATCGGAGATCACCATGTAAGTGCACGATGGCGCCGGAGGTATCAGGCAACAGAAAACTCAAGTGGTCTTCAGAGTTCGAGTACTCGATGTACGAGGCCTCCCCAGTCGCAGAAAGATGCCTGTGGATTTCGTGATCAAAGTTCGTCGTCAGGTAGACGGGAATTGGCCATCGAGCGATATGGTTATAGATGTCGTTCTGTGGCCGCCCGCCAGGGTATGCATCTAGCACTCCCCGGAGATGCTGCAACAGCCGCGGCATCCCGATCAGGTCCGCGGAGGGGCCGAATACCGCTGGGTAGTCTCTTGCATTAAAGGCACGTTCGATTTGGGTGAGGTCGCGACCCACAGCCTCCTCGCGACAAAGGGCAAGGGCTGCTGCCGCCATTTTTCCCCAAGAAGCGTACCCAGCTGCTGTGGATGGTCCCGAACCAATGAGGAGCCAAGCCTTCCCCGACACCAAATACTCCACGAGGTAATGATCCATCGCCGTCCTCCCGTTGCGAGTTTGGGAACAAGTATAGGGTATTAGGGGTAGTAGGCCTTGACCCAACACTCGTGTCATGAAGTGCAAAGTGGAGGTGTGTGTTTGCCCTCCCGAGACGCCTGCCAGCAAAAACCGGCTTCCTGACGTTCCATTTTGCATTCTCGTCTGACGATACGAAATCGCATCGGTATGGAGCCATTCTCGGGGTAGTAAGCACATCCAACCGAAGACCTCCGTTAAGAAGCGCGCTACATACTAATTCCCAAGCTCGGGCCGTGCTCCTGCCGTGGCCCGATCTCCCGCTGTGGCGCAATTGCCTGGTCCTGCTTCACCTCAGGCGCATGGGCGCTGCGGTGGGAAACATCATGGCCGAGCGCCGCGCCCAGCTTGTCGCGGTTGTTGGTGAAGAGCTGTGCATCGTAAGCGCCACGCGAGACGGCAACATAAGCCATGCGGCTGTTGAGCAGGTCTTTCGCGCCCAGCTCGGTATCGACGTGGATCAACACACGGTCCGCAGTCTGCCCCTGGCTGGAATGACTCGTGACCGCATAGCCATGATCGAGGTGCGGATGCAGACGCGGATCGAGCTGCACCGCGCGGCCTCCGTCCATCCTCAGACTCAGCCGCCCGTCCTGGCCGATCCCCTCCACCGTTCCCAGCTCACGGTTCGCCGCCTTCAGCTCGCGCGACGGCGCGGTGAGCTGCACCCGGTCTCCGGTGGAGAACGCCCGCTCCTCTTCCCGATAGACAGAGACACCCTGCTGCCGCCGTGGATTGTAGCTCCTGTCCGTGCCGTCCTTCAGCTCGACGATAAGCCGGTTGCTGGGAGCATCGACGCTCTTTACTCGCGCGTACTCGCCTTTCCCGATGCCGGTCTCGTGTGAGTTGCGGCTGTAGCGCAGCACATCGCCCACGTTGTAGCGTTCGGCCCAAGTGCGATCCGCTCCGGTGAGATCCTGACGCGGCACAAGTACCTGGGTGCGATGCTCTTCTCTTCCGACCACGCCCTTCGCCTGCAATTCAGTGTGGATCGCCTGATTGATCTCCGCGCGGGAACGGTT
>PMMJ01000053.1 GCA_003162255.1 Acidobacteriaceae bacterium | reverse complement strand
CATATCCGAAGGTAAATGGCTAGAGGATTCTGTGCTTACGGAGGTAACCAGCCTTGATTCGGGAAAAGCGCCCGGTCCCTGACACCGCCCGCGAAATTTCCGGTCTCAGCTTTCCATTTCTTTTGTATCGAGCTGAAAAATAAGGCTGATCGCTTTTTGGCAGGGCTTGCTCCCGATAGGATTGACAGTATATGGGATTGACAGAATGAGAGTTCCCTCCTCGTTCGCGTTCCCGGCCGACGCGCATGGCATACCCTTCCTGACCGTTCCCAAAAAGATTTCCGAACAAATCGGCGAACCGTTCGATCTTGAGGTGTGAGGGGCGGCGAGTGGCAACCGGACAGGCGATCGGAGAAGCGAGAGACGTGCCGGCAGACTTAGCGACAAGCGTAGCCGAGAACGACAGCGACCTCGAATGCGCTGTCCGGGAGCACGCCAGACTTGTGTATCGGATCGCGTATTCGATTCTGCGGAATCACCATGACGCGGAGGATGTCACGCAAGAAACATTCGTGCGCGTGCTGCGTTATCGCAGAAAGCTGGCGGGAGTACGCAATCCTCGCACTTGGCTGGCCCGTATCGCGTTTCGAGCCGCCCTGGAAAGGAAACGCAAAGCGGACAAGGTCAGCTTTCAGGATTTGGACGGCATGGCGCCGGAAGTTCGTTCCAAGGCGCGACCTGCCGACGAGGCACTGATCGGGACGGAGATGAGTGGGCATGTGGAAAAGTTGATCGCGGCTTTGCCGGCCAAACTGCGCGATCCGCTGACCCTTTCCGTGCTCGAAGAAATGTCGCCTGGCGAGGTCGCGGAAGTGCTGGGCATCAACGAAGCGGCGGCGCGGTCGCGGTTGTTTCGGGCCCGGCAGATCCTGCGCGAAAGGCTCGCGAAAGTTCTGGAAGGAAGATATGGAATCTGAAAAGCGGGAACGACTCATCGACGATTTGCACATCGCCGATCTGCTGGACAACGCGCTCAAGCAGTATGGCGCAGCCGAGCCGCGGGCCGGGTTAGAAGACCGGGTTCTGGCCAGAATTCAAGCTGAGGCTCAGGCCGAGGGCAGACAGGTGAGAACGCGAAACTGGAGTTGGTGGCCGTCCATCGCTTGCGCCGTGCTGCTGTTGAGCGTCGCGGCCGCGTTTCTCGCGCGCAACCATCGTGCGGATTTGTCGGCCGCCAAGAACCACGCACCCGTGGTTTCCGCGCCTCGCCAAGTCCCGGAGAGAGTCTCAGGGAAGGCCTCGCAAGAAGTCATGGCGAAGGCCAGTCCGCACATGTGGAAGGGCGAGCGTCCCTTCGGCAAGGGCAGGGGGGGCTCTCGCCCGTCGGGCAGACGAGGCCCTGCGCAACCGCCCCGGCAGGAGCAGTTCCCTTCGCCGCGTCCTTTGAGCGAACAGGAAATCATGCTGGCTCGATTCGTTGAGCAATTTCCGCGCGAGGCCGCGATGATCGCCAGGGCGCAGACCAAACTGTTGGCAGAGGAAGAGGAAGAGATGCAGCGGGAGGCACCTTTAGACAGAGAAGTTCCACAGAGTTCACAGGAACAGAATCCATAAGGAGAACAAAAATGAACCGACAGATAGGTGCAAGGCTTGGCAAATTCTTGTTGATCGCAGTTTTCTGCTGGTGCGTTCCGTTCAGCGGCGCGCAGGAGCAGGAGGCAGCAAAGAAGCCGGCAGAACAGGTGCAAAAGCCGGTCAATGCTTACCGCCTCGATTTCTCCGTGAACGAGATGGAAGATGGCAAGAAGATCAACTCCCGCCAGTACTCCATGTATCTGAAGGCCAATGACTATAGTGAAATCAAAATTGGCACACGGGTTCCAGTGGAAGCGGGGGCGGGGAAAGACGTCTTTCAGTATGTCGACGTTGGAACGTCCATCCGGGGAAAGGTAGAAGAACGGGAAAACGGGCTGCTGCTGGATATAAATTGCGATACCAGTCGCTTCGCAGATCCCGAACGGGCGAAAACCAGCAGCATTCCTCTCCTTCGCCAGGTGAGGATTAGTGGCAGCACAGTAGCCAGTGTGGGCAAGCCGATCGTGATCGGCAGCGCGGACGACCCCGACTCCAAGCGTCAGTATCAGCTTGAGGTCACGGCCACTAGACTGAAATAAGTTTAGGAGGTTTGTCATTTCGCCGGGCGGGTGTCATCCTGACACTGAGCGGCGCCGAATGGGAAGGACCTTATGCGTTTGCATCAGCCCCAATACATAGGTCCTTCGCTTCGCTCAGGATGACAACTAATAAGTCAAAATGACAACTAATCAGTCAGGATGACAACTGATAGGACTAATAGGAAGGATGGCGATTCATGAAAGGTATCGGTCGCGTCTGCTTCGCCTGTCCGTTGTCACGCGAGCGGACGGCTACAGCGCCGCGGCTTGCTCGCGGCGTCGCGCCTGGATTTCGATGTAGACATTGATCAGCGAAACGGCTGCTGGGGTTACACCGGGAATGCGCGAGGCTTGGCCTAGCGTCTGGGGGACGACTTTTCCCAGCTTCTCCTGCATTTCGCGCGACAATCCGCTGACGGCGTGGTAATCGAACCAATCGGGAATGCGGCGCTGCTCGGCCTTCTTCAGGCGATCGATGGCGCGCTGCTGCTGGTCGAGATATCCGGCATACTTAATTTCGGTTTCGACGGATTTGAGCTCGTTGCGGATTTCCGACGAAAGACGGACTGTGCCGGAATCAACGCTAGAAACATTAACCGCGGAGGACGCCGAGTTCGCAGAGGAATCTCTTTCGAAAAACCGGGGCGCGAGGTTCTTTAGAACTGGTGTGAGTTGTTCTACGGTGATCTCGGGGCGCTTCAGCAGTTGCGCTAGCGGCTGGCCAATTGCGGAGGACAGATCGGTTCCGCTGCCGGTGAAAGCGGTCGAGCTACGCTCGACTTGGACGGGCGAGGACGCCTGTCCCTCCACTGGCAATTGCTGTTTGATTTGTTCCGCCATCGCTGCCGTTAACTTCGTCGTCTCCAGCAGGTGCTTCACTTCCTCCAGCCTTTGCTGTTTCGCCTCGAAGTCCTTCCACGCTTCATTCGAGATCAGGCCCACGCGGCGGCCATGCGGAGTCAGCCTGCGGTCGGCATTGTCGATCCGCAGATGCAAACGAAACTCTGCCCGCGAAGTAAACATCCGGTAAGGCTCGTTGGTCCCTTTCGAAATCAGGTCGTCGATCAGAATCGCGGTGTAGGCTTCGGTGCGATCGAGCACCAGCGGAGACTCTTTCTTCACTTTTAGCGCGGCGTTAATCCCCGCCATGATTCCCTGGCATGCTGCTTCT
>PMMJ01000142.1 GCA_003162255.1 Acidobacteriaceae bacterium | reverse complement strand
GTGAATATCGGTAATCAGAATGAGGTCGGCTTTTGGCTGTCCGGCTACCTTTGCAGGTTTGGCCGGATCGAGGTAGATGACTTTCCCTCCCGCCTCGATCAGGGTGCTGGCGTGATACAGCGGAGTGATCTTGACCTCTCCCGCCGAGGTCGGAAACGTCTGCGGAGCTGCCGCGGAGTAGGCAGGGGATGATAGAGCAAAGAACGAGCAAGCCAGCGCCAGAAGCAGTTTCATCTCGACCTCGCGTAACTTTCAATTGTCACGGCACAACCGGATTTTACGACACACCGGATGCATTTGCACCCAATGTCCATCATGCCGTCCGCGTCATGCAACGCTCGCTTTCCTACGGCAGCAGCCCGAGCACCCCCACCCCACTCGCCGTCCCAACGTACACCTTACCGTTCGCAATCGTTGGCGTGATGAACTTGTTCCCGTTTCCAAAGTGGTCGCGCCCGCCCGCCGCCTGGTTCGAGTTATATAACTCCACACTAAGGTTTTTCGCCTCATAGGCGTGCAGCACCGCGGGCGAGGTATTTTCCGTCGCCCACAAAATCAAATCGCCCGTCGCCGCCCCCGAGATGCTCGGAGTAGCCCCCGGAAAACTGAACTTTGTGCTGGTCGCCGACGCCGGCGTGGAATTCAGCAGGCCGCTGGTGTTAAACGAGAACGCCTTGATCGTGTCGNNGTCCTCGAATGCCGGCGCCGAAAACACCGACCCCGCCAGCGCACCGGTTACTTCCTGATAGATCTGACTATTGTTGTTCGGATTAAACTTCCCCATGTTAGTCCGATTCGCCACATAGATATTCGCATCCTTTCCGGCGCCCACAACCAGTTTATGCAGCACTCCCTTGGAATCTACGAAATTAGGCACCACCATGGCGCCGCCCGACCCCAGATCCTCATCCACATCCGACTCGCTCACCGTGTTGTACATGTTGAAGTAGTCGGACACGGCCAGTTGCCCTTTCTTAGTCGAGAGCTTCATGATCGCGTTCCCGTAGTCGCCATTTTCCGGAAACCCTTTGGCATTCAGCGCGGTGTCGAACGTTCCATTCGCGTCGAGAAAGTAAATGTTTCCGATTGTGTCCGCCGCCAGTCCCGCTCCCGCCGCCCAAATCGCACCTTCATGCCCATTCGGCGTCACGTTGAGCACCGACTGTTGCGCCAATGTCGTCTCGTTGTAACTGATGATCCATCCCGTATAGGGCCGGTCGTCGCAATGCGAAGCCCACGACGTATACACGATGTGATCCAGCAGTAACAGCCCAGCTCGCTCCTTGTACTGCTTGGGATCGAAAATCACGTACCCACCCTGGCTGTTATCGCCCGTTCCCGGGTACTTGGCGGCAATCTCCACCGGGCCGCCGAACTCTTCCGCTCCGCTGGTAATGTCCAATGGGTGCAGCCGCTGATGATAGTTGGAACTTGGGTCCTTACTCATGGCGACGACATAGATCGTCCCATGCGGCCCCGAAGTAAGATCGATGACCGGAGTGGAAGTAACCCCAATCTCCGGAGTAACCTGACTGCACCCACGGTTATCCGACGGAGTCTCGCCCGACGCGAGCGTAGTTACTTGCCACAGGGTCGATCCGTTGTCCGCGTCAAAGCCGTACACCGTGCCATGCTCACTCGCCACAAACAGCACGTTGTGCGTGCCATTTCCCGGAATACTGACAGTGGGGGCATACAAAGGCTGCGCATCCACCCGCCCGTCCGTGGGGATCACGAATAGCTTCCCAAAAGTACTGGAGTTCACGTTCTTGAGTGTGAGTGAGGTCTCGCTCGGATACCGTCCTGTTCGCTGGTTGTCGTTGTGATATGTAAGCACACCCTTGAACGGTGGCGCAGCTCCCACCAGCATGTCACGACGGGTAATCAGCACCGCGAGCAGGGAGAGCAGCAGAATGGCGGAAGAAAGCAGAACGATTCGCGCGGGCAGAGCTCGTCTCATAACGCACCTCGGGACTTACAGAAGGATTTCGAGACGGCTATCGCCGGATCTCGAGACGATGCAGCGAGTGCGATTATTGTACCCGAACCGGCCGCCGGCAATCGCCTGATAGGACTCGAAAGTGCAGCGAGGGAGTGCAACGTTCCAAGCATTGCGGACGCTGCCGCGACTTGCTGCCCTGGAGAGCCAGTCTCAGGTATGCTTGACGTTCAAGAGAAGACTCCAATACATTCAAGAACCGGGATCGATCCAATCCGTAAGATTATCTTCCGAATTCAAGACTGGTTTTGACGAGGTGCGCGTGCATGACGATCAAGAGGAATGCAGTCCACAAAACGGCGCTCCGGCAAAAAGCGCAGTTGATGTCAGCGTCGGAGATTGAACGCACGCTGGTGCGTCTGGCTCACGAAATCCTGGAAAAGAACAGTGGCGTCGAGGGCTTGGGACTAGTCGGAATCCGCCGCCGCGGAGTTCCCATCGCCGAGCGCCTGGGCAAAATGATTCAGCAGGTCGAAAAGAAAAAAGTTCCCGTGGGCACGCTCGATATCACGTTCTATCGTGACGACCTTTCCACGCTCGGTCCCAAGCCCGTGGTGCAGGAAGGGGAAATCGGCTTTTCCATCGAAGGCAAGAAGATCGTGCTGGTTGACGACGTGCTCTATACGGGGCGCACCACGCGCGCCGCCCTGGACGCCCTTTTTTCGCATGGCCGTCCCAGCCTGGTGCAGTTGCTGGTGCTGATCGATCGTGGCCATCGCGAATTACCCGTCGAGGCCACCTTCATCGGTCGCACCGTGCAGACCACCGATAATGAAGTGATTGAGGTCAAATTAACCGAGATCGATGAAGCCGAAAAAGTTCTATTGATGGAAAGATAACTGTGGGGACGGGCGCCTCTCCCGTCCAAGCCGAGCGCAGCTCGGCCTACCCCTTGCCTCTTGCAGCCCATTCCGCATCAAAGCGCGCCCGGTCATAGAACGATTTCTGTGTCCCCACTCCCGTAGTCGAAAGTCCAGCGTAGAGGTTAGCGCGCTTCACCGCTTCCCGCTCCGGCAGCCCCTCTCCGAGGAAAGTAGCGAAGCTGCCAATGAAAGCGTCACCGGCTCCGGTGCTATCCACGCTCTTTACCTTGAACGCGGGCACGTGATCCATGCCCTCACTTCCGGCTAGCAGCGAACCATTGGAGCCGAGAGTGATAATCACGCGCCGAATACCGCTGGCCAGCAGCTTGGCGGCACAGCGCCTGGCATCGTCGAGATTGCGCACCGGCGTGCCGGAAATCGCCTCGGCCTCACTCTCGTTGGGGACAAAGTAATCGAGGTCCGCAACCGCCTTGATATCGATGGGTTGCGCCGGAGCCGGATTCAAGATGCAGCGTATGCCGTTTTTCCGCGCAAACTTAATCGTGTAGTACACCGTCTCCAGTGGGATCTCGCATTGCAGCACGATGCAGTCGGCGCTCTTCAGCATATCCGCCGCGGCATCTACGTCGGCAGGTTTCAATGCGTCATTAGCGCCCTTGACGACGAAGATCCGATTCTGCCCCGAAGAATCTACGAAGATCGGCGCCACTCCGCTGGACACGCCGCTCACCTGCCGTACATGGGTGGCATCGATGCCCAGTTTTTCAAAGTTCTTGATGGTGGACGGGCCGAACAGATCGTCGCCGACTCGTGCCACCATGAACACATCGGCTCCGCAGAGTCGAGCGGCAACCGCCTGGTTAGCGCCCTTCCCCCCGAATCCCAAATGAAACTTCTCGGCGAAGATGGTTTCCCCTGGCTTGGGAAACTGGTCTGAGAACGTGGTCAAATCAACATTGGCACTACCCACAACCGCAATACGAGGACGCTTAGTCATAACCTTCTAGCTAAAATCTGCACATTCAAACGGCCGACGCAGGTCTAAAGTGAGGAAGGCAGAGTGTAGTCAGCCGATGGTTGTGTGTCAACCAGTAAGGGCCTGTCGCAGTATGGTTCATTTTCGCGCCGTGTCCGGAGTGGAGCTGTTAATGCTCGCGATGAGCGTACAACGTTATCGTTTCTTCTTGTCCGAGCGGTTCTTCCGCAAATGCTGCAAAAGCGCTTCACGCACTTTGGGATTCAAATGCACGTCGCCAAGGGACGAAGTGGTCGGTTTCGCTNNAGCTTGATCTGAACTGATCGCGCCGGTCGAGTGAGGGGACTGGTCTCCAACACTTTGAGCGCCCAATATTTTCGCAAGTTTCGCGAATGTTTCCCCGGTCGGTTCCAGATTTGGATCAGCTCCGGCCTCTAGCAGCATTGCAACAGTTTCCTGCTGGCCGGTCGCCTTCGCTAGCATGAGAGCAGTAATGCCGTTCTTGTCCTGTGCGTTGACATTCGCTCCCGCCGCTATCAACGTTTTGGCCATTCCCTTCCAATCGTTCTTCTCATGCCCGGGGAAGGTCCGGTCCTTTCGCTGGGACAATATTTCGATCATCACCTCCGGTCCGCGAAAGCACGCGGTCATCAAAGGTGTCTGTCCCGATTCACTCGCCGCATTCGGGTTGGCTCCCGCATCGAGCAGGTCTTTCGCGATTTCCGGTCGCCCCGCGAGGACTGCGCTAGGCAGCGCAACAGAAGCGCTAGCCTTAAGTTTCTCGGAAGGCTCCCGTAATAATCGGGCCAAAATATCGCGATGCCCGTGTGCCGCAGCCGCCCAGATCGCATCCCCATCCGTGGGCAAAAAAGGGTCGGCACCAGCATCAAGCAACGCAGAAGCGATCTCCTCTTTGCGGGACATAAGCGCGCTTACCAGCAGTGACTTGCCAAAGCGATCGCTCGCGTTCGGGGATGCGCCTTTTTTTAGAAGCTCCCGCACGGCGGCGAGATCGCCCCGCTGCACGGCATCCGTCAACGCGGCATCGTTTGGCGAGTGTCCGCGTCCATGGACAACCTGAAAGCTGTGGCTTGATTCTTGAACGTATTTGAATCCCGTACCCGCGCGCTCGGCGTCCATTCCCATGACGGGTGCAAACGTCGTAACCAGGTCGTCGTGAAATAGGGAATTCTTTCCCAGAGCCTTCTGGATCTTGGGGAGTGAAATACCCTTTGGTGCGAGCCGTAATAGTTTCTTGAAGTCTCCCGTCCACCTTTTACGCTCAGTTGCGGGCACCGGACCGAAGTAGTCGGGCTGCGAATTGAACTGATCGACCAACTTGCCTTTCTGGTAGAGCATGTAGATAAAGACGTCACTGTCGTGCAGCATGAACGCGAAAACATCGGTAGCAAGCTTCGTGGACAGTCCCTTGGCGACCCGTCGCAGTTCGTCCATATCCTGCGATTCTGACTTCTCATCGTAGACGGTAGTCCAGCCGTTCTTGGCACTGGTCACCAGCGCACGCAGATGGACCACCCCTGCGACCGCTTTAATGCAAGCGGTGCCGTCCACCGATCGGACCTGACAATTTGTGAAAGATGCGCCCATCGTTTTGCCAAGCTGGAGTTTGCTGCACCATAGTACAAAAGTGTAGATAACCTCGCTGCACAATGGACAGTGCCCTTTGGTGACGACGGTTAGAAGAATTGCTCATTCATCTGGCATCCGCCCGCGCTCTTGAGTATTCTCTTGGTGATGGCTACCGTCTCGTTGAGCGAACTGTTGGGCTCGACCGTCTATGACGCCTCCGGCGCCGCCAGTGGCCGTGTGCGCGAGGTGGCCCTTGCCCCGCAGGAAGATCGCTCCCGCGTTGCTTTGCTGATCGTCAAAACGCCGGCGGGAAACCGCCTATTGCCCTTGACCGCCGTTTCCGCGATCAATGGCGGCATAAGGGCCTCCACTGCGGCCGCGGAGTGGATCGCCGCCGACGGCTCCGAAGGACTGTTGCTGCTTAGCCGCGATCTGCTCGATCAGCAGGTGATCGACGTGCATGGCCGCAAGGTTGTGCGCGTGAATGACGTCGACTTTCACCACGACAGCGCCCAGAATCGCTCGGTTTTGCGAGTGGGCGGCGTGGACGTTGGCGCGCGCGGCGCCATTCGCCGCCTCCTCAAGGGGATGGTTCCAGCGGCTGTCCTGCGCGTCCTGCTCTTGCGCATCCCTCCCCGCGATATTCCTTGGGACTTCGTGGATCTCATCGAGACCGATCCTGCCCGGCGCGTCCGGCTGAAGATTTCGCATGAGCGGCTGGGCAAACTCCATCCCGCCGACATTGCCGACATCGTGGAAGAATTGGCTCCCGATGAGCGCGAAGCCGTGTTCGA
>PMMJ01000124.1 GCA_003162255.1 Acidobacteriaceae bacterium | reverse complement strand
GCCGAGCTTCGCTCGGCTTGGACGGGTGAGACGCCCGTCCCTCCACGAACTGGTTGCCAGATCGCGCTTGGCGGAATCCGGCCCTTATTAGATACTCAAAGAGTAATCCTCGAACCTTTTCTTTGGGAGAATGAAATGACGTATCTCGAAGTCGCCTACCGCTACCAGACTCCGCCCGGAGAAGCTGAGTTGCGGGCCGTTGACAGTGTCCGTGAGGTCTATGGGATTCAGCGCATCCAGTTCAACGAGAAAGAGCGGACGGTGCGGGTGCGGTTCGACGCCTCGCGATTGAAGGGTGATGCGGTCGCCAAGCTGCTGCGCCAGGCTGGCATCGACGTACAGGAACAGCTGGTTCTCGCCTGAGGGCTTCCGGCGGCAAACGGCACTCCGCCTCGTTTCCCTGCTCATCCTCACTTCCAGGGAGGATGCTTCGGGGGAAGGCCAGGAAATTGAGCGGAGTGCCCGTTGCTCGACAAACGGAGAATGCAAAGGGGCATTCGGAAAGACCTCTGGCCGAAGTGATTTCCCAAATGCCCCGTTGCGCGCCACTTCGTCTGGCCCAAGGAGAAGCATGTCGGGTGCCATCGCTAAGGCATTGCCAACATGCATATGTAGAACGCGGAGGCGGGTAGGTTTTGCGCTGAGGCGGAAACTTTTACTCTAATTTACAAACCAAGTGTTCCGGCAAGGCCGCCGGTTTCCACAGCCAGCACGGGGTTTGGCGGGAGTGCGGAAGCGTAATCGAGCACGGTTCAGGGTTTCTCGACGAGCGCATGCGGCAAACCGGATTGGGCGAAACGATTCTGTTTCCGTTATAATTCAAGGACGCAATTTCATCAGGATGCGCCCGTAGCTCAATTGGATAGAGTGCATGGCTACGAACCATGAGGTTGGGAGTTCGATTCTCTCCGGGCGCACCACGTCCCCCTTCACATTCGCGCGTTCCTGAGATCCCGCGCTCCGCTCGGGATTTCGCCTGCGGGCTCCCGCTTCGCTCACGCCCGCAAAACGGCTCAAGTTCGATTCTCTCCGGGCGCACCAGTTCCCTCTCGGGCGGACCCAGACCGGCCCCCACAGAGCTCTAGCCCTGTTTCATCTTCAGCTTGCTCTTATTTTCTTCAATAAACGCCTTAAGATCGGGAGCAGTGTCGAGCAGTCTTGTCCACTGTTCGTAGTAGAGGGTGACCGGGAAACGGCCCAGTCCGTAGACGCTGACGCCGCCCTTCTCACTGACGCGGAACTCCATGGCGCCGCTTCTCTTTTTCGTTTCCACCTGTTTTTCCAAGTCGGCCAGGCGAGCTTTCAATTCCTCGTAACTCGGTTCTGTCATCGATGCACCTCGAATGATTTTTTATCATAGCAGCCTGGGGTGGAACCCAACGCCCGCAGCCAGCGCCCGAAGGCGCTTCCACAACAGGGCACGTACGACATGCCTGAAGGCAAACCCTGATACAAATCGCATACTCTAATACAAATCGCACTTGCACAACGGGCTGATACCGGAGTCGGGCTTTCGTCGAGGCAAGGTATTCTCAGCTGGTCTCAAAAGAATCGGCCCACCTCGAAGAAGAACTTGCGGTGCTGGTTATCTCCGAGGCTCCCACCAAAGAACATGGGCCCGAACAGCGTCTGAAACAGAACTCCGACGGTTCCGTCCTGCGCTACCTTCGGGGTGCTCGCCGTTTGATCGTAGGCCTTTCCCGCCTCATACATCGTAAGCAGATAGACATTCTGCTTCAAGAGCGGCGAGAGTTCGCGCAATCTGTAGAGGAACGCGGGTTGCAGCAGAAAATACTGGTTCGTCAACAACTCATTGGTCCCGTAAGCGGACAAGCGCAGCGGACCACCGAGACTAAAGGGCGGGAATCCAGTGTCGCGGGTCGAGAACGTCGTGCCTCCCGACGCAAAGAGCAGCACCGAAGACTTTTCGCTCGTCCGCTCCGCCAGCCCCAGCTTCAGTTCCTCGGTCGGCACCACGTCCCGCGTTCCCGGAGCCGTGTCATAAAACTTAAAGGTCGACTCCAGGCGCGCTCCCCGGCGTGGAATCACAGGATCGTCGAAGCGTTCGAGTCGGTAGCGCATCGACGTTACTCCGAACCGTCCGTGGACCTCGGGCGCCACTGGAGTCCCTATATCCTCGTTGATCTTGTGATATCCCGCCTCATATCCCACGCGCAGTTCCGCGCCCCGACCGAAGGTGTAGCCCAGATCCAAGCCCGCACCCATCAGGCGATTGCGGTAGTCGCCCAGAAGCTTGTCGCGCTGGTAGACGAAAAACGGGCTGCTGTCGGCCGTCCCATGCACGGCAACGAACCAGCCGGTATTGGAAGTGAAGGGATGAAAGTATTCTGTTTTCAGTCCGTACTCGGAGCCCGCTATAAAATCGTTGCGCCACTCCGACCCGAAACCACCGACATCAAGGAACGTGATGCGCGCTCCCACCTCGAAGAGCACATTCTTGTAGTCCGACCCATCAATGATAAATGCGGGATGCACTGTCGGCGGCGCATAGTCCTTTTCCTGGGCTTCGACATGCAGTCCATGTTGCCCGTCCCGCTCCACGTCACGGTACAAGGCTCGGGCGAAGCGCCCCAGACCGGTGACGTCCATCATTTTCTGGTCCAGTTCCTGGGGATTGATCGGTTTGCCCGCGAGGCCGGACAGTCTGTGCTCGAGCCCCTTGAGGACGTCGCCTTGGACGCCGGTGACTTCCACAAACTCGGGCACCGGCACGGGTCTGCGCTTGCTCGTCCGCGCGGCCACGATGCGCTGCCATTCTTCCTCGCCGACCTGCAGACGGGCCAGCAGCGCGCTTTTTGCCTGCGCAGCTTTGTAACCTTCGGCTTCGATCTTGTCGAAGAGGGTGTAGTCGGTAGAATCGAATCGCGCCACATCCGCCGTCAGCAGGATGTCGGCCTGCTCCATGCTGCGCAGTTCGTTGATGGCGATGGTCACGCTTGCCGAGCGCTGCAACACGCCCACCGACGAGAGGACGGTCTTCGGATCCATGGGCGGCGTCGTCAAATGCACTGCGATCACAATATCGGCGCCCATCTTCCGGGCTACGTCCACGGGCAAATTATCCAGCAGGCCGCCGTCTACCAGGACATGCGTGCCGTCGCGCACGGGAGTAAAAAATGCGGGCAATGACATCGAGGCCCGCATCGCTCTGGCCAGCGACCCATGGTCGAACACATAAGGCTCTTTCGACACCAGATCGGTCGCCACGCAACGAAACGGGATCGGCAATTGGTCAAAGCTATTCATCTGCGAATACGGCAACCCAACCCGGTCCAGAATCAATCCCACCTGCTGTCCGGAATTAAAGCCGCTGGGAAACTGGGTGCCGTGCTTCAACCCGAATTCGAAGGCATTCAGATAGCTTCGCCGGTCTTCTTTGCGACGGAATGACAAATCTCGATAGGACGTGACTCCTCGAAGAACTTCGTTCCACTTAATGCTGCGGACCAAAGTGTCGATCTGGCTAGGCGATTCCCCGGTGGCGTAGATTCCCCCGACTAGGGCGCCCATGCTGGTGCCGGCAATCACGTCCACCGGGATGTGATTCTCCTCCAGCCACCGGATCACCCCGACGTGCGCCAACCCGAGTGCGCCTCCGCCTTCGAGTACGAGGCCGATGCGTGGCCGCTGGCTGCCGGACGAGACTGCGGCGTCCTGGACTTTTGGTTGGACGGCGTCGCCAGGAGTTTCCTGTGCCCACAGGCTCGATAAGAACATCACCCAAACGGCGAAGCGGCAGAGTCTCATGGCACCTCCGAGAGGAAATCTAAAGATGCCACGTCAGCCTTAAAAAAAACAGCCGCACAGTTGATAACCGCCAGCCTGTTTCCGCTCGACTTCGCTGCGGCAACGCAAGATATTGCCGGAGGCTCCCCGACTCTATGTCTGCGGACTCTTCCCTATAAGCTCTTCCCTATAGGTGAAAAACTCTTCACAATCATCTTCGCCACTGGGCCCTTCGCCCTCATCTCTCGCTGCCGCAGCCGGTTACGGCCCTCAGCGGAGCTGCGAATGGAAGCGCAAATGCTAATATCATTCAAGCAACGAATATCGAGCGGAGAATATAGAATGGCAAAAAAAAAGAGGAGTTCACTTCTTGAGAGCATACCCGTCCTGGTGCTGCTGGGGGTACTCGCTGGCGCCATAGGGGGCTTGGGAATCGGAATGATCCAGTTGAAGGCCGCGTCGTCATCCGCAGCCGGTGCCGCTGGCAAGTAGGTTCCCGTCACGGCATAGAATCAACGAAGGTCTGGGGTGGGACGCTGGTACCTACAATTTCCAACCTCGTGCTTCAACCTGCAAGGTCACGCCAAACTGCTCGGCCTACTGAAAATCAAGCACGCAGAGTGGACACTGGAGCAGAGTGCCCACTGCTGGCGCCTGTCAAAGACAATTCCAAAAGTAACGAGGCAGCAGTCTCTTCGCGATTTTTTTATGGCCACACCGCGCACTTCTGCCCCTGGCCGAGCACCGGTTAAAAGTATAGCTTCAGTGCCAGTTGCAACTGGCGCGGTGAGTTGCAGGTGTAGTAAATCTGTCCGAAGCTTGGGTCGCCAAACGTGGTGTCGGGGCCGCAGAACTGTGGATGATTGAAGGCATTGAAACTCTCGAGACGAGCCTCAAGCCGCATGCCCTCATGCAACGAGTTTAGGCCGAACTCCTTAAATACTGAAAGATCGGCATTCTCGGCACCAGGGTTGCGCACTTTGCCCAGGGTACGAGGCGCTGTGCCAATCGTATACTGAGCCGGCTGCGCCAGGAAGTCGCTGCCATCCGATGTAGTGAAGTACTGCTGGATCCAGTTCGAGTCCTTGCCGCCGGCCCGATGCGGCGTGCCGATCAGATTGGGACGTTGTGGTCCGTAGGTAGGAAGGCTCTGCCCCTGATAAAGCATCGGGTCGATGGGGCGTCCGCTGTTGAAGCGCCAGATGCCATTGGTGCGCCATCCGCCCACGATGCCGTTGAGTATTGGGTTCATGCTGCCGCCAATCCACTTTCCCCGCCCGATGGGAAACTCGTAGGTGTAACTGAACTGTAAGACATGCGGAATATCGAACGACGAAAGGCTGCGTTCGCCACCGGGATTGTTGGGATTCTGCAAGCTGGCGAAACTTCCCAGATACCCGCTGTTAGTGCTGGTCAGGGAAGCGTCGTCGACCGATTTGGAGAAGGTATAAGTGGCAAGGAACTGCAAACCGTTCGTGAAGCGCTTCTCCGCACGGACTTGCAGTGCATGATAAATTGAGTTTGCGATTGGCGGCTCGTCGCCCGCGAATCCGTAGAACTGCGGGTGCGCCATCATTGCCTGCGCAGTGGTCATATCCCAGAAAAGAGGATTGCTGGGGTCGAGAATCTGCGACGCGTTGGAACGTGTGGGGTCGGCAAATGGACTGGGAAAGAATGTATTCAGGCAGTTGATCGTCATGATCTGGCAAGGATCGCTGCTCGTATTCCTCGCGTCATCAACGGGTGTGCTTTCTACCCAAGAACCCAAATGACTGTAGTTGCCAGCATTGGCGAAATAGAGGTGAGTTCCCTTTTTTCCAATGTAGTTGGCATCGAGAACTACATTCCACTTGGTCTCGTGCTGCAACCCCAGACTCCAACTCTGCTCGTAGGGCACCTTGTTGCTGATGTCTTTAATCGGGCCATACCCTCCATAGCCGACGTCGTTCAACGGGCCCAGGCTGCTGCCGGGCGGTTTAGTCGGCCCATTAGGATAGGGATTGCTCATCCTTGCAGCAGGCGTTACTCCATCACCATAGAATGAGGAAACGAGGTATGTCTGCTGATCGAAGCCTTGCTGTCCGACTCCTGAAGTACCAGCCACCGCTCCTCTCCAGGAGGAAAAATAGATTCCATAGCCCCCGCGGACGACCGTATTGTGGATCGTGCGATAGGCAAAGCCGAAGCGTGGCTGGATGTTTTTGTAATCGGGCGCGTACGAATTCCGGTCGTGTGAACTGGCGAATATCTCCGCCCCGAGAAGGTTCTTGCCATCAAGCGTAACCGGTGACTGCGCATTGGGGTCAAGCCAGTTTAGCTCGTTATTCCGCTCCGTCCGCGGCAACACCAATTCATAGCGCAGGCCAATGTTGAGGGTAAGCCTGTCTGTCTTCTTCCAGTTATCCTGCACGAAGCCGCCGAACTCGAAGTTCTGGCTGGCCACGGTGTTGGGGATCTCGTATTCTCCACAACAGTCGTTGGGTTGCGCTCCGATGAGCATGCTAGCCATACCGTCGCCGCCAAGCGGCAGACACTGCTGCGTGTCCGATGGAATACAGTTGGGATCGTAGTTTGCGGTTCCGGTCTGGTCGAAGTTGTAAACGCCGCCGGGAGCATAGTTAGGTTGCGTATAGTTCAGCCGGTGCATACGCCCGTCGACACCGAACTTGAATTCGTGCGTCTTTCGGACCCAACTCAGGGTTCCAATCAAATGGTGTGTTTCCTGTCCTAACTTGCCATAGCTCCAAGGGTTACCGCCGATGCTGTAATAACTGGCGGAGGAATAGCCGCCGCCCACACCTACCGCTGGAAACCAGTTGTAGCCAGAATCTTTCATGTACTGTGGTTCACCCAGCGCATCCACGGGAGACACATTCGGATACATGCTGGCAGCGCCGGCATAGAAATACGTCCCTCGGGCAACTCCGTAGGAGACAGTCAGTAACGTAGTTGGGTTGAAGGTGTGGGAATCATTGACCTCGAACACGTGAGCGCTGTCGTAATCACTGCCGATGCTGACGGGGTCGGCAGCGTTGCCAAAAACGTTGAATGGATGGTCAACGCCAGCTTGGTGCGAATACTTGCCGCTCAGCATGTTCTTCTGGCTGAAGCGGTGGTCAATCTTTAGGTCCCACTGGTTAGCGGTGTATTTCGCAGCTCCCGAATCTACGCGATTGATGTATGGATTGTAGTTTGCACTCCCTACACTGATGTTGGGTTCAGGATAGTACTGCATCAATTTTTGTGCTACTGGATCGATCAAGTTCCCTACGCCGACCGGTAAACGGTAAGGAGCGCCGTCGGAATTGTTGGCAAGAACGACATTGCCGGGATGGTTCGCATCCACTGTGCTGGTATATGTCGAGAGATTATTGAATGGGATGATTGCCAGGCGTCTCGCACCGGCCACCGCCGAGTCGTAATAGCCAGAATATGGATCCCACAATTGGCCGTTCTGGGTGGAGCATGTTCCATTCTGATCGAAAGTTCCTCCGGCGTAGCCGCACACCTCGCCGAAGTCGCCCGCCCGCTCCGCATCGCTCGGCACGCCATAGAAATAGGGCCCTGCCTGATCCGTATAGTGCCTTCCTTCGTAATCAAAGAAAAAGAATGTCTTGTTCTTTAAGATAGGACCGCCAATAGTCCCGCCGAAAATGTTATGCCGCAATGCTGGAAGCGCGATGCCCTGCTGGTTGTTAAACCAGTAGTTCGCATCTGTCATGTAGTGGCGCAGGAATTCATAGCCGCTGCCGTGGAAGGCATTGGCTCCCGATTTTGTGAGCATGTTGATGATGGTCGCGCCGCTGAAGCCGTATTCCGCGCTGAAGTTTGTTTCCTGAACCTTGAACTCCTCGACTGCATCCACCGAGGGCGTGTATGTATCCACGCGAATGCCGCTGTTCTGCTCGTAGTTCGTGGTTGTAACGCCATCGATAAGAATGTCGGCGGTGGCGTTCCGGGTGCCATTCGAGATGAAATTGTTAGCCGAGCAACCCATGCACGCGGCATCCACTTCCGTAACACCGGGAGCAAGAAACACCAGGTCGAAAACGCCTCGGCCGTTGAGCGGGAGATCATTGATGAACTTCCGATCCACCACCTGCCCCGTGGTCGCATCCTCGGTACCAAGCAAGGGAGCAGTCGTCGAAACAGTCAAGGTCTCCATCGTGCCCAAAACCGTCATCGCCACGTCTGCACCGACGTTCTGACTGACATCGACTTTGATTCCATTCCTTGCCTGATCCTTAAAACCGACCGCCTTGATAGTAAGGTTATACAAACCGGGGTCGACCGAGCGGAAGAGATAGCGCCCCTTGTCGTCAGTCTTGGCAAGAAAGGTATAACCCTTGTCCGCATCCGTCAGCGTAACCTCGGCGCCTGGTATCATGGCTCCGGTCTGGTCACTTACCACGCCCGTGATGGAGCCGGCATAGAGCTGAGCATTCGCGGGCACCGCGACCCAGCAGGGAAAAAGCACTAACAACGAAAACGCGGCCGCCACTCGTAACGCGGTCTTTCCGAACGGGGCCCTGACAACTGATGGAATGTGGAATAGGCCGATGTCCTTCATTGCATTTTCTCCTGAACTCTGAATTTCTCCGTGCCACCTCACGCGCAAAGGCGATGAGGTAGTTTTGCTGCTTTTTACGGCAAAGGGGCCTCGACTTCCTCGAGCACCCAGTGATCGGGCGTCTCCAAGTGACAGTCGTAGCCATAAAATCGATCGTTAAAAACATGCTGAAACAGACAAGCGCGCTGGCCGCTCATAATGGGATTTCCATCCACGGGCTGGAAATCGCCGTCTGGCGAATCGGCAGCGAAGACCTTCACCTGCCACTCGCCTTCCGGATCGTCGGTGTAACGATGCGGATAAACCTCGGTAGCCATGTAGTAGACTCCAGCCTTCTTGCCGCTATTGTTGACCGCGTCCTTGAGGTAAAGCAGAGTGGGCGCGGCTACCGTGGTTGTGGACTTAAGCAGGATTTTCTCTGGCGCCTTGTCGAGGTCGAGAACGGAATCGGCGCTCTTGCTGATGATCTCGAAGTGGTCCTTGTCATTGCCGCGATAGAAAGTGAGGTAGAAACGTCCAGTGCGCGGATCGCGGAAAAGGTTCGGATTCTGGTTGCGCTGGTCGGGAACGCCCGCCACCAGACCCTTTACCTCGGTCAGATGGATTCCATCCACTGAAGTAGCCAGCACGACATGGCTGCTTGAAGTGTCATAGTCCCGGGTGATCGCGAAGTAGAGCAGGTCTTTCTGTTTCGGGTCGGCCCCGGCCAGAACCGTGGGCCAGCGAGCGTTCGTCCAAAGCGGATTCTGGTCATACTTAGTCCAGGTCACAAGATCGTTGCTGCGCGCCAGGCCGATGCCGCGACCTTCGTTCAGCCCGTACCATCCCCAGTAGCGGAATCCGCCGCGATTCATCTCCAGCACCGACATGGTGTGGGGAAACTCGTTGCCTTCCCACTTCTGCGCGTCGGGAAGAACGTGGCGCGGTGCGGTTAGTTTGAGATAGGGCACACTCTTCGGTTGCTCCTGTGAAACAACCGTAACTGCAGCGCTAACTATGAGAAGTGTTACTCCAATCAGAACACCAAGCTTACGAACCGGGTTGAACATGCATACTCCTCGTCGAAAATTGACTGCATGGTTCTTACTTACTTCTGGCTTGCCATCGCCGTATTGATCGTGCCCCACAACGAATCTGAAACTGGNNATGTCGATGGCAAACTCCCAATAAAAGCCTCCGCCTATCCAGTTCGAAACACTAGGATGAATGGCGTAATGCCGCTGCACCAAATCTTTAATGACCGGATCTGAAGCTTTCTTGTCCGACCAGCCAAACTCGGAAATGCCTAGCCTTGAGTTAGGAAACATGGTTGCGAGCTGACTGAAGACCTGCTGCCAGTCGGGCTTATGGCCGTGGCAATCCACTTCGTAGTAACTGACTAGCAGGTAATCGAGGCCGGTCTTCATCCGGGCGGGAACATTAGCATCCGCCCATGTGAACATCTCGTTGGCGGCCGGTCGGCGACACGGCGTGTTGTAATAAAGAGTGAGGGCCGTGACTTTTCCTTGCGACTTCAGGTAGTCGAAAGTTTCGGTCATTTTGGCGACGACGTCAGCTTGTGACGTGGACTTCACGGACGTTTTTGGCGAACAGCGCTTCGTATTGCCGAAGAGCCACTCGCCATTGATCTCATTTCCCACTTCCCAGATGTCGACGAGCGAGCCCAGCGTGGTCACGTAATCTTTGAATCGATCAAGGTGCTCGGCCGGCGTGAAACATCTCATGTAGAAGGAATCCACAGGCTGGCCGAAAATGTATCCCACACTTTTGATCTGCCGAGTGGCATTCAGATACGAACTGGCGGGGAAGTATCGGTTATTCTTACCGGGTGAGTAGACAATCCTCGCCGTCGGTTTCACCGACAGATGTTTCATTGAGTCGAGTAACTTCGCCAGGAATGCAGCGTCGCGAATGTCGTTCTTGTCGTCGACGGTCACGCCATGAATTGGCGCGGGAACAAAAGTCTGCGCGCCGGAACTCACGCAGAGCGCGAACAGGAAGACGACGGGCGAGACCGGCACTGCGACAGCGCGTGTCCACTTCTGGCGCCGCATCCCTTGTCTTCCGTAGAGTCTTCCCGACATCATTTTGGCCTCACGCGGTCTGGCTCGGCAGAGCTTCTGCTGGATTGTCCCGATGCAAAATGGTGGCGTTCGTGATGATCGGCCTCGCCCAGAAGCCGACGCTAAGAACGCACCCGAAGGTTACGTACAGAAAAGCGACACCGGCGCGCAGACCGGCGAAATCTCCGATGCGGCCGATGATCACGGGCACCACCGCTCCGCCCATGATTCCCGTGCTCAAAATTCCAGCGAAGGGCCCGTGATGTTCTGAAACCGAATTCAATGCCAGAGAAACCAGTACCGGCCACATGATCGAAGCGAACAGGCCGATGGCCGGAAACGCGATCAGCGACACGCGCGCTGGACCAAACAACGCCGCGGTCAGGCAAAGCAACGCGCCGATGGAGAAACCAATCAGGACCTTGCGGCTGTCGAATAACTTGAGCAGGCCCATGCCCACGAAGCATCCGGCGGTGAGCATTCCCCAGAACCAGGAGACGGCGGTCGCACCCGTTGTGTGCGGATCGTAACCGTGATACTGGGCAAGAAACTTCGAAATCCAATCGGCAGTTCCCTGCTCGCATCCCACGTACGCAAAAACACACAGGAAGAATGCCCACACCATGGGCTTGCGAAGCAGGCTGCCATACATCTGTAGAGAGCCGGCGGCTTCGTCGCTCGTGCGTTCGACGCGAGGCACGTGAGTGAACGCGAGCACGGCAATCATCAGTAGGGTGGACACCGCAAAGATCCAGTACATCGAGGCCCAGGGAAGCGCGGGCGGAGTGATCCTGCCCAACGTCTCCAACAGTAAGTTGTCCTTGGCGGAAGGCTTGCCTAAGTTTTCCACGAGATAGGAGTAAATTCGCGGGCTGGCAAACGAGGCGATGCCGAAGATCAACTGCGCGAATGCGGAGTTGAATGCGAAGTGCTCTTCGCCGCCCGCCACCCGTAACAGCGGATTGATGGCAACTTGAAGCGTTGCCATCCCGGCCCCCATGATGAACAGCGATCCGACTGCAACGTGATAAGTGGGAAAAAGAGCGAAGCTCAAGGAACCAATGGTGCCGGCGAGGAAAGCGGCGATCATCACTGGCTTCTCGGTGAAGCGCTCTACCCAGAAGCCCGCCGGAATTGANNCTGATGATGTCGGGCACGATCGGCCCCAGGATGTTGGTCAACAGTGACATCACGAAGAATGTCAGGAAGACCAAGGCGACCATGTAGCGATTCCGTGCCATAGTTACATATCCTTTTTGCCGTCTTACTCTGTTGTTGTAACTTTGCTCGCCAATTCGAAGCGGCCCGGCTCGCGCCCGGCCTGTACAGCCAGTGCCAGGGTGATCATCTCCACCGGCAGAATTTCCAGGATTTGGCGAACGCTCGGACCGTGCTCCGCGATACGGCAGCAAGGCAAGGAAGCGTCTTGATCGACGAGTTCGGCGCGGCCTTTCTGCTCGTGGATGTCGTCGAGCAAGCGCTGGTTCAGATCCCGTGTCCTGGGGTCGCCGGCGAAGACGAGTACGAAGGTTTCGCTTCCCAGCATCTCAAAGGGACCGTGCCGGAAAGCTGCGCTGCTCATGCCCTCTGCGTGAAAGTGGTCGGACTCCTTGACGATCAATGCGCCGGTATTGACGGTAGCCAGTGACGCTCCGCGACCGACCAGAAAGAGGTGGCGAGTGTTGTTGAGCACCCGAGCCAGAGTGTGAACATAGTCCCTCCAATCGGCCAGGTAGGCAGCGGCGGCGGGACAGGCATGCTTCAACTCCTGGCGCGTGTGCCGCAGATCGCGCTCGCAGAGAACATCTCCCAGCCATTTCAGCGCCATGAGTGCGGTCACATAGGTCTTGCAGGACACGGAGAACTCGTTGCCGGCCCTGGTGAGGACAGCGGCATTCGCGTGTTTGGCTAACGCGCTATCGGGCGTATTAGTCACCGCGATCACGGTGCAGCGTTTATGGTTCGTTTTCGCCAACCGCACCATCTCTGCGCTTTGCCCGGACTGCGACGCCGCAATAATC
The DNA here is from genome assembly GCA_003162255.1 of Acidobacteriaceae bacterium. Taxonomy (GTDB): domain Bacteria; phylum Acidobacteriota; class Terriglobia; order Terriglobales; family Acidobacteriaceae; genus Acidiflorens. The sequence continues at coordinate 6,614 of PMMJ01000124.1, read as the reverse complement.
AACGTCTGAGGATCGAAGAACCGATTGTTGTAATGCACCAGTTCGGAGGTCTCCACCATGAGGGCAGTGAATCCGTGACTGATTAGTTCCAGGTTGAGCGGATGAAGGGCGTGAAACGAGGAGCCCATGCCGGTCAGCACCACTCTCTGGAACTTGCCCTGGTTCAAGCGCGCGGCAATGTCCTGCAGCGGCTTGGACGTTTCCAGTCTTGCGAGAGTGTCCTCCAGAGCCTGGGGCTGATACAGAATATCCCGAAGATATTCGCCTTCGATCATTGCGAGATCTTCAAGCACGGTGTCCTCCTTTTCGATTGAACCGGTGATGCCACACCCGCGCAGCGCCGATCAGGTTTGCATCCTCACCTAAAGAAGCCAGCGTCAGCTCCGCTTTCTCGTACGGAACATAACGGCAGCAGCGGCAAACGGTTCTGCGAATTTCTTCCAGAAAAAGAACCGCGCTCTTCATCACGCTGCCTCCAAGCACGATGGCATCGGGCGTAAACAGCGTGACCAGATTAGCGATACCGAGGCCCAGGTAACGAGCTTCCCGGTCGGCCGCCTGGCACGCTAACTCATCTCCCTTTTGCGCGAGTTCACAAATCCGCTTGGCGGTTAAGTGGTCGCGGTGCGGGTAGTCTTTCGGCATGTTGCCCTCCATCCACGCGACCATCGCCGGGCCCGCAGCCAGGGACTCCCAGCACCCGTGGAAGCCGCACAGACAAGGCGGCCCGGAAGCGTCGATGACACAATGGCCAATCTCCGGATGAGCTCCATCGACGCCTCGATAAAGCTGTCCGTCCAGAACCAGGCCCACGCCGATGCCCGTCCCAACGGTCACGTAGATCAGGCGCTTTTTGTCTTTTCCCGCGCCCCACGCTGCCTCCGCCAGGGTCGACGCATCGGCATCGTTCTCCATGGCCACCTGCACACCGAAGATGCGGGCCATGTCGGCCATTGGATTGTGGCCACGCCACGCCGGAAAGAAATTGACCTCGCCGATTTCCCCGGTAAAGGGATCGACAGGGCCAGTGCACCCAATCCCAATGCCAGTCAGCTCAGCATCGGCCGCTGTCGCCGCGGCACGCAACATATTCTCGATGCGAGCCAGCGCCTCTCCATAACCGCGTTCCGCATCCGTCGGACATTCCGCGCGGGATAGCACCCGGCCGTCATCATCTACCATTCCCACCGCGATTTTTGTGCCGCCGATGTCAACTGCGCCAATCATGAGTATTCCTTCCTGGCCCAACTCTACTTCCACTCCACGATGGCCGCTTCGTAGGGTTCCATGTCCATCTTCCAGTTCGAACCTTCGACAGACAGCGCTTTGGAACTGTCAGCTCCAATCTGGCGGACCGACTTTACCGGCAGCGATGTCGAGATCGTCGCGCTGTAAGACTGCGCACTGTGATTCACCACCACGGCATACCCGCGATGGTCTCCGCGCAACGAAGTCACTTCCACCGAAGGCTGGTCGCTTTGGAAGGCAGCCTTCACGCCCGTCCAGTTGCGGAAGGCCTCGTAGATGCGATGGGTGCTCTCCGCTTTCTCAAATGCCGCCGGAGTGTTCGCCAGATAAGTTTCGATGGGATAGGCCGAGAGCAACGTCTTTCCCGAGCCGATAGTGTTTGCGACCAGCGCAGGCCGTCCTTCCTGGTCGACGGCGATTACTTTCCCGCCCTTTACCTCTAACAACGAACCCCAAACGCGCGGGTTCGCGCCGGGAACGGAATAGTGGAAGGTGTCGCCGGGCTTCAAACCACCAAAGGGCTCGACGATTTTCAGAGTAACTTCCGATGCGACTAAGGTATCAACCAGCCGCGCGCCGAAGATGGTCTCCATGTCGGGAATGGCAGCGTCGGCCGCAACCGATGCATAGAGGAAACCGCCGCCCTCCACATACTTTTTCGCTTTCTCGTAGAAGTCGGAGTGAACGTGCGCGATCACGCTGGCCGTGCTGGTCAATGGAGAGGGCAGGAACAGCATGGGGCGTTTCGCCCAGTCGTCATACTCGCGAGGGAAGTCCGCTTTCAATCCCGCGCGATGCGCAAGGACAAATGAGTTCAGAGCAGAACTGATCAACCATTGGTTGTCGGGGCCTGTGCTCGGCGGCGCCTGGCCGGGAATGGCGTCGCCGTCAAAGGTTGAAACGTAGGGCGTAACCTCAGGACCGGTCAGACCGAAGCGCGAAAAATCTCCATGCGTTCGCGCCCACTCGCCGGGGATCAGAATGGCAACTTCGGCGGGAGCAGGCGTTACACCAGTCAGGTCGAGCTGACCTACAATCTTTGAAAACTTCTTGAACTCGGTTGCCAGCGGTTTGTCTTGACGGTCCCAGGTCGTCATTCCCCAGCGCGTCTCCTGCGGGGTTCGCAAGTACGGCGCCTTGTGAAACTGCTCCGGTGAAGCGTCGGTGTAGCACCAGAGATCGACGCCAATCGATCCCGCAGCCAGGCCTGAATACATCTGCAGGCGGTCGTAAACGGCAACTCTCTCGGGAGAATACTGTGCGGTAGATCCGCCCATTTCGTGGATCATGGCAGGACGCCCGGCGCCGCTCGACAGCGCAATCTCGAAGGCCGCGCCATAGGTTCCGCGCTCGGAGAGCATGGGGTCGGGAAAAAGATCGGTGTTGTAAATGGTGAAGGGATGCACGCTGAAGAAATCAACTTCTTTCGCAATGTTGTCGGAACGGAATGGCCCATGGCCGACTTCTTCTCCGCTGGTTCCGACGACAATAAGGTGAAGTTTGTCTTCGCGGCGAATCGCGCTGGCAATCAAGCGAGTCCAGTTGACGGCCATGGCATCGGTGGTCTGCGTTTGTACGATCCAAAACGGAGGCTCATCGGTCAGGTCCCAGCCGATGATTCCAGTCTCGTTGGCGTAGCGCCGGCCAAACTCGGCCGCGAGATTCGTCTCCAACCGCAGCATCTCCGGATCGCTATGAGGATGCCGACCGTGCCTCCACGGTACATCCCAATAGGCCTCGCCGACTTCGCCGCCGATAAATAAGGACGGGTGCAGGTAAATCTGATACTTGTGCGCCAGCGAAACGAGGTAATCGAGTTGCTGAAAAGCAACCGGGTTGTAGTCTCCGGGACGGGGCTCAAACCACGCCCACATCATGTCAAAGCGGACAATGCTGTAGCCGAGTTCATGCATCTTCGCGAAATCGGCCTCAATGTCCTTCGGGTCCCACTGTACCGGCCACTGCATCGCCGCCTTGGCCGGAACCCAGTGCGCTCCCACGGGCAGAAACCGTTTGCCATCGCGCGTGAAGTACTGGCCGTCGAGATGAACCGGCGGCAACTTCTTCGCGGCGGCAGTGGCTGTTGTCGTTGCCGTTGGATTCGCCTGCTGACCGAAGCTGGGCTGTAACCGCAACAATGCCGCACCGGCGATCATTGCAACTGCCGTTAGCCGAAGAACTCTCGTCTTTTGCACCGTGCTTGCCTCCTGCTTTCTGCGCTCGCAGTTTTACTGGCGCACTTCTATCTCGTCGATAAAGGTCCACTCCGCATTCGCTCCCGGCTTCACCTGCACCTGCACATAGCGGCGGGTAACGCCGGTCAAGTCCGTCAAGGTGTACCAGAGCGACTGGGTGTCATTGTCGGGGGACGGTTTTTTCACCGTGCCCACCGCCATGAAATTCACGTTGTCGTCGGAGACCAAAGCGGTCACCGATTGCGGCAGGAGAATCCCCGACACCTCGTCCTGGAGCCAATTGCTGCGGACTTCCTTAATGACTTGCTCCGAGCCGAGATCAATGGTGAACGAATAAGTCTTTGTGGTCGCCCTTCCCTGCCAGGCGGGATCGGCATAGCTCGTCGATCCCAGGATGCCGTCGGTCAACTCAATCCTCCCGGTATCGGGATAACTGGGATCGGCGGGCATGGTTGCCGTGTAGAGTTTATGCAGAGCAATGTTAGTCGGATATAGACGCGGCTCCGGTGTCGTCGCCGTTGTCACGTTGCTCGGCTTCGACTGATTTCCCGCGGCATCGAACGCTCTGACTTGGTAGGTGTAGGTTGTGCCGGGTTCCAGTTGTTCATCGAGGAAGGTGGTCGTTCCATTGCGCTGACTGCCCGCGTAGTGTTCATCGCGAAAGATGAGGTAGCCGACGACGCCAACGTTATCGGTCGATGCGTCCCAAGTCAGGCGGATGGTCTGGGAGTTGCGAGCCACGCTGGTTAAATTCGTCGGCACCGTCGGACCGGGGCGCTCGACTTTCCCGGTCGCGAGGTAATCCAGATACGTCTGGTAGTAGAGCGGATTCACCTGTTGCGGGCTCATGTAGTAATTGAAGCTGAAGCTGAGATAGCTGCTGACGTAGGGCTCGACCGCACACATATCGTTCACGATGGAACGAATCGACTGGGGTTCATAGTCGAGAGTGAAAGTCTCCGTGTCGGCCCAGAACTGCATTTGAGGACGGGAATGTTGAATCGCATTTTGGACGGCGCTGAACCACGCCGGCAGTTGCGCTTTCGTCGAGTGTCCAGCACCTACTCCGTCCTGCAGCGCCAGGATGTCGATGGGGCTGCGTTTCAGAACGTATTCCCACATGGTTTGCCATTGCGAAGGTGAGAGACCCGCGGTTGGGTTGAAGAACGGCGCAATCACGACTGGCTTGCCGGGCGTGAGCTTGTGCAGGTGATTGCCCACGGTCCGGTAGAACACAACCAAGTTGTTCCACTGTGCCGGGGTGCTCTCGACGTTATCCACTTCGAACCCCAGATACCATCCGGTCAGAGATTGATGACTTCCATAGCGCTTCCAGAGGTCGTCGGCTAAAGCGTTGGCGACCTTGGCTTCGTTGTCGAGCCAGGGCCTGTCCGAGATATAGTTTGTCCACCAGTCGTCGTTGATCTGCAGGCCGAGATACACCTGCGCGCCGCTGGCATCCGCGGTATCAAGCGCCCGCTTGACCACGTCGTGTTTCGTGTTCTGTGTGTAGCCGGCGAGTGCGGAGGGGTAGATCGTGGTCTTCTCTTTGCTGTCGGCCGTCCATTGCAGGACCATCTGATTAAGCTCAGCATCCTTCATGTAACCGAACTCGTTGCTCCACTGTTTCAAAGTCCACGCGTCACCGAGGGCTGGTTGCAGAAACGAACCACGCAGTTCGGGGCGGGTGCAATCCTGTGCGATAGCCGGCAAACAGAACAGGACGATGATCGCCATTCCAGACAAGCGCCAAATCGCGCGATGACACATCGATTGCCTCCTAGCGCTAGAACGAAATATTTACCGACGCCTGAATTTGCCGTGACTCATGCAACGTACTTGTGATCTGCCCGGCGTTTGAAGTGTCAACCTGGTTATTGGGCAGCGCAAACTGCGGCTTGTTGAAGAGATTAAAAATCTCGGCCCGCAGTTCCAGTTGGCCCCTCTCTTTCAATTTGAAGTCTTTGAAGACGGAGAAGTCGGTATCGTAGAAGGCTGGTCCACGGAGGCTGCCGCGGCCAGCGTTGCCGAACATGGTCGCGAAGGACTGCCCCGGAGCAAGCGGGGGTACGGCGAAGGCCGCGGGATTGTACCAGCAGTTGATGTTTTGGCTGGTCGACGTAGCGCAGCCTGGGGTGGGGCCTCCGTTGTTGCCGTCATTGAAACCTAAGGCGGCGTTCGAAAAGTCAGAAGGACTGCCGACTCGATCGGGCCGTGGACCTCCGGAACCGGTATTGGTTGGATCGTACGACAAATAGGGGGTGAACGCCTGGCCGGAGTAGAGCGAAATAATTCCGTTCAACTGCCAGCCTCCGGCAAGCCAGCGCATGGGGCCTGTGCCCGTGAAGAAGCGTTTTCCGGGGCCGAATGGGATTTCATAGGACCACGCCGAAGTGAACTGGTGCCGAAAGTCGGGGGCGACGTTTCCGCGCTCGGCGCGCATGTTGTAAGTATCTTGCGGTTCGCCGTCAGAGTTGGGCGTCTCGCTTTCCGTGGCCTGACCGATGGTGTGCTGATAGGTGTAACTATTGAGCAGGCTCCATCCATGGGAAGACCGCTTTTCAAAACGCACTTGCAAGCCGTGATTGATCAGGCTGATGTCGTGGCCCTCAGTGCGGATGGCCGCGATATTGGGAACGGTGGACTCGTAGGGCCGTCCTTCGTTTCCGGAGGAGTCGGAAAAGTTCGAGTCGAGTGGCTGCGTTGCCTGGTTGAGATTTCTCAGGTAGGTCAGATGCACTCCGCGGGTCCCTTCGTATCCGATCTGGAGCACCATGTCCTTCATGAGTTGGCGCTCGATGTTCAGGTTCCACTCCTCGATATAGGTAGTGGGATTGTGGAAGTAGGCGGCGCTGGCGCGGCCAGTGGGGTTCGTGATGCTTGAGAAAATAATGGGAGATGGACCCTGAGAAAGATACATGACCGGGGTTAACGGGTATGTGCCTAGAGACGCGGTGGAGGACTGACTGCCATAGACGCCGGGCAAGTCATTGTAGGCCAGTTCGGTATCGTTCTGATCCGCTTGCATATCATAAAAAATGCCGTAGCCGCCGCGAACTGCGGTTTTATTGTCAGCGCCCAATGTGTACGCAAAACCGACGCGCGGAGAAAAATTCTTCCAATTGGTGGCTACATCGCCCGAGCGGCTGGTGCCGGGCGTGACTCCGGGGG
>PMMJ01000111.1 GCA_003162255.1 Acidobacteriaceae bacterium | reverse complement strand
TCGTCGGAGGGCAGATGCTGCGGCTGCAATTCCATGCTGGCAAAGGAGCCCAAAGCATGCACGCTAACCGGGATCTTGGCCCGTTGCCCGGCCGCCAAATTGGTGACTTCGAGATATCCTTCGCCCACCCGCTTGCCGTTTTTGTCCAGCAGGTAGAGATAGAAAGAAGCGGAAGGAATCGCTTTCGTGCTGAGGTTTTCCGCCAGAGCCTCGCCCAAATAATCGCTCTGGCCGGAGACGGAACTGATCTGGCGCAACTTGCCCAAGGTGAAGCGCAACATCGTGTCGTTGCCCTTGGCCGGCCAAGTCAGAACGGTATCGGCGGCGAGCGCGCTGGCGACTGCCCACAGCAAGAGTACCGGAACAATCCAGATTGGCTTACGCATCGTGCCTCTATCTTGCCGGGTTCAAACAGACCGTACAACCGAAAATCGCCCGTGCGCCCTTACTGAAGTGAATGACCTAACTGGAAGCGATCTGGCGAACGCGACCTGAACGCGACCGCTGTTGTTTGACGGATCCACCTCCGTAGGTTAACCTGCTCGGTTTGGCAAAGCTCGGTGGTATTGCGGACAGCATCATGCGATCTTTCGGTGCACTGGCTGTGGCCGTGCTCAGTCTCGCCGGTTGTTCCCCTCTCGCAGCCGTCCTGCAGCAATTGGGCGGCCCCCTGCAACCCGGAGGAATGTTCAGCCCGCAACCCACTCGGAAACCTCTATTCCCATGTTGAACAAGGATTATTCTTCTACCCCTCCGATCGGCGACGGGCGGCCTGCGATTGCTGAGATTTATCGTAACTGCGACGATCTGCTCGCTGCCGGCTGGAAAAGAGTGGAAGTCACTGCGCAAACCACAGCCGAAGGTGAACGCCTCCCGATTTATGCTTACTTCAACTCCGACCGTGTTGACTATGTTCTGATCGGTGGAATCCACGGCCGCGAACCGGCTGGAGCGATCGCACGCTCCCTCTACGCTGAGAAGCTGCTGCAACTCGGCCAGGACCGGAACATTATGCTGCTGCCGTTACTGAATCCATGGGGCTATTTTCAGCACATACGCTACGGGCCGAATGGCCAGAGTGTTTCCGACAGCGACCACTTGCTGGGCCGTCTTCCCGCTGCGGCCTCCCCGGAAGCTGCCGCGATCACCTCATTTGTCCTGAACGCAATTACCATCAACCCTGGCGCCGCGGTGCTCGACCTTCACGAGGATCCGGTCTATGAAGCTCCGGATTATCACCTGGAAGGTTGGGGTTCCTATCTCTATATCTCTGGCGAAAACTGCCTGAGCCACCCCATCGCGCAGCGGGTCGTCAGTTGTTTGAAAAACAGTTCGCTGCCGCTCATCACGAACGGTACAACTCGGTTTGGAGAACATCTCGCCGACGGAATCATCGTCAACACCGAAGACGGCTCCATTGACGAACTGCTGTACAAACTGCGCGCGTGCTGTCCGGTGATCACAGCAGAGAACATCTTGCATTCGGAGAATGCGCCGCCANNCCGCTGCCGGAGAGCAGTACCCGCTGTATTCCGGGGGCGCGTTGCAACAGCCGCCGGAGCTGGCACGCTATGTTGCCACAAAGATCTTCGCCAAGAATCATTATCCGGGCGAGCACACCGCCGGGGTCAACCAATACGGGGTTACGGTCGCCAACAACATGGCCCTGATGCGTGGAATCCCAGAAGCCCGAGCATACGACGTCGTTCCCGGGGGCGTCATCTGGACGGAGTTTGTGCAACTGGTACTGGAGCGCGCCACCTCAGCCCGCGAAGGCGCCGCCCTGATTGGCGAGCTGTGCAGCGCATACGGCCTGAGCTGCGATTCCGGCACGATGCTGGCCGTCGCCGATTACGACGACGCGTGGTGGGTCGAACTGGCGCGCGGCGGCCAATGGGTTGCCAAAAGAGTCGGCCCCGATGAAATCGTGATGCGCGCCAACGCTTACCGCATCGGCGCGGTTGATTTCGACGATCCTGACAACTTCATGTACTCGGCAACTCTAGTGGAGTATGCCCGCCAACAAGGCTGGTATACGGACGGAGCTTTCGATTTTGCTGCAATCTACGGTGATCCCGCGAACCAGAGCGACGCCTACAATTGTGACCGTCATGCTGTGCTCGAAAGCCGCTTTTCGTGTCTTGGCAAAGTGAGTGCCCTCGACCTGATGCGCTTGATGCGCGACATTTTTGAAGGCGCGCCGCAATTCAAGGCGGGAGAAAACGGTTCCCCCTTTCGTACCGGGGTGCGGACCATCGCCCGCATGAACACCGAGGCCAGCGTAATCGTGGAACTGCGCCGCACCCTCCCGCCACATATCGGCAACCGTATGTGGTGCGGCATGTCTACTTCTCTGACCGGTGTTTACCTCCCATTTCACCTGGGAATCAGCGCCGTCGAGCCGCATTTTGCCTACGCCTCCGGTTCCTATGATCCGGCTTCGGCCTACTGGCTATTCACCGAACTGGCGAAGCTCGCTGATTACGGCTACAGCAAGTGCATCGAGACGATTACTGCCACTTGGCAGAAGTTTGAAGCCGAAACATTTTCGACCGTGCAGGCAGTCGAAGCGCGCGCCGCGGCTCTCGAGTACTCCGCCGCATGTGCACTGCTAACCGAATACGACCAACAGCGCGCGGCTGCTGCCATCTTCCTGGTGCAGCAGCTCTTGCCCGAAGTGAAAACGAAGGTATTTTACGAAGCTTGAAAGACTGAGCCTTCTTACAGCCGAATTGCTGGAGCGTGTTTTATAAGTGGCTCTGGGTGGGTTTTGGGAAAGGCACGGCTTCAGCCGTGCCGCCCAGAACCAATAAAGACGAGGGCTTTAGCTCCTGAGGGAACTGCCCTTCCCACCTGAAACCGGTTTATGAAACAAGCTCTAGACATCTCAGGAATCGAACGGCGAGGGACCCATGCAGACGTTCCGTCAGCGTTTTTTTGATTTTATGAGCAACATTAACCCATTGGTTATCGTGTTCCTGATGTGTGTCGCATTCTCCCTTCTGACCTACATTATTCCGGGTGGCGAGTTCGAACGTCATACCGTGATGGTCATGGGACGCGCGCGGGAAATCGTTGTGCCGGGGTCTTTTCATCGCACTCAATCGTATCCGCAGGGCTTCCTGCAGTTGTGGACCGTGTTCATGCGCGGGGCCGTAGAAGGCGCGGAGCGTTCCTTTGTCATTATGCTGTCCGCGGGCGCACTCACTGCCATCATCGCAACCGGAGCCATCAATGCCGGAATCCGCGCTCTGATCGGCAAAGCGGGGCGGCTCGGGATCGGCTTCATTCCCGTCATCGTGTTTGCCATCGGACTCTGTGGCGCAACCTTCGGAATGTACGAAGAAGCGATCCCGTTCATCCTCATCCTGGCGCCGCTGATGTTAGCCATGGGATTCGATTCCATGGTGGGTGTCTTTATCCTCTATTGGGGCGTTGCTATCGGCTTCGCCTGCGGCATCACGAACCCCTACAACGTAGCCATCGGACAAGCCATCGCCAACGTGCCGCTGTATAGCGGCGCGTGGTTCCGGGTCATCAGCTTCGTGGTGTTCATGTCTATCACCAGCATCGCGATCATGCGCTATGCCTATCGCGTCCGCAAAGACCCCACATGGTCGCTGTCTCACGAAGAAGACGTTGAAAATCGCGTCCGGCTGAACACCGATGCCATCGCGGAAGATTATGCGATGAACGCTCGCCGCGCCCTGGTCCTGATCCTGCTGGCAGTCGCCTTCGGCATTCTCATGTACGGCCTGATGGTACACGGCTGGGGGTTCCGGGAAATCGGCTCGCTGTTTCTCTGGATGGGGATCATCATCCCGCTGGTTGGCGGAATGCCTGTGAAAACGATGATCGAAAAGAACATCGACGGGATGAAGAGTGTCGTCATCGCTGTGGTCATGATGAGTGCGGCGCAAATCCTCTATTTCATTCTTAGCGACGCTCGGATCCTGGACACGATGTTGAATTACCTCGCTGGCTATCTGGGAAAAGTGCCAGAAGTCGTAATTGCCTATGTCATGTTCGGAATCAGCGCGTTAACAGCCGCCTTGCTCGGCAGCGCATCCGGAACGGCGGCCACGCTGATGCCGATTCTTGCACCGCTCGCGGATGTGCTGCATTTTTCCAAGCAGATCGTTGTACTGGCCTTTCAATTTGCCACCGGTGCGTTCAACTTTTGGATGCCCTGGGACGGCATCGCGTTTACAGTCTGCTCCATGGCGGGCGTTAAGTTTTTCAAATATATTCGCTACACTGCCAAGTTCGCGGTGCTCGTATATTTTCCGACCGCGTTGCTGATGCTGTTCATTGCCGTAGTCATCAAGTATAAGTAGCTCGCAATCCGGCGATGTTGAGAGAAAGCGTCCGGATGAAGGGCAGCCAAGCACTTTAGGGCGCCGATGCCGTCGCGACGCCGATGTTTTTGTCGGCAGCGCCGTAGTAGAACAGCCAACGGTTGCCGTCGCGAACCATGCCCTCAACAAATACGACATTCGGAACTTGCCCCACCTTTTCCCATTCTTTCTCGGGCGCAAACACTGGTTCTTCCGAACGCGCCAGAACTTTGGTGGGATCGTTCTTGTCGAACAGAACCCAGCCCGTCGAATAAACCAGCTTGTCATCGGCGCCGTTATAGATCAGGAAGATGCCCTGCGGCGTTATGATCGGCGCGGGGCCCGGCTCCACAACTTGTGAATCAAACGACCTTGGCCGGCTCGACAGGACTGGGTGGTCGAGGGCATCCCTCCAGTGGAGCAAATCTTCGGAGTAAGCCACGCCCATTTGACTGTCTTTGGCCTGCGCGTCCGCCAGATAGTACATCCAATATTTGCCATTGATTTGTTCTGGAACGATCGCGCCCGACTTCGTCCATTTCACATTCCATTTGCCCTTGTAACCAGGGATGATGATGCCTTGCCGCTTCCAGTGAATCAGGTCCGCGGACGTGGCCAGGCACAGTTGCGCGTCTTTCTTGTCCGCAGCCACTCCATCCACGTTGTTGTATCCCGTATAAGTCAGGTAGTAAGTGTCGCCGATTTTTTGCAGCCTCGGGTCTTCCACCCCGCCACCTTTTTCATAGGGCGCTTCTGCAACCATGACCGGCTCGGGCCGGCGATCGAAATGAATACCGTCGTCGCTCGTGGCATAGCCAAGCGACGATGTGCCGTGATGGTCTTGCGCGCGGTAAAGCATGACGTACTTTCCATCTTTCTTCACGACGGAAGGATTAAACGTTCCTGCGGATTCGAACCCTTCGCCCCGGGGAGACACGATGGGGTCGGCGGAAAGGCGCGTCCACGTTCCAAAAGGTGGCGCGAAAGAAACAGCGGCGAGTGCGGTGAGAACCAGCCCGGCAACGGCAGATGCCCGTATCGCGCGGCTTGCAGCAGAGGACACTTTGACCATAGGAGGAATTCCTTTCCTTACTTTCGAACTGGACACGATGGAAAACTTCTGGAGGTTTGGCCGCCGAGTTCGAGGGTAACCAGGTTTTCGCAAGGTTCAAAGGCCATAGGTAGGTAGAGCTCTGCCTCGGACGAATGCCGAGGCAGAGGATCACCATCTCAGTATGCGATTTTCAAGGCAAATTGAATCGTTCGCGGCCCGCTTGCATTCGTGATGGAACCAAAGCCACAGGCAAAGTGTTGGTTAGCGCCACTGCACCCAGGAGAACCGAGAGGAATAAATGGACTATCCAGCTGCGGACTCCCCGAAATGGGTTGGTAAATGTGGCGATTAAAGATGTCGAAAAATTCTGCCCGGAAGTCGATCGTGGCCTTCTCGCCGAAGATCCTGGTTTTCTTGCCGAGCGTGAAGTCTTCGTCCCGGCTTCCGAACGTCCGGGCAGCGGAAAGGGACCGGGGTTCGTTGCCGAAGGTCAAGGGACCTGCGGCTGAAAATGCAGCAGGATTCCAGAATGGCATGGTGAAGGGGCTGAAATTACTCTTGTTGGTCTCGTTCACTCCTGGAACGACGTTTACGCGTGCTGCTCCGGTGAAGTGGCATCCCGCAAACAAGACGTCGCCAGCGGTGCCTCCGCACGGGCCATATACCTCTGTAGGTAGTCCTGATTTGTAGGAGCCGACGCCGGATACGTACCAGCCGCCCACCACTCGGTCCGCCAATCCGCCTCCGTTCCAGTAGCGCTTCCCACGACCAACGGGCAGGTCATAGAAAAAGCTCGCCACCAGGCTTTGAGGTGTATCGAGTTCGCTTACCGCTTTTTCGGCGGTGCGCTGGTACGAGTTCTGACCGATGAATTCGTTGGTGCCGATGAAGCCAGAAACACCGGGTCCCGATGAATCGGCGTCCGTGAGGTTCTTCGAAACGGTATACGACACCAGAAAGCTCAGCCCCTGGGCGAAGCGCTTGTCCACTTGCAACTGCATGGCGTTGTATGTGGAGTTGCCAGTGCGATCGGGACTGAAGGAGTTATCTTCCTGGTTGAAATCGCCGTACTGGGGGAACGGCCGTAGAGCTTGGTTGATATTTCCCGTGAAGCCGGCGTAAGGCAGTTTGATACCGGCAGCGATCGCATTAGGGCACGTCAGGAGCGTAAGACACGAGACATCCATCGTCAGGTCATTGCCCAGGGAAAGGAACGACGGATTAACTTGGTTTGGAATAATGTTCAAGGCTGGTAAGTGAGTGCCTTTGGAACCGACATAGGCCACGCTTACGACTAAGTTGGTGGTGATCTGGCGTTGTATGTCGAGATTCCAAGTCTGGATGTCGGCCGGGCGTCCGGTGCTTGCGGGAACAAGAATCACTCCGTTGCTGCCATTCTGCCCGTCGGGTGTAAAAGGTCCGGAATTAGGGAAAACGTGGGTCACGCCGTTGTCAATTTGAATGGGGCCGCCATTGGTTGGCGTAATCGTCTGCCGATTGAAAAATCCTAATCCGTCCTGGTCGGCATACGATCCTTCCTTGAGCGGTTCGTAGAAAATACCATAGCCGCCGCGAAATACGGTCTTCTCGTTGATGTTGTACGCGAAGCCCAGCCGCGGGCCGAATGCCTTCTTATAAGTATTCTGCGGACGCGTCTGTCCGTTCCGCCCGGTCCCATTTCCATAGTACGTGTAGGCTCCCAGAATGCCGTCGGCACCCGGATTCGAAAGGGTTGGGTCAACCATGGAGAAGCGATCGAATGCTTCGCTGGCTGGAATGTCGAGGTCATACCGCAAACCGTAATTCAGAGTTAAGCGGGGCTTCACCCTGTACGTGTCCTGGGCATAGAAGGAATAATCTTTGTAACGCACTCCGCTGAATGAGCCGTAATTCAGGGTGGACGTATTCACCAAGCCGAACAGAGAACTGGCCACCGGGTCTCCGCCGACGCTGCCGGGCCCGCCGACTCCGCCCGTGCTGGTCTCCTGGGCGTTAAAATCGAATTCGCCGGAGGCTTGCGTAAGCCGCCGCACGTTGAACTGCAGCATGCGAACCTCGCCGCCAAACTTCATGTTGTGCTTGCCTTTGACCCAGCTCACGGAGTCATTCGTTTGGTAGACGTTGTCCGCGAATTGCGAGTCTCCACAGTTGTTCAGCAGCCCCTCGTAAGGAGTTCCGGTAAACTTAATGCATGGGAAGGTCGTGTTCGATACCCCAGTGAGACCGATCTTTGCGGGATATCCCTCGCCGAGACTGTTGGAGACTTCCCCCCGGAAACGACGGCTAAATCCAAACAGGAACTGGTTCACCAGCGATGGAGTGAAAATGTAGTTGTCGCTGATGCGGGCGTATCGAGTGCTTTGCGGGGTGACGCTGCCGAAGATGGGCCCCAGGTTTGAAGTACCCCCTGTATTTGTATTGTCGTAGTCGAAGCCGCCGGAAATCCTATGCTTGTTCGAGATATTGTGATCGATCTTGATATCAAAAAGATTCGCGGTCGTGCTCGAGATTGTGGTGTCAACGACGTTATTGGTGAGGCTACCGTTGGTTGGTGGCAGGAGTGCAAAGACCTTGCTCATTACCGTGCTCGGCGTGAAATTCGGGTCGTTGGTCAGGATGTTGCCGGGGATCGCCGCGTGCGTAGTGGGATCGTAAAGTTGTGTGGCGGGGAGTAGGGCGGAAAAATTGCCGCTCCGAAAATCCTCGTTAGGAACGCTCTGGAGTCCCGTCCCTCCGGTTCTAAAACGGAAACCCTCATAGTCAAAGAAGAAGAAGGTCTTGTCGTGTCCGTTATAAAGGTGGGGAATGCGAATCGGGCCGCCTGCAGTGGCGCCAAAGTCATTCTGCGTATTGACAGACCTGGGTAGACCCTGGGTGTTATTGACCCAACTGTTGGCGTCCAGCGTTCGGTTACGGAGAAAATCATAAACCGAGGCGTGCCAGTCGTTCGTGCCGGACTTCATCGTGAGACTCACGATGCCGTCGCCGGATTCGCCGTATTCAGGAGAGAAGTTACTCTGCAGCACCTTGAATTCCTGCACGCCTTCCGTCGAAACACCCTTGTTCCACTGCGTGTTGGGCGAAACCAGGGAGATCGAAACACCGTCCACGAGTACGTCGGTGCCGCCTTCCTGACCGCCGTTCACCTTGAAATCATCCGATGAATTGCTCCCCGGGTCGTTCGACACGCCGCCCACGAATCCGGGGATCAGGGTGATGAATTGAACCGGGTTGCGAACCGTGCCCGATACCTCCAGCGGTAAATTCTGGATCAGGGTCGGCTGCACGGTCGATCCGATGTCGGAGGTCGCCGTTTGAAGCTGGGTCGCGTCAGCAGTGACTGTAACGCTATCGGAGACCGCCCCCATCTGCATCTGGAGGTCCAAGGCAACCGTAGCATCCGTCTGCACGGTGACACCTTCCCGCGAGTATTTCTTCAGGTTCGGCGCCTCGATAGTAACGGTGTACCGGCCGGGCGGAAGGTTCGCCAATGAATAAAGCCCCGCATCCGTGGTCACGGTTGTAATCGCGAGCCCGGTATCCATGTTGCGGCCGGTTACGGTGGCTCCGCCAACCGTTGCACCACTCGGATCGGTCACCGTACCTTGAATGCTGCCATTCGTTGTCTGGGCGCGAAGATATAGCGTCGGGACCAACAGGAAAAACGCAAGAATACAGACAAGTTTTTTCACCGATTTTCTCCCCATACCCGCTTTGACCACGCCTGCTAGGGCGCAGAGTCCGATGTCGCAGGGCTCCACGCTTGCGCCTAAACTGAGCCCCCGCAAGGACCCGACATTGAACTCTGCCTTACAAACTAGTTAGGATTTCGATCCTGGATCTCGGAACGCCGCACCCAACCCCTCCCATTTTCAGTCCCAACCCAGCGATTGCTAGTACATTCGGATTAGTTATGCATTGTCGGCGGTGTCGAGTCTGTTCAGAATTGCTCACTTCTGCGGAAAATCAGATTGAAGCCCGAAATTTGTCGCTTATGGCCTTCGATACCTGAGAAGCGCTCCGTCTGCTTGCAGTCTAAGGATGAGGTTGCAGAGCAAGGAACGGCGTTTGCGGAGGGTTGCCACACCATCGGAAGCATTGATTGTTGAGAATCCTAAACGTTCCAGCTTTCGGGGATGAGGTCACTGGAATCTTCGAAGTCTACGAGCCATCCAGCGGGCGCCAGCGGCCTTGATTGAAGCCATCGCATGAACTTTGAGAGCCGCCGTCTAATCCATCCAACTCGTGCAGTGAGACCGAACGCAACGATCCCCTCGTGGAATCATCTTGCCAAATAGTCGGGGTCCATTTCCGGGTTCCGCAGGCCTGCCTGCTCCAGCGCTTGAAGGACGAACGAATTCCATGCAAAGACGCGATGGTAGCCAAAGAACGGGTGCGCCAGGTCGGTGGCGAGATATTCCTGGCTGGTCGGAAAATCGGAGGAGAGATTGAGTTCCGCCCATAGCCGGTTCGCGATGGCCTTGGTGGCGCCGCTCCATCCGTGAAGTTTTCCGGAAACGTATCCGCAGACTTCAATCCGCATCCAGCTGCCACCGTTGTAATAGATTCCATCCATGCCGTGGTTGGCATAGCTAACCGCGAAGGAATCACTGACCATCGGGTGCCAGCTCTGATTGAAGTAGCTCCAATCTCCACTTCTACCTCCTTCCGGAAGTCCGATGAAGATCGGCCGCAGTGTCCCGCCTGCTTCAGGATGTGGGCAATCTTTTCGCGGCATCATCGCGGGTATGCGATCGAGATGGTTCACGACCATCTCGTCGGAGAGGATTTTTCGGCCAAATAGCCAAAGAGATAGGTACTCAGGGAAGATTTCTGCAAACCCGACAGCATCCGCGATGTCCCGCGCCGGACGCATGAACTTTCTCGCGGAATCGTAATAGCTGCGATAGAGTTCTTCTGCCTTGCCAAGATATTCCCCGGAGATCGTTGCACTCACACCGGGAATCTGCAGTTCCTTGATCACTCGCGCGGTGACGGCCAACATTCCCTGGTTTTCACATATCGTAGACGTGCCCTCGGGGTAGCGGATCACGTCGAGCTGGCCCATGACGAACTGCGCCCAGCACAGGCCCTCGCGACGGGGATCGTAGGTTCGAAGGCAATACTCCGCGGCTTTTCGTACCTTCTCCATCGGCAACTCAGTGCCGAACCGGCGACGATTCAGAAGTGCCCACATTAGCCAAAGGGGCGTAGAATCGTTCGACTTACGCTCCACATTGGCGAGATTCGGCTCTACTAAGGTGTTGATTGCCCCATCGGGTCCCTGATTTTCAGCCCATAGATTGAAGACGCTCTCGTTCAATTCGCGATTGTGAATGCCATTGAGCGCGAAGAAACTGTCGCGCAGATACATCTCACCCGCGGCGGAATACCAAATGCTCGGTGCGCAAATCGGCCGCAAGCTCTCTGGTCCGGCGATCCAACAAAGCATCATAAGGTCGGCGTAAACGGCCTTTTCGGTTTCTCCGCCTTTGAAGCCAAGTGCGTCCGCCAAATAGAGCTGACTGGCTAGGCGATGACCTCGAACCGTGTCCGGTACCTTCTCATCGGCAAATACGAAAACCGTTTTCTCCGCGGGATGCCCCATCTCCAGCCGATGGTATGGTTCGCTGCGAGTGGCGATGCGGCGAATTTGCAGGCCGCGCACTTCGACCTTTGCGAAACCTGCCGGCGATTCCACATTCTTAGCTTGCTCCGATGGCGCAACGGAGATGAAGACAGCGCAGCCATGTCCCTGCAATCCCGGCACAAACACTGTCGTTCGAAATTCGGACCATACCCCGGGCGATTCCGGTGCGCCACCGTTGAACAGAGTGCAGTCGCCAACCATGCGCAATTGCTCATCTATATCCCAAACCTCAATGGTCACGGGGAAAGCCGAACGGTATTCCACCCCCACCGAGTAAACCTCGGTGCCTTCCGCCGCAAAGGGAATGATCGCCCCGTCACCGGAACTCTTGGTGGAGACGGTGACCACACCGTCGCGCTGGTCCAGGGTCACCTCGCCTCGTTTCTTCCACGATGTAATGTCCGGCAGATTGACGGCTTGAGCATTCTGCCCTCCGGCTGCCTGCTCCAGGACTTCGCCAAATGTCTGCTGTACGAAAACGTCGCCCTGGCCGTGTTCCTCCGCACGTGAACCGTAGTAGAGGTTGGCATCCGGAATTCGGTGCGGCGCGGGCTTCACCGGTTTGCCATCCCGACGGATGATTCTCGTCCACTGGTTGCGATAGCCGGAGTCCGTAAGCAGGCCGACGCACAAACCACTCTTCGAGCGGAACCCGGCGGCTGGAAAGTAATCGTGCAATGCTCCGCCTTTCCAGTCCAACCGATCGAAACTCCAGAACTTTGCCGGACTCTCCTCCGGCTCCAAACGATTGCTCAACTGATACCACATCATGAACATGTCGGCTTGGTGTAACCGAATCCTCTTTCGCACAACGTGAGGAGTAACCACTTCATAGTCGACGTGCGCGAACACAGTCGCGTTTAGATGTTCTAGCCGGCACTCACCATCGAGCGCCAGTTGTGTGGAATTGCCGCTCCACGACGTCGCCTTCCAGTCGTCCACACGATCTTCCACGCTGCGTTCTTCGTTCTGGAAGATTGCCGAAAACTCTCCGCCCCGATTGTGCCGTGCAAAGGGTTGGCCGTTGAAAAGAAGAGCAACACCATAGCCCTGTTGGGCGTCGCCAGTGACCTTTAATGTCACCCCATCGGCGCCCGGTGTCATTGCCCACGCCGCTCCTCGTAACGCTGCCGACCTCGACCCTAGACCGACGGCTAGACTAGCCGTCACTGATCCCTCAATAAAACGACGACGCGAAATGGTTGTCATTGGAAGCCCCGGCTCTAATCCTTGGGTTGCGCCTTACCGGTGGACAAGAATGATAGGAGAAGATTACGCTACCATTTCTCTTCCTCCAAACCCGATCCACGACGGAAGCGTGCTCCGCGCTCCACGGGCTTCAGCAGGAGGGAACGAACGTAGCGGGCCTGAACGCCTTTCAGAACTGGGAAGAGAAACTTGGCCGCCCAATCGGACTAGAATGAACCATCCCACTTCGAACGTGGAAGCCCGAGCATGATTACCCTTCGATTCAGGATTCTGCCACTCCTGCTCGCTATGCTGACGGACCCCACCTTACAATTGGCCGGACAGACCGCCTCCTCACATGTCGCTCGGGATTCGGCGATTGAGCTCCACTTTGCCGCAGCCCAACAAGCGCAACGCGATAAGGATTACGTTGCAGCGGAACGGGAATACCAAACCGTGCTCACCCTCGCGCCTGATTTCGCGGAAGTTCACATGAACCTCGGTTTGGTCTATCAGCTTCAGAATCGCTCTTCCGAAGCGATGACAGAATTCCGGCGCGCCCTCAAACTCAAGCCGAGGCTTGCCGGGGCCAATTTCTTTCTTGGGGTCGACTATTGCAAGGCGGGCGAAGGAACGAAGGCTATTCCCTACTTGAAAGCGGCCCTCCAAACGGAACCCAATCGGCCGGACATCTGGCTGTGGCTGGCGGACGCACAAGAGATCTCCGGCCAACTTCAACCCGAAGTCGCAACCGTGCTCCGGGCGCTGGAGTTGCACCCTAACGACGTCGACCTTCTCTACGTTCTGGGAAACGCTTACGAACGGCTGGGGAAACAGGAGGTCGCGCACCTGGCGAAAATTGCTCCGGGCTCGGCGCGCAGCGAACAGCTACTAGGGGAGAGTTATGCGTCGAGCAACGAGTGGCCTTACGCGGTGATTCGTTTTCACAATGCCCTGGTTGCATCACCGAACCGCGCCGGGTTGCACGCCGAACTTGGTGAGGTTCTTCTGCGCGCCGGAAAAGTGAACGCGGCGATTCGGGAATTTGAAGAGGAGTTGCGAATCGATCCTGCCAACCTGCGCGCCCTGGTGCGTCGCGGCGAAGCACGGTTGATCCAGGAAAATGTCGAGGCCGCGCTTCAGGATTGGGAGAAAGCGATTGCCAGCGACGTTGACCAAACGGAGAGGCTGCTGGGCCTTCGCGAAACGGGATTCGGCGATGCCGCGCTCGAACAACTTCCCGACGCCACTCGCGAAAAAATCCAGAAACTCGCTGGAGACCTGCAAAATCGGAATTCTCCGGCAGCGCACTTGGCGTCTGCGTTTCTCGCCGAGCAAAACGGAAACCTCTCTCAAGCAACGACGGAGGCTACGGTTGCTGCCTCCATCGCCAGGAAGGACGTTGTCAGAAGGAACTGCGCCGAAGCAGACGTCAACGCCTTGATCCAACGGGGCCAGTTCTCTGAGGTCGCGCCGTGCCTGGGGCGAGTACTAACCTCGCGGACTCCCGCTGAATTTCGCATTCGAGTGGCGAGCGCATTGCTGGAAGCGGGAGCCTACGAAGCTTCGCTCAAAACTCTCGAGGGATTGCCGGCAGCAGATCGGAATTCGGCTGAGGCATCCTACTGGCGCGCGCGCTGCTACGAAAAATTGGCAACCGCCGCATATCTCCGGCTCTACCAGGCGGACCCAGGTTCGTATCGCTTGCATCAGCTGATGGGCGACCTGGAGGCCGCAAAAGGAGATGATGCAAAAGCCATCGAAGAATACCGCGCCACCATTGCCTTGAAGTCATCCTTGCCCAATTTGCATTACAGCCTGGGCCATCTGTTATGGAAAAATCTCAAGGTGCCCGAAGCCCGCGTCGAATTCGAAGCCGAACTCAAGTTGAATCCACATCATGCGGGTGCGCTGAAGGACTTGGGGAACACCTACCTGTTTGAGCATCAACCCGATAAGGCTTTGCCTTATCTGTTAAGGGCGCTAACGGCGGATTCCGCACTTCCCGATCTGCACAGTGATTTGGGCATCGCATACTCCGGACTCGGCGACTACCGGAAAGCGGAAGAGCAGTTTAAGATCGCCGTCTCTGCCGATGTTGACGGTTCGGTCCACTATAAGCTGGCACGGGTTTACCAGGCATTGGGCGAGAAGGAGAACGCGGCCCGTGAATTCGATCTCTCCACAGCGCTGAATAGTGAATCGCACCGAAAGCTCGAAAAGCAAGCGGAGCGCCTGGCAGAAGTAGCAAGATCCGCCGAGGATCCGTAGCATGAAACCGTGGCTGATTCTTTTTTTCTTCTTTTCTCTCCCCGCCCACTCTGTGCTCGCCAATCTTTCCGGGCAAGAAGACGCATTTCAGGCGGCCCTTGCGGCGCTGAAGGAGAATCGATACTCGGACGCCCTCGAAGAGTTGACAGCAGCGGAACGCGATCATCCTGACGATCCACGGCTTCACAACTTTCGCGGGATCGCGCTGGCCCGCCTCGGCCAGAACGACAAGGCTGCCGCCGAGTATCGGGAATCGATTCGCCTGGACCCGCGTCTGGAAGATGCGTATCGAAACCTGGGATTTCTCGAATGGACCGAACACCAGATCGAGCCAGCTCGCGAAGCGCTCGAACACGCCGTTGAACTCTCACCCAGCGACTCTTTTGCTCATTACTATCTCGGGCGGGTACAGCTGGAGGCACACCGTTACTCACAGGCCATCCAGGAGTTGGAGACATCTCGCGTGCCGCTGCCGGCAGACGCGGATCTCTCGATCCAAGTCGCGACGGGGTACATTGCGCTAGGGCGTGGTGCAGATGCGGGTAAGTCGCTTGATCGGCTTGTAACGTCGACTTTAAACGACGCGCAATCCATCCAGGTAGCTGCCCTGCTCCTGGCCGTCCACCAGAACGACGCGGCGATCAACCTCATTCAGCGATTGAGCAAGCATCCATCCGCTGCCGGCGCTGCGTGGCTGCAGTTCGATCTGGCTCTGGTTTATCTGCTTGCGGGGAGCGATGAAAAAGCGGTCGAACAGGCTCACGCCTACGCGGAGTCTCTGCCCCCGGGAGCCTCGAAGTCGCCCGAATCTGCGGAGGCTTGGTCTTTGATCGGCATCGCCTGTGCCCACCTGAGCCAAGGCGAGCGCTCAGTCAATGCTCTGCGCCAGGCCGCCACCCTTGCTCCCGGTGAGGAAGAACACTGGCTTAACTTGACACGCGAGTTGATGGAACTGAGCCGCTATTCCGAGGCAATCTCCGCGGTTAAAAATGGACTGAGTGCCAACCCGAAGTCCTACGCTTTGCATTTGCGGCTGGGAGCAGCGCACCTCGCCGCTGGCCACTACGCTGAGGCCGAAGGCGTCTTTCGCGATCTTGTGGCCGCAGGCGATCCCCTTCCGACCAGCTACGTCGGATTGGCGCAGGTGTTGCTGAGGACGGGCCGCGCTGAGGAAGCGGCCTCCGAGCTCGTCGATGCGGGGCGAAAGTTAGGACCCAACTTTCTCATCAGCTATTTTCGGGGGCTGGCGTTGGACCGTGCCGGCAAGACGTCGGAAGCCATGATGGCTTATCAAGAGGCGGTACGGTTGAATTCGAATAACGCCGAAGCCCATCTTGGCTTAGGAGCAACGGAACTTGCGCTAGGCCGATTGAGCGATGCAATCGCCGAACTGCATGAAGCGCTTCGCCTTAGTCCGGGCAATCTCCAAGCAAGGCGACTCTTAAGCCAGGCCTATCGCCGGGCTGGCGACTCGAAAAGTGCGGCGAAGTTCGCGGAAGCATCCGCAGCCGCGCCCCTTGGCCCCGAAGGCGACCTCCTCGGTGACTTCTTCGTTCCGCATTGGCTGGGGCCTCCCGCAAGTTAGTTTTCCCCAGCGACATTGAGAACCCAGCACAGAACTCTTGTCCTGCACTAGTGCCCTGACCGCGTGATGAGTTCCACCCCGCCACCGCTCCGCCTTCCTAACCATCGCCAGCATCCCGAGCTTTCCTCTGGACTCCCCTGTGCCCCCCTTTACCTTGCGGTTGCTTTCGTCTATTCGTAAGAGCACACTCCAAAGGAGGATAGGAATAGAAGATGAGTTCAACAACGACAGGGCGTTTGGAAATCGCTGGAGCTCAGGCTTTTCCGCTGCTGGGGTTGGTCAACTATCAAGAAGGCTCAGTTGTGAGCCGAGTCATTCTAAAGCGGGAAAAAGGAAACATCACGGTCTTCGCATTCGATGAGGGGCAGGTATTAAGCGAACACACGTCACCATTCGACGCTTTGGTGCAGGTCATAGAAGGCGAATCCGAAGTTACGGTTGCTGGAAAGCCCATTGCGTTGAGGTCAGGTGATATCGTCTTGTTGCCTGCCGGTAAGCCACATGCGGTCAAAGCAACTTCACGTTTCAAGATGGTACTGACCATGATGCGCTAGCGTTTCCTGGCAAGTCGTGTGCTGGTAACTTTGGCAGGTAGTCATTACACCAAGGAATGTGTCGGTGCGCTTTCCCGGCACCGTATCCCCAGACAGACCGCCGCCGTGTCAGCATTCTATTCGACCTGCAATATGTCGTATTACGATATACTTGAAGAGTGATGAGCAAAGAAAGAATGCCTGTTTCAGCAGACAGACTTCAAATACTCGCCGAATTTCGCCACCAGCTCCGCCTGTTTCTCCACTTCAGTGAGACAGCGGCGCAGAAGCGTGGCCTTCAACCGCAACAACATCAACTCCTCCTCCAAATCGCTGGCGCCCCCGACAAACTGCCTGCCACGATTGGCTATGCGGCTGAGCGTCTTGGTCTGTGCCATAACACGGTTGTCGAGCTCAGCAATCGATGCGAGGCCGCGGGTCTGATCGCGCGCAAGCAGGCTGGGTCTGACCGCCGATGTGTCGTTCTTGAGCTCTCGCCCAGAGGACGGAAAAAGCTCGAAGGTCTCTCCATCGACCATGAAGCGGAGCTTAACGACCTCGCTCCGAAGCTCATTCGAACGCTGACCGCGCTCAGAGCAGTACACAGAAAACCGGGGAAACGAGCGGCTCGGAGGGACAGTGGAATCTGAATCTTCCGCGCTCCGCGACTTCACTGTGGATAGCAGAGTCTGGTTGCTTTCCGGCATCGCCCTGATTATTGGGATTGGTGCGACCTTCCTCGCGGTGTTGCTTCTTCGATTGATCGCACTGGCAACCAATCTCTTTTACTATCACCGCTTCAGCTCGGTGTCCGTCTCTCCCGCTGGCAGTTCGCTCGGGTACTGGATGGTCATCATTCCGGTGATTGGCGGACTTATTGTTGGTTTCATGGCTCGCTTTGGCTCCGACAAAATCAGGGGACACGGTATACCCGAGGCGATTGAGGCGATTCTGTTACACCGTGCGCGGATCGATCCAAAAATTGCCATCCTGAAGCCGATCTCTGCGGCGATCGCCATTGGTTCAGGCGGTCCGTTCGGCGCGGAGGGTCCAATCATCATGACCGGGGGAGCCTTCGGCTCCCTGATCGCACAGTGGATTCACCTCACGGATGTGGAACGCACGACTCTTTTGGTTGCTGGAGCCGCCGCGGGGATGTCAGCTACCTTCGCGACTCCAGTCGCTGCCATCCTGCTCGCGGTCGAACTCCTGCTCTTCGAGTTGAGGCCGCGTANNACGCGTAGCCTGGTTCCAGTGGCGATCGCGAGTGTGACTGCGGCCATTCTGCGTGGATATCTCCTCGCTCCCGGCCCGCTCTTTCGGATGCCCGGAATCGGCGATGTGGATCGGATTTCATTTGCCATCGGTTCTTTGCTGCTAGGTGCGGTTGTCGGTCTTATCGCAGCAGGCATGAGCCGCATGATGTATGCATTCGAGGACTTCTTTGAGTCCTTACCTGTGCACTGGATGTGGTGGCCCGCACTCGGGGGGATTGGCGTAGGCGTTGGTGGTCTTTTTTTCCCGCGCGGGCTGGGCGTGGGATACGACAACATCGCCGAACTGCTCCATGGAAACGCGCCGATCACGCTCATCCTGGGCATTCTTCTTGCGAAATCCCTGATGTGGGCGTTCTCTCTCGGGTCGGGAACCTCCGGTGGCGTTTTGGCGCCACTCCTGATGATTGGCGGGGCCGTGGGCGCGGCGGCGGGTCGCCTCGGTCACGCTCCTCCTGAAATGCAGGCCTTCTGGGCCCTGATCGGAATGGGAGCGATGCTGGCAGGCTCACTCGGTGTTCCGCTGACCGCAATCCTGTTCAGTCTGGAGGTCACCCACTGCCTGCCCGCATTGGCGCCGCTTACGCTGGGCTGCATCGCCTCCTATCTCCTGACAGCGCTTCTCATGCCGCGCTCGATCCTCACCGAAAAGTTGAGCCGCCGCGGATACCACCTCACGCGAGAGTACGGCGTCGACCCGCTTGAAATCGTCATCGTCAGAGACCTGATGACGCCAGTCTCCCCACTTGTCAGCCCGAGTGCGAGTTCTGTACCGCCTGAGTTCTTCATCTACGCGGACTGCACCTGCCGCAGCGCAGCCGAGTTGATGGCCACGGAAGGTATTGCCAGTCTCCCTGTGGTGGATCGCACGGCCCAACAAATCAATGGAACGATCACCCTTCAGGACCTGATGAAAGGACGAAGCCGGGCGGTCGTACGAGAGAACGAACGATTGCGCCTCGTCAGCCATCTCAATCCCGCGCAGCGCGAGCACAATTAACTGCCGTTTGTGAGAAAGGACCGACGCATGGTCGGCATAATGCACACCAAGATAAGGCTGAGTGGCCCTACAGGAGGACTTGAAATCGCCGACAAGCTCTCGATTCGGAGAAACAACGGTCAAAAATCACATCTCGAACATCCTCTCCAAGCTAGGTGCCAACGATCGCGCACGTGCCGTTACCCTTGCCCCACGGCGCTGGATCATCGAGCTAGACTTGCCCAAAAGATAGACTCGAAACCCCTACTTTTGACCCTTTCGATGTCTTCCGAAGACAACTAGCCTGAGCAAGGGAGAACACGTTTGCAGCGTTTGTTTTCCACATTCGCCGAAGGCTGGCCTGGGGCTGGTCTTTTGCTTCAGCGCGGGCTGACGAGCACGATTCTGCTCTATTTCGGGGCCTCGCATCTCCTTGAAACTACTAGATCGGCGCCGAGCCTCCCTTATCTGATTGCGGCTATCGCGGGCGTATTTCTCCTTCTTGGGCTCTGGACGCCAGTCGCGGGAATTACGATTGCTACTGTCGAGGTCTGGATATCGTTGGCGGGGTGGGGGAATTCGCTGATCGCCATCGTGCTGGCTGGCCTGGGCGGCACAGTGGCGATGATCGGACCCGGATTGTGGTCCATTGACGCCCGCCTTTACGGCAAAAAGCACCTCCAAGACCCGCGACACTAGACAACTTCCAATCCCCCAAAAGGGTAACGTTCATTCCCCCAAAAGTATGCAAGTTCCCTCTCCCGGAAGTACAACCCTGAGCAGCCACCATATTCCCAGACCACAATCCCCCGATCTGACCTTGTGAGCAGGCGCNNCTTATGTGGAAGATCACAACTCGAGGACTTGCGCTACAGGAAGTTTTAATCATGGCTGCAATGAATGTCACTGGCACAGATAGCAACCGACAAAGGCGAGCGAAAGACCTGACGCAGTGCCGCGCACCGAGATTCAAAGAATCCAGGAGATTGTCATGGCAAAAATGATTGAGTTTTACATACCGAAGAACTTTCGCAGACCGTCAAGGACGGTGGCTCAGCCGCAACTC
>PMMJ01000168.1 GCA_003162255.1 Acidobacteriaceae bacterium | reverse complement strand
AGAACGCGGTCATCAGCGCGGTGCCAAAGCCGATCAGCCAGAGATAGGGAAAGCTGCCGTAGGCGGACCGGTATGCCTGCCAGAGGATTTCATCCTTCGAAAAGAAGCCTGCCAGAGGCGGGATGCCCGCGATCGCCAGCGTCGCGATCAACATCGTCTTATAAGTGGTCGGAATACGCCCGCGCAGGTTGCCCATGTTNNTGAATCACCGAGCCCGAACCGAGGAAGAGCAGCGCCTTGAAGAACGCGTGTGTGAACACATGGAAGACGCCCGCCGCAAAGGCGCCGACGCCGAGCGCCAGAAACATGTATCCCAGTTGCGAGACGGTGGAGTACGCAAGCACGCGTTTGATGTCGTTCTGCACCAGCCCTATCGACGCGGCAAACACCGCGGTAAGTGCGCCAATGATGGCCACGGTTTTCATCGCCGTCGGCGCCAGCACAAACACGGCATTCGAACGCGCCACCATGTACACGCCCGCNNAGCCAGATATAAAGAGGAATCTGCGCCGACTTACCGCAAGCCCCAACGAACAGCAACAGCGCGGCGATCGTCAGTACGGGATCGCCGATTGCAAACGTCCCACTGTGCGCCAGCCTGTTGATGTCGATGAAACGAAACGACCCCAGATACCAGGAGAGCGTGAGCGCGCCGAGAATGAATCCGGCGTCACCGATACGGTTCACGATGAACGCCTTGTTAGCCGCGGTCGAAGCGGAGTTACGATGAAAGTAAAAGCCGATTAGCAGATACGAACACAAGCCCACGCCTTCCCAGCCTACAAACAAAAGCATGTAGTTATTCGCCAGGATGAGAGTAAGCATCGAAAACATGAACAGGTTCATGTATCCAAAGAAGCGGTAGTAACCGCCTTCGTGCGCCATGTAACCGGTAGAGTAAATGTGGATCAGCAGGCCCACGCCAGTCACGAAGAGCAGCCAGATGGAAGAGAGAGGATCGAGCAGGAATCCGGCGTCGGCGTTGAAGGAGGCGAGCGTCCCGTCGCGCTTAACGAAGTTCAGATGCCCATCGCCGCTGCCCAGCCACGTGTAGACAATCTTTTCGAAAGGATGTCCCGTGCCATGCGCGAAGTTCGTGTACTCGACGACCGTGAAGGAGGCGAAAAGGAACGCAAGGACGACCACGCCGACGCAGACCGCGTTGACCGTGGCCTTCTGCAGTCGCCGCCCGAAAAAAAACATCGTCGCCGCCCCAAAGGCCGGGAAGAGCGGGATCAGCCAGATGTGATTAAGAAAAAACATGTCGTTAGTCGTCGGTCGTTACTCGTTCGCTATTCGTCGTTCGCTCGTAGCTCGCAGCTCAAGCAGTAACTGAAAGCTGAGAGCTGATGGCTGAAAGCTGCCCTTCTACCATTTCAACAAATCAATCTCATCCACATTGACCGTCTCCTTATTACGGAAAAAGGCGATCAAAATGCCTAGGCCTACTGCAGCTTCGGCGGCGGCGTCTACTATGATAAAGATTGCGAACACCTGCCCATGCAAGTTTCCCCACATGCGTGAGAACGCCACCAGGTTCAGGTTTACTGCATTCAGAATCAGCTCGATCGACATCAGCACAATCACCACGTTTCGGCGTATGAGCACACCGATTACGCCTAGCACGAACAGTGCCGCCGCAACGACGAGATAGTGAAGTGTTGTTATCGGAACCATAGTTTCATTTGTTAGTCGGGTCGCTGGTCGTTAGTCGCTGGTCGCTCGCGGGCTTCGACCTAGTCCGACATGCCGAACGACTAACGACCAACGACTATATCTTCTTCTTCGTCATAATCACCGCCCCCAGAATCGCCACCAGCAACAAGAGCGAGGCGATTTCGAAGGCGAACGTATATTGACCCATCCTGCCGGCTTCTCCGTAGAGCATGGTGGCGATCTGCTGCGTGTTCGACGACTCGGGCAATGGCATTCCACGATCCGCAAACAGCGCCTTGCCCTTCACGAACGCGGACACGAACAACGCCAGCAACGCGCACGCCGCCGCCAATCCCGCCGGCCAAATGCGATTGAATCGGTGCTCTTTCGACGACCGTTCGATGTTCACCAGCATGATGACGAACAGGAACAGCACCATGATTCCGCCCGCGTAGACGACGATCTGCACGCCAGTGACGAACGGGGCATACAACATCAGGTAGAGGCTCGCTACCGAGAGCAGGGTCACAATCAGCGCCAGTGCGGCATGCACGGCGTTTCGCAGCGTGATGACGAGCAAAGCGCTGACGACGGCCATTCCCGCCAGCGCATAAAAAAACCAAGGCGTCGCAACCGGTGCCATGCCTGAATTCAGAGCGGCGTTCAGTCCGGGGTTCATGAAGCGATCACCCCCACAATGGCAGTCAGGACCAGCACGCCGAGCGAAATCGGCAACATCACTTTCCATCCGATCTTCATCAACTGATCGAAGCGGTAACGCGGCCACGTCGCCCGATACCAAATGAACAGATACATAAAGACGGCGACTTTCAGCACGAACCAATATACGTAACCAATGCCCTCGTTGAATCTGGCCGCCAGGCTCGTATCCGCGGAACGCCCCGCAACCGCGGCCACCAGCAGCAGCAGCGCGATGAAGCCGAGCAGCGCCGCAAAAACGGCGAGTCCGATGCACTGGATCTTGAAGAAGGAATGCGACGGCATCCGCGCCGTACCGATAAAGGCAATCGCCGCCAGCCCAAGGAACGTGAGTCCGGGAAATAGCGAGAAGATAAAATCCCACGCCGGGGCGTGCAGCAGGTTCGGGAACGGACGCATCCATCCGCCGAGCCAGAGCGTGACCGCGATCGAAGAGACGGCAATCATGGCCGCATATTCGGAGAGCATAAACAGCGACCAGCGCAGCCCGCTGTACTCGGTGTGATAGCCGGCGGTCAGTTCCGATTCCGCTTCGGCCAGGTCAAAGGGCGCGCGGTTGGTCTCCGCGATCATAGCGATGGCAAAAATTACTAGCGCGAGCAGGCCGAGTGGAAAGAATTTAAAGATGAACCAGACGCCCTGCTGCTGCTGTGCCTGCACGATCCCAATCATGCTCAGCGTGCCCGTGCCGCTTGCGTTCATGCTGGTCATCAGGATCGCCGAGACGACAGCCAATCCCATGGCAACTTCATAAGACACCATCTGCGCGCTCGACCGCAGCGCCCCGATCAATGGATAGTGCGAGTTCGAAGCCCATCCAGCGACC
The DNA here is from genome assembly GCA_003162255.1 of Acidobacteriaceae bacterium. Taxonomy (GTDB): domain Bacteria; phylum Acidobacteriota; class Terriglobia; order Terriglobales; family Acidobacteriaceae; genus Acidiflorens. The sequence goes on along the minus strand of PMMJ01000168.1, from coordinate 13,257 downwards.
ACGACGCCGAGCACGCCGAGCGACGAGACCCCAAGCATAAAGAGGATGCCGATGTTCATGTCGCTCACCGCCTGCGAAGGGCCGAACGGAATCACCGTATAAACGGTGAACGCCGCCAGCAGGCCGATCAGCGGCGCAACCCAGAAAACGAACTGGTCGGCCTCGGCGGGGATGATGTCTTCCTTGAGCATCAGTTTGACCGCGTCGGCAATGGGCTGCAGCAAACCGTGCGGGCCCACGCGCATGGGGCCAAGGCGAACCTGGAAGTGCGCCAGCGCTTTGCGCTCGATCCAGTTCATCGCGATCACGGCCACTGACACTCCCGCGAAAATAATGAGCACATAAATCAGCGCCCAAAACTGGTTCCCCGCTTCGCCGGGCGTCACCGTGCTCCCGAGATACGACATGATGAAATTCGGCATCAGCGGTCCACCTCGCCNNCGCACGCGCAGGCGGTAGGGCTGCGTCGAGCCGTCGCTGACGATGAAGTATCCCAGTTCGCCTTTCGGCGCTTCGATCGAGTGATAGATTTCGCCCACCGGCGGCTTGATCACCTTGGGCACTTTGCCCATGATCGGGCCTTCGGGAATCCCGTTGACCGCTTGCTCGATGATGCGCATCGACTGGCGCATTTCTTCCATGCGGACCAGGTACCGGTCGTAGGTGTCGCCGTTTGTGCCGGTCGGAATTTCGAAATCGAATTCGGCGTAAGCCGCGTACGGCTGGGCTTTCCGCAGATCCCACTTCACGCCGCTGGCGCGCAGCACAGGACCGGTCACGCCGAGCGCAACGCAATCGGCGGCCGAGATCACGCCAACATTCCTGGTGCGCTCAACCCAGATGCGGTTGGTGGTGAGCAGCGCTTCGTATTCGTCGATCTTCGGCGCGAAGAACGCCAGAAAATTCTTTACGTCTTTTTCGAAGCCGGCGTAAGTCTCATACTGGCAGCCGCCGATACGAAACGCGTGCGTGGTCAGCCGCGCGCCGCAATACTTTTCGAAAATCTTGAGAATCTCTTCGCGATCCCGGAACGTATAAAACAGCGGCGTCATCGCGCCGATATCTAGCGCGTGCGTGCCCAGCCAAATCTGGTGGCTGGCGATGCGCTGTAGTTCGGTCAGGATCACGCGAATGTATTTGGCGCGCGGCGGCGCCTCCACATTCATCAACTTCTCGACCGCCTCGCAATAGCCAAGCCCATTCGACACCGCAGCGACGTAATCCATTCTGTCAACGTAAGGAGCGAACATCGTGTAGGTGCGGTTCTCGGCGATTTTTTCCACGCCGCGGTGCAGGTATCCGATGACGCACTCGGTGCCGAGAACTTTTTCGCCGTCGAGCTTCAGGATGACACGCAGCACGCCGTGCGTCGCCGGATGCTGCGGCCCCATATTAATGATGAGTTCGTTCGAATCAAGATACGTCTTGTCGGGAGTGTCGAGATCGAGATGGGACCGATCAAGGCTAGAATGCTCGCGGTTCGAGGCGTCGCTCGTCTGGTCGTCCTTGTAGACGCTCATTGTCCGCTCTCGATTCCGAGATTGATCTGTACCCATTCTTTGTCTTGTTGCAGGATGTCGTAATCCTTGCGCAGCGGGTAGCCCTTCCAGCCATCGGGCAGAAGAATGCGCTTCAGGTCAGGATGTCCGTCGAACTGAATGCCGAACATGTCGTAGACCTCGCGCTCCAGCCAGTTCGTGGTCGGCCAGATCGCAACGCTGGATGGGATCGAAGCGCCGTCGGCGATTTGCGTCTTCACGCGCATCCGCTCATTGCGCGCAAAAGAATAGAGGATCCACACCACGTCGAATTGCTTTTCGCGCTTGGGATAATGCACCGCGGTGATATCGACGCAGTAATCGAATCGTTCTTCGTCGCGCAGCAGGCGCAGAATGTCGGGGATCAGCGAGCGATCAACGCTAAGGTAGTTCTGTCCCAGATAAGTCAGCGCGTCGAGGCCGGAGCCGTACTGGCTCCGGTATTTCTCAACCAGCGGAGAGGTCCAAGGCAACGGAACCGGCCCCGCGGCTTTGGCCGGAGCAGCGGGCTTAGCGGGAGCGGCGGCCTTCGCCGGCGCCGCTGCTGCGGGCTTTTCCGCCGTCGGCATCTTCTCACCTTCCGGCGGCGGTGGTGGAGCAGGCGATTTGACTTCCTCAGCCATGCAAGGGTCTGTCGTTACAAAAGCCGCGCAAGTATTCGGAAATCCCTGATTAAGTCGTTCTTGGATAGCCTTGGGTAGGGCACGGCTTCAGCCGTGCCACTAGACGCCGCCAAATTCGCGGCTTTAGCCGCTGAGGGCCGACGTCCCAAAGCAGCCCAACTCGCCATCGAACACTTAATCAGACCTTCCTCAGGAAACTTTCACTTCTAACATCTGGTTGCGTCACCGTCAATGATCTACGTCACAACGCCCGACATCACAACGCCCGCATTGCATTCACCCGCGCATCAGTGCCGCACCGCCTGAAAGCTCTCGACCAAGTCGCGGATGCGCAACGCATCGGCTTTGCGATGGCCGTGACTGGTGATCGGGTCGTTGCCTCCAGTAGATTCAATCAGAATGTCCGACCATACGACTCCGGTCGAAATCTTCACCGAAGCGACCTGAGAAATCGCGATGCTTTCCTCGTTGCTGCCGAACAGACGCCTCTTGACGCGGCTCACGCGCAGCGGGCTGACCACGATCCGCGTCGGAAACCAGAAGTTCCCTCTGGTCCAGCGGCTGGCCGTAAAAGTCTCATCGGAAGCAGCCGGATTGGGACCTGCCGAACTTATACCCATTCGAGCGCTCCCTTCTTCCATATCCATATGAATCCGACGATCAGGATGCCGAGGAAGACCAGCATTTCAACCAGCCCGAAGACGGCCAGCGCTTTGAACTTCACCGCCCAGGGAAACAGGAAAATCGTTTCCACTTCGAAGATCACAAACAGGATGGCGATGATGTAAAAGCGGACGGTATAGCGTCCGCGAGCGCTGTCATAGGGATCAATGCCGCACTCATAAGGCATCAACTTGACGCGGTTGGGACTCTGGGTGCGAATGATTACGCAGATCCACAGCGTGACGGCGATGAGGATGCCGACGACGGCGAGGAAGATAAAGATGGGAACATAATTTTGCGGCATGAGCCCTCGAAGCAGTCAGTCGCGATAACACCGAATTTGAATACTAACGCCGAAGCGGGCTGGCTTCAAGGACGGATGAACACTGGGGTATCCAACCGCGCATTCGGAAAAGCGAGCATTGTTGATCAGAATGCCGAACTCGGCGCTGATAGCATTGCTGTCGTGGGAGGAATCTATGAACGAGGTGAGCGTGTACATCGTGGAACGAAACGCGTGGTCCACGGTAAGGCAATGTGATGTGCATTTCCGCCTGACCTACGAGCGTGAGTTCCTGCCCATTCAAAATCTCTGGCGGGATTTTCTGGTCCATTCTGAAGAAACAGGTTCAGCTCTCGCGGCTTGAAATTCTGCTCCGGCACTGGTCGGGGACGGGCTGGCTTCGCGACCCTATTGGGGATCTGGTACCGGCACATCCGGCCTCACATCCGTGTTGTGGAAGGCAACGATCTTCCATTCGCCTCCATCCTTCACCATGACCTGTAACAAGCGAGAGCGGAGGCGCCCCTTCGTATCCAGACTCATTCCGGGAGACGGCTTTTGAATCCCAATCACCGCCGTGAGCGTTTCCACAACCGCCACATCGGGCCGCACAAACTTCAGAGAAACAACGTCCTGCTTCATGGTAGTTCCGCGGTAAATTCCCTTAAAGATGAAGTCATGCCTCTCCGTGAAAGCCTCGCGTCCGGTAAAGAATTGACCGAGTATGTTAGTGAAGGTTCCGTCAGCAGCAAAATGACGCGCGAAGGCAACGGCATCTCCGGCGTTCCAAGCCGCGATCTCTTCCTGAATGACGTTGCGAACCGCGGTTTCGTCGGGCGAAACCTGCGGATAGACGGCGACGGTCGCAACCAGGACCAGTGCGAGAACTAGCAAGTAATTCATGGCAGCCTCCGGAGACGGTCAAGTGGAGATCATTCTAACCCAATTCGTCCCTCGGAAAGGAGTCGCCCATGCGCCGCCCATGAGAAAATGGCCGCGCCGGGAGGTCATGCTGCAATGTGCCGGAATATCAAAATCCTCTTCAACTTCGATCCGCCCGTTACCGACGAAGAGGTGCGGGCGGCTTCGCTTCAGTTCGTGAGAAAAATCACCGGTTTCAGCAAGCCGTCGAAGGCGAATGAAGCCGCGTTCCTCGCCGCAGTCGATGAAATCGCCGGTGTCTCGGCTCGTCTTCTTCAGGCGCTCGATACGAACGCGCCGCCGAAGAACCGCGAAGAAGAAGCCGCCAAGGCGAAAGCTCGCGCCACAGAGAGATTCGGCGCTTGAGGGGTCCAGCTCTAATCTTCGCACCCCCTCAAGCAGAGGCACGTACACCTAACAATGATTTGTCATCCTGAGCGGAGCAGGAACTTCACGAAGTGAAGCTCCTGCGGAGTCGAAGGACCCCTGCATCTTCACCTGTGACAAATGCGTGTCAGGGAATTCCCCCAGCGAACTGGGTGCCCCACTCATCGCGGTCTTTGCGATGAGTGGGATGCCGCGAGCGTTCCAAATTCCGCAATCTGACCTCTGACTTTTTCATCACAATCAGCCGGTGTGCGCCATCACAGACTCGCAACCCGCCCGATGCGACAATGATCCTCTGTCGGGCCAGTGCAGAGCTGTGCCAGTATCCCAAGTTTGTTCTTTGATAACTATTCTTGAAGCATTTTGACGTTGACGAGCGGCGTCAGAAAACCATCAAAATATCTGAATTTTAGTAGAATTCAGCAAAGAATCGAGCTAAGTCCTTATTCCGGAATATTTTGAAAATAAGTCCTTGGCGCTCTAGATTTTGGCGGGAAGACTCCCCCTAACCTCATCATTCCACTGGGGAGGGGGGAGGGGGGTGGTGGTCAACACGGATTAATACCTTCCTGGTTAACAGGTATAAGTAGAGAGACTCGCTCAAAGCGAAATCCGGCTGCACGGCGAGAACTCCCTGACGCGCCCTGGCCGCCGCGAAAATTGCAGGGGTCCTTCGACTCCGCAGGAACTTCACTTCGTGAAGTTCCCGCTTCGCTCAGGATGACAAGCTCATGAACGGCCCGGCGAATCTCTAAACTTATTTATAATCACTTGCTTCCAGTCTTTAACTTTTTACTGGGCAAGGACACTCATTGGCACTCGACGAAAATATTTATGAAATCCGGCGCGAGAAGCTGAAGAAGATTGAGGCTCTCGGGCATCCGGCTTATCCGCGGAAGTACAACTACAGCCACACCGTGGCCCAGATTCTGGCCGAGTACGGCGGGCAGACCGCGGAGGAACTGGAATCTCCGCGCGTGACCGTGCGGGTGGCGGGACGCATCATGGCGATCCGGCTGATGGGCAAGGCCGGGTTCGCGCACTTGCAGCAGGACGGCCAGCGGCTGCAGATCTACGTCAAGAAAGATGCGATCGGCGATGCCGGCTTTGAACTGTGGAAGTTGCTCGACTTGGGCGATCACATTGGAGTTCGCGGATATCTGTTTCGCACGCGCACGGGCGAGCTCAGCATCCATGCCGAGGAACTGACGTTTCTATCGAAAGACTTGCTGCCTCTGCCGGAGAAATTTCACGGGCTCACCGACGTTGAATTGCGCTATCGGCAACGCTACCTGGATCTGGTGATGAATCCGGAAGTGCGCGAAGTGTTTCTGAAGCGCAGCAAGCTGGTGCAATCGTTACGCCGGTATTTCGATGGGCAGGGATTCATGGAAGTCGAGACGCCGATGATGCATCCGATTGCCGGCGGAGCGGTGGCGCGTCCGTTTAAGACGCATCACAACACGCTGGATATGGATCTGTTTCTGCGCATCGCTCCGGAACTTTATTTGAAGCGGCTGACGGTGGGTGGATTCGATCGCGTATACGAAATCAACCGCAACTTCCGCAACGAAGGGTTGGGGTGGAGATGGAATCCCGAGTTCACCATGCTCGAGGCTTACCAGGCTTACACCGATTATCTCGGCATTCTCGATACCACGCAGGGGGCGATCGAGCGGGCGGTGCAGGAAGTTACGGGCGGAACGAAGACGAAGTGGGGCGAGCATGAGATTGACTGGTCGCACGCAAACTGGCGGCGGATGACGATGCGGGAGGCGATCCTGCATTTCTGGCCGGAAAAAGCCGGCGCGAAGCCCGAGCGCAACGACTTCGCGGGCCGGGAATCGGTCGAGGCGCTGGTGGGGCGTGTGCGCGGCGCGGGAATTAATTTGAAGTACGATGCGGCGGCGCCGGTCGGTAAGACGATCGCTGCCATCTTTGAGGCGGTTGCGGAAGAGCATTTGATGCAACCGACGATCATCTATGAATTCCCTACTGCGGTCTCGCCGCTGTCGAAACAGAAGCCGGATGAGCCGGACTGGACTGAGCGCTTCGAGATGTTTGCCGGGCAAATGGAAATCGCCAACGGCTTCAGCGAACTCAACGATCCCGAAGATCAGCGGCAGCGCTTTGAGGCGCAATTAAAAGAACGCGAGCGCGGCGACGATGAAGCCCACCAGATGGACCTTTCTTACATCAACGCCCTGAGTTATGGCATGCCTCCGGCGGGTGGAGTGGGATTGGGAGTGGATCGGCTGGCAATGCTCTTCACCGACTCGCACACGATTCGCGATGTGATTCTGTTTCCGCTGCTGCGTCCGGAAAAACACTCAACCGCAGAGGACGCGGGGAACCCGGAGAAAGAGTAGGCACTGCCAGGCGGATTCGAGCTGGCGCTGTTTTCCGAGTACCTAAACGATTACTTGAAGTCTTGAGTTCGGTCGCTCATGCTGGAGTCAGTTTGAGCTTGGTAACGGGCGGCGCTGCTGTAACGCCAACGCGGGCGTTGGGTCGGCAGCGCCTTGCTTTTGCAGCTGCTTGTTGTGCGCGCACGATTCGCGGACAGGAGTTTCCGCGCCACACCAGCTAGTCAGCCGCGCTTCCGGACTTCTTGGCCGCGGGTTTGGCTACACCTTTTTCGGGACCGAAGTTCTTGCTCAGGTAATTCAGAAAGGCATCGCGATCGGCGTCGGAGATGACGGCGCCGAGGCCTTCCATTTTCTTCAGTTCGCCGGACCATTGCTGGCGGGTCAGGTGCTGTTCGGTGATACGGCTGGTATTGTGACACTGGGTGCAGGCGGCCTTCACTTTGGCCTGCGCGGGTCCGGGTGGAAGCGGCTTGCCCGGGGCGCTGGGTGCTTGCGCGCTCGCCAGAATGCTGGATGCGAACAGAAAAATTGCCGGAAAAACTTGTTGGAACAAGCAGTATCCCCACAAAACTCACGGCTGCTGGAAGCCGATCAGAGTCGCCGCCACGGGCGCTGAGAATATGGTAGCAGGAGTTCAGGTCTCAGGTCTCAGCTTCGTGGTTTGGTTTTCGGCGCGGATGGCAACTCAACGGGCTTGTGGGATTCCGCTCTAGCGCTGGTCGAGCATGTGGATGGTTTCGAGGATGGTATCGCCTGCGATTTCCAGGCTTTTGGGGCTTAGCTTGTCCATGGTGTCTTGCGGGGTGTGATGGAACACGTTGTTGTATCCGTAATCGAGGTCGATCACGTCGGCGGTGGGGACTCCGCGATTGAAGAAAGGAACGTGGTCATCTTCGATCGGTTCCTCAACGGCGTAGAAATGGGACTGATAGCCCAGGCGCTCGGCGGCGCTGTAGATGAGATCGAGCAGCCAGGGAGCGCCCTTGGTGTTGCGTTGGATGTCCAGGTCGGCGTCGCCGATCATATCCATTACCATGAGCGCTTTGATCTTCTTTAGCGTGCCATCTTTCTCCCATTTTTCGGCGAGATGGCGGGAGCCATAAACGCTGTCGGTGTCGCTCCAGGTCTTGACGGCTTCTTCGCCATCGGTCCAAACCAGCCAGACGCTGTAGCCATCGCGCTTNNAATTCGAGCAGGATGGCGGTGGAAGAACCGCCGTCGTTGGCGCCTACAAACCCGGAATTGCGCAGTGAATAGACCGTATCGTAGTGGCCCATGATTACGATGATGCCGTCTTTTGTGCCGGGAAACTTCGCAATGATGTTGCGGACGGGGAACTTCCCTTCCACGGTCTCGGCGGTAAAGGCGTCGTCTTCTACCTGGTCGCCTTTGAGATGGTCGACGATGTAGCGCTCCAGTTTCTTGTGGTTCTCGCTGCCCATATAGCGCGGGCCGAAGGCGGTAACCTCGCGCGTGTACTGGAAGGCGCGTTTGGAATCGATGTGCGGGATGGGAGCGGAGTCGGAAGGGACAGCTTCGTGCGGAGCCAGGGTCGCCGCGGGGGATCCTGAGGTCGTGGCGGGGCTGACGGTGCCACTGGCGGCGACGGAGGTTCCTTTGCTGCAGGCTATGGTGCTCGCCAGGACTATGGTCAGTGCCAGCACCAAGCAAATCTCTAACCGCAGGGGGCACAGAGGAACACAGGGGCAAACCTCAGGTGCGTTTGTCTGTCGTTTCATTGTTTTTCCCTGTGAGCCTCCGTACGTCAGAACTGGGTCGTCCCTCCGGGACTCTTCTTATGGATTAACCGGACTTTTTCTCCGCGCGTTTCTTGCGCTGCTTGGGATGCACGAGCCAGGCAATGGCGATACTCAGAACGTACAAGGCCACCATGGGCGCTGCGAAGATGCACATGTTCAGGATGTCGGTGGTCGGGGTGATGATCGCAGCGATGATGAATATGACAAGGATGGAATAGCGGAGATTGCGCCACATCCAGTCAGCGCTGACGATGCCCATGAGCGCGAGGAAAAATACCAGGATCGGCATTTCGAAAATCGCGCCCATGCCAACGATGATCGTCAGAAACAGAGAACTGTACTCGGTCAGGGTAATCATCGGCTGGAAGGCTTTGCCATAGCCGATCAGGAACACCAGCGCCGCGGGAAGAACGAGTTTGTAGCCGAAGTATCCGCCCGCCAGGAACAGGGCCACGGTCGAGACCATGAAGGGCGTGACGTAGCGCTTCTCGTTGCGGTAGAGACCGGGGGAAATAAAGCACCAGATCTGGTAGAGCACGAAGGGCGAGGCGACGAACAGGCCAGCCATGGCTCCGACTTTAAGGTAGAGATTAAAAGGCTCGGTGGGATTCAGGTAAACGAGCTTTGCCGTGAGGCCGTTGCGTTGCAGGGCCTCCATGATTGGACGCTGCATGACTTCATAAATATTCTCGGCATATCCCCAACAGGCGAAAAAGCCGACGGCGATGGCGATGATGGAATAGATGATGCGCTTGCGGAGTTCCTCGAGATGATCGAGGAAGCCCATGGTGGGCATTTGCTCNNCGGTATTTGCGGCAGCGGCGGCATTCTCGGCGGCTTCCAGTTTTTCGGCCGTTGGAGGATTGAAGATGCGATTGGCCAGCGATCCAAGCGGCTCCTTAAGGGGCGGCAGGATCTGCTGCCGGGGGCTGCTACTGCTATCGAGGGCATTGAACTCGGTCTCGATCTGGGAGCGGAACTCATTGGAAGCGCGCCGGAACTCGTTCAGGAAACGCGCGACCTGGCGCCCGATCTCGGGCATTTTCTTGGGACCGAAAAGGATCAGCGCCAGGAAAAACAGGAAGATCATCTCGCCAGAGAAGCCAAAATTCATGCTCCTATCATAATGCGGGACGGCGATACGGGCCACTGGCGAGTTGAGGCGGACAAAAATTTTACAAAGCGGAAGCGCGTCGTTTCGCCGCCCCGCCCCTAGCGGGGCTTACGATGACGACTGGTCTCGGCGGGCTACAGCGAATCCAGAGTTGCTGTNNAAGGCGCCCGTCCCACACAAGAGCGGGAAACGGCAACGGTGAATCCGCTCTCGAAAGTTGATATGAGACGTGCCACTGCCGCTAGCTGCGAAGAACCTGGCATGCGGAGGTTGGCAAACAGCAGGTCCGTCCCTTCGGCTCCGCTCAGGGTCTGGATGGCAAATTCAGACAACCGTGCCTAGTGTCCTCCAAAGGTGTAGCCGATGGAGAGGCCAAATCGGGTGATGCGCGCGGAACTGAAGTTCAGGTTGTTGTTGACGAGGTAGAGTTTCGCCTCGGGACGGACGAAGAAGCCGCCCTTGGGGTAGAACTTGATGCCAGCGCCGAAGTCTCCCATGAAGTGTTTGTCGCTCGAGTAATTGGTGTTGTAGCCGTTGCCGCATCCCTGACAGTAGATACGTGTGTCGAGCGCGCCGATGCCGCCGACGAGCTCAAGATACGTGTGGCGCGCGAGTTTGGGCGAATAAACGGCGTTGAAATCCAAAAGAAGTGGACGAAACGGAAGGGTAGGGTCGCCGCCATAGTTGCCTTGGTTTGCCTTCCAGTAGATTTCGCCCCCGACGCCGACGTTGTGCCAGAAGAGCACGTCGCCGCTAATGCCCGGATAGGTGCCGCCGGTGAGAGACGGGTTGCCGTTTGAGCTGGGCCCCGGTGCTGTCACCGTGCTGACGCCGAAACCGAGGTCGACTTTCTGGGCCTGCGCGACATTCGAGAACGCCGCCAGGGCAGCGCAGGCAAAAAACAAGACAATGGCAGTACCTAATTTCCGTTTCAAGCGAAACCTCCGGTAGTTTGTTTTAAGCAATTGGATGCAGTCTGAAGGGCCAGCGCTGCCGAACGAAGATCGATTTACAAGAATTTACGGTACTGGAGGACGATGAACTGCCGGATGTCATCCCGAGGTTAAGTTGGAGTGAGCTAAGCGCATAGCTATAGACGAGGGCGAACAATTCACGAACGCCATGAGACCCGGGTTGCTGCCGACTTACAGAGCGTTTCATAAATGGCTTTGGATAGGTTCTTGGGAAGGGCACGGTTTCAGCCGTGCCGCTACAAGCCGCATGAACACTGGGCTTTAGCCCCTGAGGGNNGGTTTATGAAACACGCTCTAGTACGCCAGTAGGATGCGCAGGTCGCGGAGATTATTTCCGGTGGGTCCGGTGATGAGGGCGTCGCCCAGCGCTTCAAAAAAAGGATAGGCATTGAAGCCGGAGAGCGCATGCCGCACAGCTTCGGCACTGCCGTGGGCATCGACGCGATAGCTCTTGGCACGAGCAAGCGTGCTGCCATCCACTACCGCGCCGGCGGCGGGACTGTTGCCGTCGATGCCGTCGGTGCCGGCGCTNNTATTTTTTCGGCGCAGGCCAGGGCGAATTGCTGGTTGCGTCCGCCGATGCCGCCATTACGAACAGTCACGGTCACCTCGCCGCCGGAGATCAGACAGACGCGTGATACTTTGCTTCGCAGTTCTCGCAAACGGTTAAGCAGGTAGTCGGCAGCCCGGTCGTAAGGCCAATCGTCGCACGAGTTATCGACTTCGACGGCGAAACCGGCGCGGGTGGCGGCTATGGCGGCTTCATCGATGGCCACCTTATTAGAGAGCACGGTCCACCAGCGCGCTCGCACGAACGCGGGGTCATCGGATTTTGGTGTCTCATCGAGGGCGTGCTGACGGAAGAGATCGGCAACGGAACTTGGGAATTGCTCGACGAGATTGTATTTGGCGGCAATGCGCTCGCAGTCATGAATGGAAGTGGAATCGGGCATGGTGGGGCCGGAAGCGAGCGCGTCGGGTGTATCGTCGGGCACGTCGGAGACGAGAATCGAAACCTGCTGCGCGGGATAGGCGGCTTGGGCCAGGCGTCCGCCTTTGACGGCGGAGAGATGTTTGCGGATGGCGTTGATCTCGGCGATGGGCGCGCCAGAGTTCACGAGCACGCGGTAGGTGGCAGTGAGATCGGGCAGAGAGATATCGTCGTCTACGGGCTTTTCCACGATGGACGAACCGCCGCCGGAGATCATGAAGATGGCGAGCGCAGTGGGGTCGAGAGCGGTCAGCGAGTTGAGGATGGCGCTGGCCGCACGGACGGATTCGGTGTTGGGCGTAGGATGTCCACCGCGAAAATAGCGGAAGCCGCGGGCCTGGGTGGTTGACTCGACCGACGATGAAACGATGCCTGCTTCGAAACTGCTGCTGCCGACTTGGGCTTCGAGAGCGGCGGCCATGGTGTGCGCGGCTTTTCCGATGGAGACGACGAAGACACGGCTGTACGTGTCAAGATCGTGGAGATCGTCGCCGATGCGCAGGACGCGGCGCGTGCAGTGCACATTGCGGGCGAAGGCGCTTTCGATGGAGGCGTTCTTCAGTGCGGTAGTGAATATCTCGCGGGCGACTTCGCGCATGTGGCGGAATTGCTGGTCGCGCTCAGGAGTCAGGTCGGACATGGACGGGATTATAGAGGCAGTTGCTGGTCGCTAAAAGTCATGTCGCAAATGCGCTTAGCCGCGGCCGCTGGTGGCATGTGGATTTTGCGACGGTAAGTCCGGACACCACGATCAGCCGCTAGTCGCGGGACTTTAGCTGAGACGGGACTTTTTGAAAATCCGGACAACTACCGCTGAAGGAATAGCCCCGGCTAAGAACCACGGAACGAGAAATGCGAACATCCAGGTATGGTACTCCGACGACGGCTCCCCGAAGAACCAAACCGGAGACCAGTAAAGGCAGTACGCGAGAACGAGCGGCACAATCACAACCCAAAGTTTGCGCAAAGACACCGGGAATACGGTGCACAAGACCCAAACGACTGCCGCCGAAACGACAGCCAGCAGAATTGCTCCAGAGGTTAAGGATAAAGATTGAATAAATGTCTTCATTTCGCGACGGCTGACCCCCACCAGCAAATCCAATTTCTCGTGGCGACTTTCATTCGAATATTACGCCGTCGGCAGCTGACGTTGGCAGGGTTTGCACAATGTACTCCGGGCGTACTGTACTGAGCCCTCTTGACATAGCTGGCAGTTGGGATACGGATTGGTGTTCATTCGTTATCCAACGGCCAATGTCTCCCGCGTCCACCCTTCGATGGCTACTCGCATTTCCTTCAGTCGTCCCTCGAAGAAATGATCTCCAGCTTCGATGCGGACCAGCTTCTTCGGATCAGCGAAGGTGTTGACGAGCGCTTCGAGTTTCCCTGGGGGACCAAACTGATCGCGCGATCCGCTGACAAAGAGTTTTGGCTTNNACGGCGGCGCCGAAAGAAAAACCGGCGAAGATGACAGGGAGCGTGAACTCGTGTTCGAGCCAGTCGAGGGCGGCGCGGACGTCTTCGACTTCCCCGATGCCGCTGGCGTGCTCGCCTTCGCTCAGGCCGGTGCCGCGGAAATTGAAACGGAGCACCGGGAATCCGAAGCCGTTGAGCGCTTTCATGGCGTGGAA
>PMMJ01000171.1 GCA_003162255.1 Acidobacteriaceae bacterium | reverse complement strand
TTCACTGAAATTACTGCTTTGGTCCCTTCAACACGCACGCCTTTTTGCGACAACAATTCAAATCCATGTCTGATGGCAACTGAAATTGTGCCAGATCACGTGCATCGCTGGAGCAAAGCCGATTTGGATTCACAAGATCTGGATTAGCAACCCTTGGCCGGAACGTCCATCCTATTGCGATCGCAGCCCCGCGCGCGCGTCACGCAGCAGGTAGTATTCGTTGACTGGCCGGTCGNNAGTGGCTGTGCGATTCGGGATAGGCTGGTTGCTGGCAAGGTAGTGGATGCCATATTGGACCAGCGGGGAATTAAACGCGCGGACGTAGGGGAATGACTCTTTCAGGGCACGCGCAATGGCGGCAGTCGTCGCCAGATCTCCGCCAGGGAACCATTGCTGCAGGATGCCGCCCGGGCGCAAGTGCTTCTTCGCGGCGGAATAGAACTCGCGCGAGTATAGCAGGCTTGATCCAGCGGCCCCGATGGGCGGGGGCGGATCAATCACGATCACATCGTACTGCCCGGCCGTGCGCTCAAGAAAACGCCGGCCGTCGTCGATTACGACGTGGGAGCGCGGAGATTTCAGCAACTCAGGGCCATCGGCGTGGAAGTACCAGAAAAGTTTGGGAACACTGGGAACCAGCTCTACCGCAGTGGAGTCAATCCCCCAGGACAACATGGAGCGATGAGTGGTACCCATGCCGAAACAGATGACCAGGGCATTCTGGGGCGGATGATTCAGGAACGCCAGGGGCAGGGAAGCCATCATTTTGGTGACGGGCGTCAAGACGGTCATGCCTACGCCGTTCACGTACAGACCCTTGGCCATTTCATGGCCATACGCGACTACAGTGGCCGTGCTATCCCGGAGTACCTGCGTCTTGGGCATGGCCCGATCGTAGCTCCGCGTCATAAAGATCAAAGCGAACGACGCCAATAAAATCAGGGCGGAGGCGGTGGCCCTCTGCGCTGTAAAACGTGGCGCCTTTCCCGGCTGGCGGAAGAGCAGGAACGACAGAGCAACCAGCAACCAGGGCAAAGCCAGCGTTACCAGGGCGTAGCGCTCAGGGAGATTCGGCAACAACAAGAATCCGTTAACCAGCGGGCCCAAGATACAGCCGGCAACGTTGACCGCGTAACCCACTCCCGCCCGGTTGGGGTCGCCCGCCGAAAAGCGGTCTACCAGCCTCGGAGTCAGAAATCCCAGAAGACCGCTGAATGCCGCGATACCCAAGGGCACGCGTAGCCACCCATAAATCCCCAGGCGCGAGTCGGCGGCGAGCAGAGGGAGTAAAGACACCAGCCAGACGAACAGCCATACCAGTGTTCCCTCGTTACTGTGCCGGCGGCTCCAAACGCGGTACACGGTCGATCCAATGAACGTAGCCCCCAGGTAGATGCCGAGAATGGCTGCGAAGGAATAGACAAATGTGCCGACATAGAATGTGAACTGCCTCGACCAGACCACCTCCATCCCCATGCTGGTCAGTCCGGTGGCGAAGAGCAACCAGAGCGTGCCGCTTCCCAGAATCTCGCGCCAGGCAATGGCGGATTTGCCGCCGGCATCCGGCTCGTGGTGGAGTCCCGCTTGCGGCTTTTGCTTCCGGGCAACAACAAGGGCAGTGCCGCAGATCGCAAAATTGAGCAACATCCCAACTCGCAGGGTCCCGCTAAAACCAAAGACCTCGATCAATAGCAGGGGAACGACCGCTCCCGCCACCGCCCCCAGCACATTCGCGAGATAAAAAAAGCTGAACGAGCGCCGCGACTCGATGCCCGTTTCGCTACGGATGGCAAACATGCCCAGCGGAATCGTAGCCCCCATGCAGGCGCACCACGGAATCAGACTGCACGCGATCCACACTCCGGCCACCACGTAGTAGCCCGACGAGGACAGCGCCAGCCCGTTTCCCAGGTGCTCGAGCACAGAGCGCCCCAGCACGAATGCCCCTGGCACAACGACCGCGGAACAGCCAATCAACAACTCGGTAATGGCATAAAACTGCAAAGGAGGAGACTGCAGACGCCGAGCG
Source organism: Acidobacteriaceae bacterium (assembly GCA_003162255.1). Classification (GTDB taxonomy): domain Bacteria; phylum Acidobacteriota; class Terriglobia; order Terriglobales; family Acidobacteriaceae; genus Acidiflorens. Next base: position 2,653 of record PMMJ01000171.1, on the reverse strand, counting down.
TACTTGCGCACGAAGTNNCCCAGCGGCCCAGGAACCCAGCCCCAATCCTGCCATGAAACTCGAGAGCACGATCGACACCATGGCCGTGGTGACCCCGAATTGCGCCATGGCGAGGCGAAGCCAGATCAGCTCGTAGAGAATGCTGCAAAATCCGGAAACGAAGAAGAAGGAGAAATACCACTGCCGGCTAATGTTCGCGAGTGGTCCCTTTGAGTGTTCCGCCCCAGCCTCGGGAGAAATCTTAATTTGGGCCGGCATTGTTCCAGTGCTCACAGATGACTCCGTCCTATCGGGATATCAAACCACGGTCCGATGTGCGTCGGGCCAAATTCCGAAGAATGCTCGTTCAAGTCTCGCAGACCGCTATGGAGTGCCGGCACTGGTAACTCGCCCCCTTGGTAACGAAGGTCATCGGCTTGGGCCCGCTCTGGGCAATTGTTGAAAATATCCCTTCACCAAAGACTGCGGTCCTTTTCAGATTCATTCGTGAAGTGCGTTCTAGAACTGATCGGGCCGTTCACGGTTACCAAGGTACTGTGACCCTCGTAATCTTGCCCGCTTTTCGCACCTGCCGCATACTCGCCTCACCTACCACAGAACCTGGGAGACGGGGCTGGAAACGGAGATTAGGGTCGCCGATTTCAGCCCCGCATTTTTTTGCCTTCATTCGAACTTGAAAGACATCGAGCCTCGCTGCGGAATTCTTTGAAACCTTGAAATCTCTGAAACTCTGAAACTCTGAANNCTCTGAAACCTTGAAACCTGGCCTTGCCCCCTGACTCACCCTGATCACTCCCCCAGTTTTCCCCGCTTCGCGCCCCGCATCGAATAGAATTAGGGACAACAGAGTCCACATTCCATCTCCCAAGTGAGGCATGATGCGAAATCTCATCGTTCTGCTGCTCGTTTGTTTCCTGACATGTTTCCAAACAACGATTCTTTCCGCCGATGAAGACAGCAAGTCCGCGGAGGCCAACACCAAGGCGTCCGGACGAATCGAGGCCGCTGGCACGGTGCTCGATGAAATCCAGGCCGCGCCAGACCAGCGTATCCCCGAAGAAGTGCTCGCTTCGGCCGAATGTGTGGCCGTGGTTCCGTCCCTGCTCAATGGAGGTTTTGTCTTCGGCGGCCGTTATGGCAAAGGCGTGGCCAGTTGCCGCACCGAAAAAGGCTGGAGCGCGCCCGCTTTCTTCACCATCGGCGGTGGCAGTTTCGGCTTGCAGATCGGCGGCCAGGCAACCGATGTCGTCATGCTGATCATGAACAAGAACGGCATGAATAACCTGCTTTCCAGCCAGTTCAAGCTCGGCGCCGATGCCAGCGCCGCCGCTGGTCCCGTCGGTCGCCACGCCGCCGCCGATACCGATTGGAAGATGCGGGCGGAAGTCCTAACCTACTCGCGCTCCCGCGGCCTCTTCGCCGGACTCGAACTCTCCGGCGCCGTCATCAAGCAGGATAGAGGCAGCACCCGCGAATTCTACGGCCACATGGTCCCGTTCAAAACGTCGCTCAAGGGAGAAATCGAAGCCCCCCAATCCGCGTATCCCTTCTTGAGCACGCTAGCCAAGTGGGCCCAGCAGGCAGCAAAGTGAAGTACCGAGTTCTCAGTACCCAGTACCCAGCGCTTTTCCTTTTCTGCAATTCAGGGCCTAGAACTGGTTACTGGGAACTGGGCGCCGGGTGCTGATTCACCGTGCGAGAACGCCTTGAATACGCTCTAGTCTGGCCTTGGATCAAGATCCTGGGATTGCTCCCCCGTTCGGTGGCGCGCGCCCTCGGGATCACGCTCGGGCTCACGGTCTACGCGGTTCACCGGCGCCTGCGTCGCGTCGGCATGCGCAACCTGACTCTCGCCTTCCCTGAAATGTCGCCGCACGAGCGCCGCCGCCTGGTTCGCGGCGAGTTCATTTCCCTGGGACGCCAACTCGCCGAGGTCTGCCTTTTTCCCCGCTACACCCGCGAAAATGTTTCCCGCGTCGTCGTCTATGACGGCTTCGAAAACTTCGAGCGCGCCTATGCTCGCGGCAAAGGCGTTCTGTTTCTTACCGGACACCTCGGGGCCTGGGAGCTTTCCGCTTTCGCGCACTCGCTGCAGGGTCATCCGCTGTCGATTGTCATGCGCTCGCTCGATAATCCCTACATCGACGCGTTAATTCAGCGCTACCGCACCCTGCACGGCAACCGCACCGTAGACAAGGACGATTTCGTTCGCGGCCTGCTCTCAGCCATGCGCGCCGGCGAAACCGTCGGCATCCTAATGGACACCAACATGACTCCGCCGCANNCGTCGATTTCTTCGGGATACCCGCATGCACTGCCAGCGGCCTTGCCCACATCGCCCTGCGCACCGACGCCGCCGTGGTCCCCGGCTTTACGGTATGGGATTCGACCCTGCGCAAATACATCCTCCGCTTCGATCCCGCCGTAGAGTTAATTCGCACCGGCGACAACGAGGCCGACACAGTAGCCAACACCGCAAAATTCACCAAAGTCATCGAAGGCGTAATTCGCCGCTATCCCGACCAGTGGCTGTGGGTGCACCGCCGCTGGAAGACGCGCCCGCCCGGCCAGCCGCCGTTGTATTAGGCATAGGCCTTTAGGCTTTGATCTGCATTCGGACCTGAGTCTCTGGGTACTGGGTACTGGCGACTGG
>PMMJ01000287.1:4135-6397 GCA_003162255.1 Acidobacteriaceae bacterium | reverse complement strand
TACACGGCCACCAAGGCCAAGCAAGTGCAGAGCCGCATCAAAGAACTCGAAAAAATGGAGCGGATCGAAATTCCGGAAGAGGAGAAGACCGTCCACTTTTCGTTCCCGCAGCCGAAGACGAGCGGACGCATCGTCGCCGAGTTCGCGAATGTCGCCAAGAGTTACGGCGAGCGCGGGATGAACGAACACAAGGTCTTTGAGAACGTAAGCTTCATGATCGAGCGCGGTGAGCGCGTCGCGTTAGTCGGAGTCAACGGAGCAGGGAAGTCGACGCTGATTAAACTGCTGGCCGGCCAGGAACCACTCACCACCGGCGAATACAAGCTCGGCCACAACGTCGAGCCCGATTATTTCGCGCAGGACCAATATAAAGAACTCGATCCTGAGGCCCGCATTCTTGACGACCTTGGCGAACTGTCGGGCGCTTCCACGCAAACGCAGTTGCGCAGCCTGCTCGGCTGTTTTCTTTTTTCGGGCGACGACGTGTTTAAGCGCATTGGCGTCCTTTCGGGAGGCGAGCGCAATCGCTACGCGCTGCTTAAAATGCTGCTGAATCCCGCCAACTTCCTGCTGCTCGACGAGCCCACCAACCATCTCGACCTGCGCGCGAAAGACGTCCTGCTCGAAGCCCTGATGAAGTACACGGGCACGGTCGTCTTCGTTTCGCACGACCGCTATTTCATCGACAAGCTGGCCACGCGCGTGTTCGAGATTGGCGATGGCAAAGTGGAAATCTATCCGGGAAATTACGAAGACTATCTGTGGCGGAAGGAGCACCCGGTTGCCAGCACCCAGTCGCCAGTGAGTTCTCAGCCCCAACCCGACGCGGAAGGGTCAGTGCAGCGCAGAAACGCGGACGTGAGCCACTCGAAGGACGCGGTGGCCAGAGCATCGGCGGCTGTTCCTAATGGTGATGAAGTGGCCGCGGGTTTGCTTGCCGCTGAGCCCAAGGGTAAGCGCATGAATCCCATCAAGCGCCAGCAAATGGAAGATCGTCTGCACGAGATCGAAGAAGAGATTGCCCGCGCCGAAGCCGCGATTGCAGCGTGTGAAACCGAGCTTCAGAGCTTTGTTAGCGCGGAAGAAACGCAGCGGCAGACGCTGGAGCTCGCCAATCAGAAAAGCGCTCTGCAGAGCCTGATGGCGGAGTGGGAAGAGCTGTCTGGGGCTCTGGAAACGGCGGGTTAGACTACGCTCCCATTGCCGAAGGCAACGCGGGACCTTTCTCGCAAAACATCAGAGCACTCGCAAGGGACACCAGGGAGGGGCCCGAACTCGCTCTCTCTATGCGCATGCGTCCCATTTCATTTGCTGACGGTGCCGCTGTCCTCACGCCGTCGCCGCGCATCCGACCGGTTCGGCGCGCCGCACACGGACTTTCACGTCAACGCGCGACCCCAGGCGGCTGATGATTGACATCAGGCGGTCAACGGTGAACCGTCCCAGGTCCGCGTTGCGGATGCGCGAGAAGTCGGCTGCTGCGGTGCCGGTGCGGTCGTGTGCGGCGCGCACGGTCAGGCCCTCGCAGTCGAGCGCCTTGATGATTTCGGCCGCGAGGATCGCCTTGAACTGCTCGACGTCCGCGTTCTTGTGCCCCAGATCGCGGAACACATTCCCGCTTCCGCGCACCACAAACTCGCCCCAGAGTCTATTCTCCTCAACTTCTGCATCGGTGAGGCTGTCGTAATAAGCGGTGGTTGCGGCTTCGAGGGATGCTAGAGAAAGCTTTCCGGTAACAGGTCTTCGGTCGCGTGCCATCGTCTTAGCTTTTGTTCCCATTTTCTGAATTCTATAGCGAATTCAGGGTCACTGCGGCCGCTGGTAGACTGCCGAGCTGCGCTCGGCTTGGACGGGCGAGGCGCCCGTCCCCACACCAGCAAAGGCAGACGCGGCAAGCCGCGTCTCTACAGAGGGTTTGTGTTGGGGCTTGAACTGGGTACCGGGTACTGGCAACTGCGTACTGTCCTACCCGCCCTGTTTCAACTCGGTCAGCACCTGGCGCGCGATTTCCTTGAGCGTTTCGAATACGCCTACGCCTTGGAAGGCCACGGCCTCCACCACCGGCTCGTTTTTCTTGCGCAGTTCCTTGGAGAGAGCTTCGACCGACAGTACATTCGGCAGGTCGCGCTTATTCAGTTGCAGGACGTAGGGGATCTTGTTGAAGTCGTAGCCGTGTTCTTGCAGGTTCGACATCAGGTTGTCGAGTGCTTCGACGTTGGCGTCCTGGCGCTCCTGCTGGGAATCGGCCACGAACACGATGCC
>PMMJ01000287.1:0-4072 GCA_003162255.1 Acidobacteriaceae bacterium | reverse complement strand
GCTGCGAAGTTGATGAAACTCAAAAGGTTTCCTCAGAAACTCCTGCGAAAAGGCTCTCGCGAACCACTCCCTCAAGGCGCGAGCCTCCCGCTACCAATCCACATGACTACAGTATCGGTTCCTGCTGGTTTTTATACCACACCGGAAGGNNTGACCACTGACCACTGGCCACTGCCTATCGCGGCGTCGGCAGAGGATAGTATCCGTACTTTGCATATACCTTTACTTCCGGACGCCGCACCCGCACTTCGATCTGGCGGTAGCCTCCGATGGTCGACCTGGGCGAATAACCCAGAGTGTACTGATAGCGGGCGTCCCCCATCGCCTGAGCGTACGCTCGCTCGATGTCGCCGGGCGCCAATTCGCCGTACACGGTGCCTCCTCCGGTGGCGGAGACGTATTTCGGCAGAATGTCGCTGTAACCCATCAAACCTCTGGTTTTCGGCAGGTGGATCCGCTGCAGCCGGTCATATACCGGAATGGCCGCGCCCTCCACTCCCACCGCGTATACGGTGATGTTCTGCGTCTGCAGTACTTTCAGGGTATCTTTGTAGCTCGCAGTCGAGCCCTGTTCGCGTCCGTCGCTGATGACGAAGATAATCTTGCGGTGGGTTCGGTCGCGCTTGGAAAGATCGCGGGCCGCCAGCAGGATCGCGTCATTCATTACGTGCGCGACCTTCGGCGGCGTGGAAACAGGGGTTACGGGAGAGTCCACCGGACGGCCATTGATGATCGGTCCCTGCGGGCCGAGCGGTCCGCTGGTCACCGGAGGGCCGTTATTGGCCCCGCTATAGCTTTTGACCTGGTTCAGAACCGCCGTCAACTGCTTGCCGACGCTGGTAAAGTCCGATACCCGGCCTACCGTGCTGCTGTAGGTGTAGATTCCGACTTCATCGAACTGGCTGAACGCTCCCTGCAACGCCGATAGCGTCTCCTGTACCTTCTTCAGGCCCACGTCCGGCATTCCGGTATCGATGATCACCGCCGCCGAGAGCGCAAATGGATCGCTGGTGAAAAACTTCAGCGTCTGTAGTTGCCCATTTTCCAGGACTGAAAAATCCTTGGAAAGCAGGCCGCCGACCAAGCGCCCTTCGCTGTCCTTTACCGTTACTGGCACCAGCACCAGGGTTGGGTTCACGGTGATTGTGAAACCGACGTCCTGCCCGGTCTCGACATCCTTCGGAACGCTGCCCGCAGGCACTGTCCTGACCGGAGGCATCGGTGGCGGGGCCGGCTTCTGATCCGTCGAATCCGGAGCGCTCCGGGGCATCTCCTTCGATCCGGTGGTGATCCCCGCACCGGAGGCGTCCGCCGGAGGCGCTTCCGGCTTGGATTCCTCCTCGGCTTCTTGCCGCGCGCTGGGCGGCGCCGGCGGCGGGATCGGCCGCGTCGCCGACGGAGCGTCCGGGATATCCTCAGGCTTCTGCTGCGCCGCCAGAGCGCCTGCCAGCAACCCCCAGAGCGACAACGCAAGCCCCAGCCTCAGTACCGCGCTAGTTTTCGTGGCCATTCCCGGAATCCCCTATCTTTACTTGCTTTGTTCTACCTTACTTTGTTCTTCGACCGTCTGGCCGTGGTGCACCGGCGGTCCCTGCGTTCTCTACTCTTCACTCTTTACAATTTCAGATGCCTAACCGCAGCTCTTTGGTGCATCTAACCGTTACAGGATAGACTAGCAAAGTCTCGGGATAAAAACTCTGATGCGTATACTACATTGCAAATCGCGCCTGTCCACGGGCGTGTTCGCTCTGACCGTGTTCGTGCTGGGGGCGTTCGTTCTGACGATCTTGTCGCTTCCCGCAGCGGCGCAGAATTCCGCTGCTCCGATGCCCACTCTTGCTCCCGACGCTAACGCCCAGCCCCAAGACCAGCCCGTCGAGACCTTGAAGGTCAACGTCGAAGTCGTCCAGCTGTTCTTCAACGTCAAGGACAAGCATGGCGCGTTGATTCCCAACCTGAACAAGGAGAACTTCGACATTTTCGAAGACGGCCAGCCGCAGACCATCAAATACTTCAAGGCCGAATCCGATCTCCCGCTGACCCTCGGTATCCTCATTGATTCCAGCGGCAGCCAGACGCGCGTCCTCGATATGGAAAAGGAAGTCGGAGGTTCTTTCCTCGACAGCACGCTGCGCGCCAAGGACGAAGCGTTTGTCATCAGCTTCGATGTCGACATTACCCTGCTGCAAGATTTCACCAACTCCGTCAGCAGGCTCAGGCATGCGCTCAACGAGGCCAGGATCAACACCGGCGGAGTCGGCTGTGCCGGCGGTCCCCTTGGTCCGCAGGGCCCGATCCCGTGCTCCGCCAGCGGCCAACGCGGGACCGCTCTCTATGATGCCGTTTATCTCGCCTCGCATGACGAGTTTGCCCACGAAGTCGGCCGCAAGGCGATGATCCTGCTCACCGACGGAGAAGACGAAGGCAGCCGGCTCAAGATCAAAGATGCCATCGAAGCCGCCCAGAAAGCCGATGCCATCTGCTACGTGTTGCTCATCGCCGACCGCGGTTTCTACGGCTTCGGAGGCGGCTACTCAGGCGATTCGGAGATGAAAAAGCTCACCCTGGAAACCGGCGGGCGCGTGATCGAAGTCGGCAACAAGATCGAAAAGCTCCGCCAGGCCTTCGACCAGATTTCCCAGGAACTTCGCAGCCAATACAACATTGGTTACGTGCCCACCAACGGCACCCGCGACGGCTCTTTCCGTAAAGTCGAGATTAAGCCCAAGCAGGGGGACTACAAGATCCAGGCGCGCAGCGGTTACTACGCCACAGCTCACCACGAAGACTAGGGCCCGTGTGGGGACGGGCGACCTCGCCCGTCCAAGGCTGCGCAGGGACAGGCGCTGCCCCGTGCCAAGTGTCTCACCGCTCCTGCGAAAAATCCTCCACCGCGAACAACTGCCCGCGCTGCTCCACCACGCCGATTCCGACCGAATCCATGTCCTTGTCCAGAACGTTCGCGCGATGGGGAGGCGACTTCATGAACTGCGCGTGGATAAATTCGGGCGACGGCCCCTGAACTACATTTTCCGAGAGCCAGCTAAAATGCACGCCCGCTTGCTTGACGCGCGCCGACAGGCTGGGCTCACCCTCAAACCCATGCTGCGCCGATCCGTGTTCAGCCATCACCTCGGCGTGACGCCGCGCCGCTGTGGCCAGCGCTTCATCCCAACGCAACTGAGGCAGTCCCTGCGCCCGCCGCGCCTGGTTTACGGAAGCGAACAGGTCCCGCTCCGCCCGCAACGTCGATGTCTGGCCGTATGCCGCCCAACAAAGCATGATTCCCACCAATCCCAGCGCGGACAGCCGGGTCCTGATTCGCATAAATCGTCTTTCCATCATCAATAAATGAATAGAACCCGGCTGGTTGCGTTCCGGCAAGTTACGAACGTCGCGAAGGGTTGAGTATTGAAGTCACTTCTCTCATGGTTCATGCCGCGCGCGGCTGTCCCCACGCTTATTTCTTCGGCCGATTCTTGACCGGGATCACGAACTTCAATCCCGACCAGACGTCGGTGACGGCGCAGACTTTCACGTCCACCAGGCCCGCATCCAGCCCGCTCTGGCGAATCACATTTTCGGTGAGGTCGGTCGGAACGCCGGAACTTTTCTTCGGCCACGAGATCCACAACATGCCGGCAGGCGCCAGCGCCTTCGCGGCCGGCAGCAGTTCGAGTTCCAGCCCCGCGCGCGATTTGGCAAAAAGCAGAATGAAATCGAGATCCTTGCTGGCGACGGTCTCCCGCCGGCATTTCAAAAGTGCGTTTCGAAGCTCAGTCTTTACCTCGTCCGGCACATGAAGCAGGGCCACACCAAAACCGTCCTTGATGCCCAATTTCTTAACCAGAGGAGTTCCAGAATAACCAGGCATAGAAGTTGGTGTTGAGAACCGGGACCTGAGACCTGCGCTACTGCCTCGGAGCGTAGTATCCCTTGCGGGTGCGCACCTTCAGGCCTTTTTCCTGCGTCAGGATTTCGATGGTGCGGTAGCGTCCATCGGCGACAAAATTCGCCGGCTTGTAAGCCAGCGCGTACTGGCTGCGCAACTCCTCCTCGATGCTGATGAAGC
>PMMJ01000013.1 GCA_003162255.1 Acidobacteriaceae bacterium | reverse complement strand
ATTCTGGAGCCGATTGTCGGCAACGCCGGCTGCATTCCGCCTGCTCCCGGCTACCTGCCCGGCCTGCGCTCGCTCACCGCCCGCGAAGGGGCGCTCCTGATCGTGGACGAGGTCATGACCGGCTTCCGCGTGGCTCTCGGTGGCGCGCTGGAACTCTACGGCATCGATGCCGATCTGGTCACGCTGGGCAAGATCGTCGGCGGAGGGCTGCCGGTGGGAGTCTTTGGCGGCAAGCGCGTCTTCATGGATCTGCTGGCTCCTCTCGGCCCCGTCTACCAGGCCGGAACATTGAGTGGCAATCCGCTAGCTATGGCCGCCGGCATCGCGACGCTTCAATATCTTCAGGAACACGCCGGAGATGTTTATCCGCGCCTCGAAACCACGGCCCGTTCCGTCTTTGAGGGGATCGCCCAGGAAGCTGCCAAGGTCGGAATCCCGCTCACCACTAACCGCGTCGGTTCCATGGGTACCTGGTTCTTTACTTCAGGACCAGTTACGAACTACACCCAGGCTGCTCAATCCGACACCGCCGCCTTCGGGCACTTCCACCGCGCAATGATGGATCAAGGTATATGGTTGCCCCCCTCGCAGTTCGAGGCCGCTTTCCTAAGCAGTGCGCACGGCAAAAAAGAGGTAGACCTCACCATCGCCGCCGCGCGCACAGCCTTCCAAACCGTTCAACCCCAATAAGACAGAGCGCACTTCATCGGCCCGCAACGCGCCAGGGTTTATCATCGAAGAATGGCGCAGGACAGTATCTCTGCGCCATCGTTTTGCCGCCCAGGCGTGGTGTGGGTTCATCAAATAAGATGCCGGGGCTAAAGTTGTTTTAAAACAGTAGTTGGGGAAGCGGGATCAGATGCGGGCAAAGACGGCGGTGGTGCTGGGCGCCCAGTGGGGCGACGAGGGCAAGGGCAAGATTGTCGACGTACTGACGCAGACTTTTTCGGTGGTGGTGCGCTACGCCGGTGGTCACAACGCCGGACACACGGTCATCATCAACGGGAAAAAATTCATCCTGCAACTTGTGCCCGGCGGCATTCTGCGGCCCGAGTGCACCAACGTCATCGGCAATGGCGTGGTGATCGATCCGCTGGCGTTCCTGAAGGAAGTCGCGTCCCTGCGTGCTGCCGGCGTGAAAGTGGACGGCAATCTTTTCGTATCGAACCGCGCACAGGTCATTCTGCCCTACCATCGCATGATGGAGCTGGGGTCGGAAAACGCTCCCGGCCGCGTGAAAATCGGAACCACTTCGCGCGGCATCGGTCCATCCTACGAAGACAAAATGGGACGCCGCGGATTGCGCATCGCCGATCTGCTCGACACTCAATTGCTGCGCACGCACATCGAAAACGCATGCCGCGAGAAAAACATGATCGCTCATGCGCTCTTCAACTCCGAGCCGCTCGATGCCGACAAAATGTTCCGGGAGTACGCCGACGCGGCCGAGCAGATCCGTCCTTTTGTCCGTGACACGGCGCTTCTGTTGAACCGCGCTCTGGCGGAAGGAAAGTCGATCGTGTTCGAGGGAGCGCAGGGCACCATGCTCGACATCGATCACGGTACGTATCCGTTCGTGACGTCTTCGAGCTCCACGTCCGGTGGCGCGGCGACCGGAACCGGCGTGCCGCCGACATCGATTGACACCGTCATTGGCATCACCAAAGCCTATTGCACACGGGTCGGCAGCGGGCCGTTCCCCAGCGAACTGCTCGGGGCGCAAGGCGAAGATCTGCGCAAGCGCGGCAACGAATTCGGCGCCGTTACCGGACGTCCGCGGCGCACCGGATGGATCGACTTGCCTCTGCTGCGTTACGCTGGCATGATTAACGGCATCTCCTGGCTGGTGGTGACTAAGTTGGATGTGCTCGACCACCTGACGGAGATTCCAGTCTGCGTGGGGTATAGGGTAGACGGCAAGGAGTTGGACGAAATTCCGGCTCAGGGATGCGGTTATGAAAAAATAGAATGCATCTACCGTAACCTGCCGGGCTGGGCTAGCCCGACGCAGGACATTCGAACGGTCGAGGCATTGCCCAAGGGCGCCCGCGAATACCTGGCGTTCATCGAAAAGGAGACCGGAGCGCGGGTGGGAATGATCTCCACGGGGCCGGATCGCGAGCAGACGATTCTGGTGCCGGAATTCGTAAATGAGTTGGGACTGAAGAGCTGTTAAACAAGTCAGGGTCGTATCAGGGGCATCTCTGTCAGGATATTGGATTCGTATCAGGGTATCGCTTTAGCGGGGCCGTAAGTTTTCGGAGTCAGACGCCCCTTCAGGGGCTGGTGTAAAAAGAACGGAGCGACGGATGGTGGTGTTGGCCGTAACTTGGATGGCGAAAATTGGACGCGAGTCCGAAGTGACCGCGATCTTTGAAAAGATTTCAGCCGAATCGCGCAAGGAACCGGGTTGCCTCATGTATCAGGTGCATAAGCACAAGACCGATCCGCGCCGGTTCTTCATCTACGAGCAATACAAGGATGACGCCGCCATCGAGGCTCATCGCGCCGCTCCGCACTTCCTGCAGTTCGCGAAGAAAGACCTGCCGAAGGTCGCCGATCGGATCGAAGGGCACTTGTTCGAGCCGCTGGGATAGCTGGAGAGTTCTCAGTTCCCGGTTCTCAGTTCCCATAAAGCCCCGTCATCGGATCAATCTCACTGGGGATTGGGAACTATTGTCACTGCTTGTCCGCCATCAGAACACCGCCCGAGGCGTAGCTCTCCTTGGACACTTCCAGAAATGTCACCACGACGGCTTCGCGGCGCGCGCCGGCCTCTTCCACCATCGTGTCGGTAATGCGCTGCGCGATCTTCCGCTTTTGATCGGCCGTGCGGCCTTGGAGCATAGTGACTTGAACAAGAGGCATGGGGAGTTCTCAGTTCTCGGTTCTCAGCTCTCAGAGAGACCAGTCCTTGGATCTTACGGAGAACTGGGAACCGAGAACTGAGAACTGCTATTGCGCCAGTTCGTATCCCGCAAAGAAAAAGCTCAACTCGAAGCGCGCTGTGTCGTCCGCATCGGAGCCGTGGATGGCGTTGTGCTCGATGTTCGTGGCCCATTTCTTGCGGATGGTGCCCTCTTCGGCGTTGGCCGGGTTCGTGGATCCCATTAGTTTGCGCAGGTCGGCGATGGCATTTTCCTTTTCCAGCGCCAGCGCCACAATCGGTCCACTGGACATGAAGTTGGTCAGCGAGTGGTAAAACGGCCTGCTCGCATGGACCGCGTAGAACTGCTCCGCCTGGTGCTGGGAGATTTCCAGCATCTTCATGGCCAGAATGTGGAAGCCGTTCTTCTCGAACTGCTCGATGATGTCTCCGATCGCGTTCTTTTTGACCGCGTCGGGCTTGATGATGGTCAGTGTGCGTTGCAGTGTTTTCATAAATTCAGGTCTCAGGTCTTAGGTGTCAGGTCTCAGCTGACGGCTGAGTGCCGAGTGCTCCTACACTTTCACTCCCAGAGCGGCCGCTAGTGTTTCGCCGATTTCCGCTGGCGATTTCGCGACTTTCAGGCCGGCCTTTTCCATGGCGGCAATCTTCTCGGCCGCGGTGCCTTTGCCGCCGGAAATGATCGCGCCGGCATGGCCCATNNTTGATCGAAGCTCCCGGCGGCCCGGCCTGGGCGAGGCTGGGCTACTAGCCCGAACAGCCTCCCAGACACGCGCATTCCTCGCAATCGATCAGGTCGATCCAGCGCTGCGCTGCGATCCATGGGCCGCACAAATCTCTTTTGGCGGGCGTCCGAGCCGGGGTTATGGCCGGTAGCCGGCCTCGAGAAGCAGCCTGGGCAGCTGAGTGGGGGAGTCTGCCACGCGAACGCCGGCGGCCTCGAGCGCGGCGATCTTCTCCGCCGCGGTTCCAGTGCCGCCCGAGATGATCGCGCCGGCATGGCCCATGCGGCGTCCGGGAGGGGCGGTCTGTCCGGCGATGAAGCCCACCACCGGCTTCTTCATGTGCGTCCGGATGAATTCCGCGGCGATCTCCTCCGCGTTGCCGCCGATTTCCCCGATCATGACCACGGCTTCGGTCTGCGGATCGCGGTTGAACAGATCGAGGGCGTCGACAAAATTCGTGCCGATGATCGGGTCGCCGCCAATGCCAAGCGCCGTCGATTGTCCGATTCCGAGCTGCGTAAGTTGATGCACCGCCTCGTAAGTCAGCGTCCCGGAGCGCGACACGATCCCGACATTGCCCTCTTTGTGGATCTGCGCCGGCATGATTCCGATCTTGCATTTGCCCGGCGAGATGATGCCGGGGCAGTTCGGCCCGATCAGGCGCGAACGCCGGTCCTGCAGAAATTCCCAGGCGCGCACCATGTCGAGCGTCGGAATGCCCTCGGTGATGCAGACGATGAGTTCGATTTCAGCGTCGGCGGCCTCCATGATCGCGTCGGCCGCGAACGGCGGCGGCACAAAGATGACCGTGGCATTGGCGCCCGTCTTGTCCGCCGCTTCCTGAACGGTGTTGAAGATCGGCCAGCCTTCGTGCGTTGTCCCGCCTTTGCCGGGCGTGACGCCGCCCACAATCTGGGTGCCGTACGCTGCGCAAGCTTTCGCGTGGAAAGTGCCTTCGCGGCCCGTCAGACCTTGCACAATTAATCGAGTTCTCTTATCAGCCAGGATTGCCATGAATGCTCGCTTTCAAAAAACGCTGTTCGCTGTTCGTCATTCGCGCTTACGCTGCTTGCTTCGCGGCTGCGACTACTTTGTCGGCCGCATCCTTCATGGTCTCAGCGACCGTGAAGTTCAGGCCCGACTCCATCAGGATTTTCTTGCCTTCCTGAACGTTGGTGCCTTCCAGTCGCAGGACCACCGGCAGTTGAATATTTGTTTTCTTCGCGGCCTCGACTACTCCGGTGGCCAGCATATCCACGCGCAGAATGCCGCCAAAAATATTGATCAGCACGGCACGCACGCTCTTGTCGCTGAGCAAGATTTCGAATGCGTGCGCTACCTGGTCCGCGCTGGCGCTGCCGCCGACATCGAGGAAGTTCGCCGGCATGCCGCCCGCGTATTTGATGATGTCCATGGTGGCCATCGCCAGGCCCGCGCCATTCACCATGCAGCCCACGTTGCCGTCGAGCTTGATGTAGTTGAGGTTGTATTTCGACGCCTCTACTTCCAGCGGATCTTCTTCGGTGATGTCGCGCAGTTCGCGGAGGTCGGCATGGCGGAAGAGCGCGTTATCGTCAAAAGTCAACTTGGCGTCGAGTGCGAACAAGCGGCCGTCCGTGCAACTGATGAAAGGATTGATCTCCACCAGCGAAGCATCCGATTCAAGGAAGGCGCGGTACAGGCTGGTCAAGAATTGAACTGCGGAATTGATCTGCGGCGGCTTCAGCCCCAAACTGAATGCGATCTTGCGCGCCTGGAACGGCTCCAAACCCATGCCGGGATCGATGTACTGTTTCAGGATCGCTTCGGGCCGCTCGGCGGCCACTTGCTCGATATCCATTCCGCCCGCGGCCGATGCCATGAATACCGGCTTGCCCTCGCCGCGATCGACCAGAATGCCGAGATAAAGTTCCTTCTCGATCGGCAACGTCTCTTCGACCAGCAGTCGATGCACGATGCGTCCCTCCGGCCCCGTCTGATGCGTGACCAGTTTCATGCCCAGCATCTTGCCGGCGATTTCGCCCGCTTCCTCGACCGACTTGGCGATCTTCACACCGCCGCCCTTGCCACGTCCGCCGGCGTGGATCTGCGCCTTGACCACGACTCCCGTCGCGCCGGAACCCAGAATATCCTTTGCCGCCGCCTCGGCTTCTTCGCGCGTCGTCGCCATCACGCCGCGAGGCACGGCTACGCCATACTTCTTCAGAATTCCTTTTGCCTGATACTCATGAATTTTCATAATGATTCCGAACTCGTCGTTGGTCGTTAGTCGTTGGCCGTTAGTCGTTCGCGATCACGAGCCGCGGCGATCGCCGTAGTGGACTCCAGAGAGGACTCTGCTTGCGGCTTCAGACAACTTGCAGCAAACTCTTGATTTTATAGAGGCAGAACGATTGGTGCAAACGGCGCGATCACAGCGGATGTCACAACGGACAGTGATCCAACGGACAGTGATCCAACCAACAGTGATCAGTGCTACCCTTGGCTGGAGATCATGATCCTCGACGTCCTGCATCGTATCGCCGTGCATCGCCAGTCGCTCTCCCACGCAGAAGCACGCGCGGTGATGGCCGAGGTCCTTACCGGCCGCTGCTCCGACGCGCAAATTGCGGCGCTGCTGGTGGCGTTGCACATGAAGGGCGAGACGGTCGAAGAAATCGTCGGATTTGCCGAAGCCATCCACGCCGCCGCCATTCCACTTGAACTCCACGCCGACTCCGTGCTCGACGCCAGCGGCACCGAGCGTGACGCGCTGGTCGATACCTGCGGCACCGGCGGCGA
>PMMJ01000146.1 GCA_003162255.1 Acidobacteriaceae bacterium | reverse complement strand
GTGGCCGAAAGTGCAAAATGGAACCATAACGTGGCCGTAATTACAAGTGGGCCACCCCCTGATTTTGCAGCCCTTAGAGCATCCGTGAGCCAAAGTAATGCCGTCAGATGGCTTCGGACCAATCAGTTTGTCACTTAAAGCATGAGTTGGCCGGATTTAAAGCATAAGTTGGCCGGTGTGTACCCCCAAAAGTTGTTTATTCTCAGCGCGAGGCATTCCTGCCCACAGCAGAAGAATGCTGCAGGGAACCTAAAATAAAGCATGAGTTGGCCGGGAGTGCGACATTGCCTCGCAGGGGCGACCTTGAACTGACACCGTCCAGCGTTCATGCAAGGCGGACGTGAAGTATCAACCCTAAGTTCCCTGCCTTCCGCAGCATCTTTTGAATTTCTTCCCGCTGCCACAAGGACACGGCTCATTCCGCCCTGCTTTGACCCGAGCTTTGGGAGCGGGCGGAGCGAAACGAATCTTCGCCGAGTCCCATTTCCGTTTATTCTCCTCAAAGCATGCCCACCAACCGATCTGTTTTTCCACGTCGTCGATGAGGGGATAGCGCCGCTTGAGTGTTATCATGGCGGCTTCCCGGCCGGCTCTGAGTGCGTCTTCGATACTCTCCCGCCCAATGTAGAAAGAGGCAATTAGTCCTTCTTCAAAGGCGCTGCGAAGATCTTCGACGACCTCTTCCGGATACAGGTCCGCACAACGACTGGCCAGGCTACTCCAGGCATAGCTGGGAGTCCGGTCCAGCCTGCGAAACAGACCTTGGAAGTAAGTCATCATCTCGTCGCGATTGCGCTTGCCGCAAGCCACGAGCGTCACGAGACCCTTCAGAGCCGCTGAGCGCACGAATTCATTGGCCTGCTCGTTTTCCACGAGTGAAGTCATGCCGCTCATGTCATTGTCTGAAACCGAAGCCAGAATACTGCCTAAATCCTCGGTCACCACGTCGCCTGCCAAGTCCATGGGCAATTCGCCAGGAGCGGAGAAGATTTGAACGAGGAGTGAATAGGCCCGACTTTCCCGAAACTGAGCCAGCAGATACATGGCATAGATATGGATCATGCGCTTCGGGTCGGCCGCGAAAGATTGAGGATCACGGGCTACGGCCTCAAGAACCTCGATCAGTGGCGGGATGATCTCGCTTTGGTGCTCGATCGCTTCACGAATGGCCGCTTTGGGAAAGTGGCCCTCGTTCCGTTCGAGTTGCGCGAGGATGGGTTGAACGTCCATGGAACTCCCGATAAGCCTACCACAGGCGCGAGGTCACCGAACTCCTCTCGCCGACTGCGATCGGGCACGCCCGGACCCGCAACGACCCTTCGGAAGCCAAAAAGTGTTTGACAAGCCTGATGTACACATGTATTGTAACATGCGTGCATGAGGCGTGAGACACCAGAACNNCGGCCGGTAAACTTCACTCGAACTTCGCGCTCTACGGCCGGCGTGGGAGCCGACGGTTCTCCATGTATGTCCCTGAAAAGCTGGTGCCCGAGGTACGCAAAGCCATTAGAAACGGTCGCCGCTTGCATGAGTTGATCAACGAGGCGGGCATACGATACGTTGCGGCACTGAAGACTGAGCCGAAATCAAAGGGGTAGGAACAGGGGGCTCTCGCCGATGCGGCAGGAATCGCCAGGAGCGACTCGATGCTGAGTTCGGAAGAACTCACAGCCTGGTACGAGCGGCTGAACTTTTCACCCGAAACTCGTTCGGTGATCGACCGCGTGCGGTCCTCGGAGCCGGCTCGGCGCGTGGGCGGTNNTCGGAAGATGGGGATGACCATCCAGTTTGAAAGCCACCGCGTCGAACTCGCCGGGATTTACGAAATGGAGCACGACGATTCGGTAGAAGAGTTCTACGACCAACCGCCTTCTATTAAGCTGGATTATCTCAGCGCAGAGGGTCGTCATTTAGGTGTGCTGCACACTCCAGATTTCTTCGTTATCCGCCAGGATGCAGCGGGATGGGAAGAATGGAAGACGGAAGAAGAGTTGGTCCGGCTCGCTCAGAAGAGCCCTCATCGCTATCGGCTCGAGAATGGCAACTGCTGGAGATGTCCGCCGGGNNCTGGGGTTGTATTACCGCGTCCGGTCTTCAGGTGAGATCAACTGGGTGTTTCAGAGGAACATGCAGTTTTTGGAAGATTACCTCCGTTCTGATTCGATTCCGACTTCTTCGCTGGCTCGTGAGAGAGTACGCGCTTACGTATTGGCTTGGCCCGGAGTAAGCTTGCGAGCACTTCTGGAAGACAGTGCCGGGATCGCAGCCCCCGATGACATTTATTCCTCGATCGCCACAGGTCACGTGTATGTGGATCTAGCGGCAGCGGCCTTGGCCGAACCCGGGGACGTTCGGGTGTATAGCTGCCGGGATGCCGCGCTCGTATGCCCCCCGCCCCAGGAGCGGCCAAGCCAGAATTCCTGCGATCCAGCCCTCCAGATTTCCGGCGCCAGCACATTGGTGACTCCGAACCCGGCAGCTTCCGAAGTCATCAAGAGATTACTCGATGCCAGCGAAGATGACTTGAGAGTGGCCAACGACCGATCAGAGATCGTTCGCCATCACCTGAACGGAGGTCCGCCACTGGCAGCACGCCCAGTTCCCGTTC
>PMMJ01000509.1:865-6644 GCA_003162255.1 Acidobacteriaceae bacterium | reverse complement strand
CGATCGCCATAGGCATCCTTGCCGCTTCGGAGATGATCAAAACCAATAAGCTTGAACAGTTTATGATCATGGGAGAGCTTTCGCTCGACGGCAGCCTGCGCGGAGTTCGCGGCGCTTTGCCCATTGCCATCGAGGCTCGGCGAACGAAGGTGAAACGACTGATTGTGCCCGAAGTCAACGCTCGCGAAGCGGCCATGGTCGGAGGGGTTGAGGTGTACCCGGTCAAATCGCTGCTGGAGGTCATTCATTTCATCAACTCCGGGAACGGCATTTCCCGTCTGCAGGTTGACAGCGATCAACTGCTCAGCCAGGCGCAGCAATTCCATGTGGATTTCAAAGACGTTCGCGGCCAGCAAACCGCCAAGCGCGCTCTCGAAGTNNTTCAAAAACAAATACCGCCTCTGGCAATGGCCGTGGCGGGAAATAATCCGGCTGCGAAACCGGATGGCCGGTGAACATTTCGATTTCGGCCTTTCCGCGCGCCTCATCACACCATCTCCGACGTGGGCCTGATCGGCGGGGGCGCGATTCCGCGGCCGGGCGAAGTTTCACTGGCTCACAATGGGGTTCTGTTCCTCGACGAACTTCCCGAATTTCCGCGCAACGTTCTTGAAGTCATGCGGCAGCCGCTCGAAGACGGTACCGTTTGCATCGCACGGGCCGCCATGTCGCTGACTTTTCCGGCGCGCTTCATGCTGGCCGCCGCGATGAACCCCTGTCCCTGCGGGTTTCATAACGACCGCACCCGGGAATGCCATTGCACACCGCCGATGATCCAGCGCTACATTTCGAAGATTTCAGGGCCGCTGCTCGACCGCATCGACATACACATCGACGTTCCGGCGGTGAACTACAAAGAAATGCGCAGCACGACGGAGCCGGAGAGTTCGGCCAGGATACTTGAGCGCGTGATTCGCGCCCGCGAAATCCAACTGACGCGCTTTGCCTCCGGACGCGAGAAACTTTACTGCAACGCGCAAATGCCGCCGCAGTCCATTCGGAAGTTTTGCGAGCTCTCCGCCGATTGCGAACGCCTGATCGAGCGCGCCATGGCGCAGCAAGGACTCAGCGCCCGCGCTCATGACCGCATTCTGAAAGTCGCGCGCACAATAGCCGACCTGGATGGAATTCCGCAGCTTGAACCGAAACACATCGCCGAGGCGATTCAGTATAGGACGCTGGACCGGACGTTCTGGGCGTGAAGCGACTGGGATTAGGAGGCAGAATTCCTTCCGATTAGGCGTGATCCGACCGGAAACCGAACCCAGCCAGTCCGGATCGTGAGCGCTATCGCCTGATTTCGACAGTTACGGAAATAATCTCCCGATGCCGCTACAATAAGCGGTTCTAACTGGAGGCACTAATGGAAGAAACTGCCGCGACCAGAATTCCTCCCGACAACTATCCTGCCCAGCGAAAGCATAAGCGGGTCCTCCTAAAATGGTCACTCGTTGCGGCTGCTCTGGTACTCGGTTTTTTCATGTGGCAATGCGGGTCCGGCATGAAGGCCGGTGCGCGCCTTTCTGATCGTGCGGTGAGTCACTTCCATTCGCAATTAGACTCGGAGGCATACGGCGATATTGTGGACGAGTCTGATGAAGCATTTCAGAACTCCGAGAAACGTGACGAGATAATTAAATTCCTCGCGGGTGTTCATTCAAAGCTGGGTTCATCGCGTGGTTTCACCCGCACAAACATTTTTGTGAACGCAACTACCAATGGAACATTCATCAAGGTCACCTACCAGAGCACATTTGATCAGGGAAACGCTGTGGAAGCGTTCACATGGAAAAGGGCGGGCGGCGGTCTCAAGCTAGTACGCTACGATGTGAACTCGAATACATTTCTGACACGATGACGCTTCTCTCCAAAAAGTTTCGGCAGGTGGATAGGTTGCGTGGCCTACAGGTCAGTTGGCGTAACATCTCCATCTCATTCACAACAACAGAATCCGGTCACTTCGCGAGTAATCGGCTACTCGGAGATGGCTCCGCGAGGCAGGGCGCGCCTCGCATTCTATAATTCAGGCCGGAGGGTTCATGGCGGGGTGGGGGACGGGGAGCTTCGAAAACGAGGACGCGCAGAATTTTCTTGCCGCGCTGCATTTGAAAACGCCCGACGACTTGAAGCAGATCCTGGCGCGTGCGGCTGATGAAATCGAATATTTGGAAGCGTCTCCAAGTTGTGTCGTCATTGTGACTGCCGAGATTGTCGCTACTGCGAAGGGTGCGCCTCCTGAGACTGTGCCACGCCAAATTGCAGAATGGGTCGGCAAGATTGAAGGCGCTCCGAGCGCTGAGATGAACGAACTGGCGCAGCGGGCTGTCCACAAAGTGCGGTTCAACTCGGAACTTAGGGATCTGTGGCAGGAGGCGGAGGGCCTGAACGAGTGGAGCGCGTCGCTTCGCGAACTGGAAGAGAGGCTCGGCGAAGGCATCGGGTCATCGGGCGATCGGGTCATCGGGTGATTGAAGCGTCGGGCTGGGATAGATGACCCGATGGCCCGATGATCCGATCACCCGATGCCTCACTCAGTCGGCAGCCGCCCCGCTCGTTGAATTGCTGCTGTTGCCGCTGGCGTTCTTCTCTGCTTGCCGCAGGCGCAGAGCGCGGTTCGAGGGCAGGCCGGCATCGCGGATCTTGTAGAGCAGGGCGCGATAGCTGATGCCCAGCGTGCGGGCTGACTGCTTACGATTCCAGTGATGGTGTTGCAGCACCTTCAGGATGACTTTGCGTTCCAGTTCGCGCACGCACTGGCGCGTCAGCTTCTTCAGAGAAATCGGGCCGTCCAGCGAGATCTCGGAATTGAAAAAGTCCGGCTCGCGGGCCACCAGGTCGTTGGTGATCACTTCTTCGTGGCCCAGGATCACGTAGCGCTTGATCAGGTTTTCCAGTTCGCGGATGTTTCCCGGCCAATGATATTTCTGCAGCACGGCCAGCACTTCATTGGACAGAGGCCGCGCCCGGCAGTTGAATTTGCGATTGTAGTATTCGAGGAAGTAGGCGCATAAATCTTCGATGTCGCCACGGCGTTCCCGCAGCGAAGGCATGCGTATGTTCACCACGTTGATGCGGTAGTAAAGATCCTGGCGGAAAGTTCCGGCTTCGATCTCCGCTTCCAGATTGCGGTTGGTCGCGCACACCACCCGCACCTCGACTTTCTTGTCTTCCTGGGCGCCGATGCGGCAGAACTGGCCATCCTGCAAGAGTTGCAGAAGCTTCGATTGCAGCGATGAGTCCAGCTCGGAAATCTCGTCCAGAAATAATGTCCCGCGGTGGGCCAGTTCGACCCGTCCGGGCTTCGATCCGACCGCGCCGGTAAAAGCTCCTCGCTCGTAGCCGAAGAGTTCGCTTTCCAGCAGCGTTCCGGGAATCGCCGGGCAGTTCACCTTTACATAAGGTCCGGTTTTCCACGGAGACAGACCATGAATGAGCCGGGCAACGATGTCTTTTCCGGTGCCACTTTCGCCGGTGATAAGGACAGGAACGTTGGCGGCGGCCACTTTCCCCATTCGCGAACGCACCGCCTGCATGACCTCGGAGTGGCCAAAGATAATGTTGTCGGGGGGAATGTCGCCCAGCGACTGCGCCAAATAATTTACCGAAAGTGTTGTCATAAGACCGAATGCCTCATTGCGGTGGGTGTCATCCGCATGCACTAAAAGTGCACCCTAAGCACCAAACGGGGAAGGAGAGCCAAATGAGTTGAAGAAGTTCCGTTAACCGGTCAACTTATGAATGGCTTAGAGTCATGATACGCCGCGAGCCAGAACCTGGAGCATGGCACCGAAGTGCCATTCTTAGACAGGTTGGAGGAGGGAAAAATATTTCACACGGCAGAACCAGCTCTTCTCAAATGCCTGGCGGAAACAGCCGCCACGTCGGTGCCCAGGAGGCGGGCGAACTTCAACCCTAGAAGATGGTAGTCATCGAGGTGCCCGACCCATACTGCCTTCGCTTGCATGATCCGCGAAGAGGCCTTCAGACCGTCGGTGGGCCCGATGGGAGCGCTCGGAATCTCCAGTGAAACCGGGGCCGATTTCGGCAAAGAACGGCGAACTACTACCAAAGCGCCCCCGGGAGAGATGTTGATAGCGGTAGCAAACTCCAGTAATTCCTTGCCGCTTTCATCGCGACTGCGGACGAAAACCGGAATGGCGAGGTGCAACCGTGCCCATTTGCGTTCTTCTTTCTTGGACAAGCTGCGACGCACGTGTCTACCACCATTAAGAGGTATCAACATCGGAAAGCCGCACCTCATGGGCCAAACTCGGAGGAGAGCGGAACCTGCCTGGAATCACTCCAAAACGGGCTACTATCACGGAGATTACCGAAGTAACGCCGCGTCTCCGGAGTTTCACAGTGACCGTGGGTCAGGTCAAAAAGGTGCAACGTTTTTCCCTTCAGGTACCTGTTTCGGGCTGTTTCCAATTGACAGTCTGGTGCACCTGACATAGCATCGAAATACCCCCACGAGCTGACGGTAGCAGACCTCCCCAAATATCGGCGTTAATGGATTCCCATGGCTTCGATGCCTGACAAAGCCGCTGCCTCCACCGGCACACACCCGAAAGATGTCATGCCGCCGACGGCGGCGGCGCTGGCTTCCGCGCGCAGTTCCGCGGACGAAGTGGCCCGCGAACTGGAAGAACTGCGCGACCGTTTCCGCAAGACGACGAACGCTCTGGCATCGGCCGCCCACGACCTTAAGACGCCCTTGGCGATTCTCAACGGCTACATTGAACTGCTGCAGAGTCAGAAACTCGGCCCGCTCAATGAGCGCCAGCGCGAAGTGATGGGCGACATGTTTTCCAGCGGCCAGCGCCTGCAGCAATTCATTCAGGACTTCCTGACCTTCAGCGCGCTCGAAACCGGCGGCCTGCGCATGCAGTATGTGGAAGGCGACATGAACGGATGCCTGTCGGAAGTCTGCCGGCTCTGGTCAGGCAGATTTCAGGAGCGCGGCCTCGCCCTGTACTTCCTGGCCAATGACAAACTGACGGAATTTCCATTCGATGGGCCCAAAATCCAGCGCGTGATTTCCAATCTTCTGGAGAATGCCTGCAAGTACACACCGCAGGGCGGCTCGGTCTGGCTGCATGCCGAACCTCATATGTGGGAGCGTCGCAGCGTAAGCAAGTTCGCCTCCAACGGAGATCGCCGCCGTCAATCGACGAGGGTGCCGAACGCGGTCAAAGTCACGGTTGCGGATACCGGGCCGGGAATTCGGCCGGAGTTTCACCTGGAGATCTTCGACGATTTCTTCCGTCTTCCGGGCAGCGAATCGGCGGAAGGCATGGGCCTCGGACTGGCCATTGCCCGCCGTCTTCTGCAAGGCATGGGAGGTAAGATCTGGGTGGAAAGCGAACCGGGCGCGGGCTGCAAGTTTTCCTTCCTCATTCCACTGAAACCAATTCTGAGCACTCCGCCACGAGGAACGAAATGAGCCAGGCCGCCAACATACTGCTGGTGGATGACGAGCCGGGAATGCTGCGCTATATACGCACCCTGCTGGAAGTGGATGAGCACAAAGTTCAAACCGCCAGCACCGGCGAAGACGCAGTCGAGCAAGTCCGGAGGGGATTGCAGCCCGACCTGGTGTTGCTCNNATGCTCTCCTGCGTGAACGACACGCGCAAAGTCGTGCAGGCGATGCGCCTCGGCGCCATCGACTATCTGACGAAGCCCTTCCAGAAAGCGGAACTCGACGCCGTCATTGGACAATGTGTGGGCACGGCCAAGGCTGAGAACTATGCGGGCGACATCGAAGAACTTTGCGA
>PMMJ01000509.1:0-860 GCA_003162255.1 Acidobacteriaceae bacterium | reverse complement strand
GAAAGCGAACTGTTCGGCTACGAGGCAGGGGCCTTCACGGGCGCCAACCACGCCAAGCCTGGCAAGTTCGAGCTTTGCAACAAGGGCACTATTCTTCTCGACGAAATCGGAGAAATGCCGCCGGGACTGCAGGCCAAGCTGCTGCACGTCCTCCAGGACCAGCAGTTCTCGCGCCTGGGCAGCCGCACCCTGGTCAAGGTCGATGTCCGCATTCTGGCCGCCACCAACATCAATATTCAAGAAGCGCTTGCCAACAAGCGTCTGCGTGAGGATCTTTATTACCGCCTGAACGCTTTCACCATGACGCTGCCTCCGCTGCGCGATCGCAAGGAAGAAATTCCGATCCTGCTGAAGCATTTCATGTCGCGCATGTCGGAGTCTTATGCTCGCGCCCCGTTGCCACTTTCGGCCCCCTTGCTGGACGCGTGCCTGCGCCATTCCTGGCCGGGCAACCTGCGCGAACTGAGCAACTTCATCAAGCGCTACCTGGTTCTCGGAGACGAAACGCTTGCCGCATCCGAGTTGCAGCCGCGTCCCGATAACGGCGGAGGACTGAACACCGATGCAGCCGGCAGAGGCGCGGGCGACTCGGCTGGCGGCCTGAAGTCGCTGTCGCGCAACGCCAAGGATGGAGCCGAGGCCGAAGCCATCGCCCGCGCACTGGAAGAGACGAACTGGAATCGCAAGCAGGCAGCGGCGCTGCTTAAGATCAGCTACAAAGCGCTGCTCTATAAAATCCGCCAGTACGGTATCGCGCAAAGCCGCAGCACGCACCGGCTATCCGCCGGTGCCTGAGAAAGCAAGCTGCGGGCTTCGAGCTAAGAGCTAACGGCTAAAAGCTAACAGCCCGTGGTGCAAGT
>PMMJ01000175.1 GCA_003162255.1 Acidobacteriaceae bacterium | reverse complement strand
GCGTCGATGCGATCGAGCATGCCTCCGTGGCCGGGAAGAATGGCGCCGGAATCTTTTGCGCCGGCGCCGCGCTTGATGAGGGACTCGATCAGATCGCCCAACTGGGCTGCGATGTTGACCACCGCCGACAGCAGAATGATGGGCCACAGTTGCGGCTGCTCCAGACCGAACATGCCATCGCGACGGTCAATCAATCCGATCCGCAGGAGAGCGGAACTGATTCCGGGCGCGTGCTGCATCCACAGCGTGCCNNCGACCAGCAGCGCCATCGGGATCGCAATGTATCCGAAGGCGAATGCCGAAGCTGCGGCTGCGGGATAGCCGCTGGTCAAGTCGGATCGACGCATGGCGACCGTCAGAAACACAAAAGGCGCTAGCGCTGCGGCTACGGCCAGTCCGTAGAGAACGGCTGTTGTCTCCATCAGCGGCGTGCGATTGGTGGAGGCGACGATTACATACGCAAAGAAGAGCGCGACGAAGGCATAGGTTGCCAGTGTCAATGGTTGGACTGCGTAGTGGGTTACGAGTTTCAAGAACTCGGCGATGGCCAGAAGGGCGACCGCTCCGGCCACGATGGCTAGCACGTAAAGCGGCGCTTTAAGTACCAGCAGGAGAACGAGGGGAATTAGAACGACGGCGGTGGCGATGCGCTTGATCATGGGATCACACTACGGATCACGNN
Organism: Acidobacteriaceae bacterium; assembly: GCA_003162255.1. Classification (GTDB taxonomy): domain Bacteria; phylum Acidobacteriota; class Terriglobia; order Terriglobales; family Acidobacteriaceae; genus Acidiflorens. The sequence goes on along the minus strand of PMMJ01000175.1, from coordinate 11,600 downwards.
CGACTTGGACGGGCGAGGGCGCCGGTCCCCACACAACCTGGACGGGCGAGGACGCCCGTCTCTCCACGAGCCGCGCTCATCAGCGTTTGGCCTCGGCATGGGTTCGATGCGAGGTCGACTGCGGAGCGTGCCCATCCGGCCCCAGGCCGCCGTAGCGGCGGTCGCGCTTCTGGTACTCTTCGATTCCCTCCAGCAGTTGCACGCCGCGGAAATCGGGCCACAAGGTCTGCGTTACGTAGATCTCGGCGTAGGCCAGTTGCCAGAGCAGGAAGTTACTCAGCCGCATCTCGCCGCTGGTGCGAATTACTAAGTCGGGATCGGGAAGGCCGCGGGTGTAGAGATGATCACTGATCGTCTGCTCATCGACTTGCATGTGATCGAGGCCGCCATTGCGGGCCGCGGCTTCGGCCAGGGAGCGGAAGGCATCGACGATCTCGCTGCGCGCGCTGTAATTCAGGGCCAGCGTCAGCAGCATCCCGGTATTCTTTGATGTAGCGTCGCTCGCTTCTTCCATTTCGCGCTGCACGGATTCCGGTAACTCATGCTGGCGTCCAATGTATTTCAAGCGGATATTGTTTTCGTTGAGCGTTTTGATTTCCGCTTGGAGATAGCGGCACAAAAGACGCATCAGGAAATCGACTTCCGTCTTCGGACGTTTTTTCCAGTTTTCTTCGGAGAAGGCGTAGAGCGTCAGCGCCGGAATTCCAATGCGCGCCGCAGTTTCTACCGTGGAACGCACGGCGGCGACGCCAGCGCGGTGTCCGGCGACGCGCGGCATGTGCCGGCGCCGGGCCCAGCGCCCGTTTCCGTCCATGATGATGGCGATATGCTGGGGAAGACGCGCCGGGTCGAGCCGCAGGTAAACGTCAGTTTCCTTGCGCTCCATCCCCGCTGGAACCGTGTGTCGCAAGCGGAACTCTCCGCATCGAAGCTAACACACGAAATCCTGTGTGTGCAATGCGATAGGAGCGTCCGGGACGGGACGGGCGAGACCGCCATCTCTCCACTATTACACCGCTTCTTCGGGGAAGATCGGCAGAATCAGGCGATCGGTATGGCGAATGACCGTCAGCGCGCAGCGCGCACCGACTTGAGCATCGGTCAACAGACGATGCAGGTCGTCGACTCCAGCCACCGGCTTGTCGTCGAGCGCCACGATCACGTCGCCCTCGCGCAAGCCTGCTCTTCGCGCTGGGCTGCGATCCTCAGTGCCGACTACCACCACGCCGGTCTCGCGCGCCAGGCCATAGAAGCGCACCACACGGCGATGAATGGGAACCGTCTGCGCCGAGACGCCGATGTAACTGCGCCGGATGCGCCCGTCGCGCAGCAAGCGGCTGGCCACGAATTTTGCGGTATTGATTCCGATGGCGAAACAGATTCCCTGCGCTGGCAGAATTGTCGCGGTGTTGACTCCGATTACCTGGCCTCGCGAATCGACCAGCGGGCCGCCGGAATTTCCCGGATTCAAGGCGGCGTCGGTTTGAATGACATCCTCGATCAGGCGTCCCGAGTACGAGCGCAGCGAGCGCCCCAGCGCGCTGATCACGCCCGCCGTCACGGTGGACTGAAAGCCGTACGGGTTGCCGATCGCAATCGCCATCTGGCCTGGCCGCAGTTGCTGCGAATCTCCCAGGGGGACGGCCTGCAATCCGGAAACGTCAATTCGAATGACGGCAAGGTCGGTCGCCGGATCGTCGCCGATGGTCCGGGACGGAGTGCGCCGTCCATCCGGAAGGGTCACCTCGATGCGGGTCGCGTCGTGCACGACGTGGCTGTTGGTGAGAATCAATCCATCGGGCGTGAAGACGAATCCAGAGCCGCCTCCACGGCGTTCGCGGGGCTCGGCCGAACGAGCGCGGCCTGCCGTCTGCAACGTCTGATGCACTTCAACATTCACCACCGACGGACTGACTCTTTCAACAGCAGCAGTGACTGCCCGCGAGTAAGAGTCGAGCAGGCCGGCGTCTCCAGAGTCNNCCAGAGTCGGCAGCAGTTGCGGCCCGTGCCGCTTCCTCCGGCGAACTTTCCTCCGGCAACCTTGCGGCCAGCGGTGGATGCGAAGAGAGAGGCTCCACGAAAAGACTATCGAGGTCCATGTCAGATAGATGAACGTCGATGCAAATTGGATTCTGCGGCGAATCGATTCTGCGACGAATCAAGGAAAGCTAAAAGCGAATCCAGAGTTGCTGTGCCCACAGGCAGCTGCCGAGCAGCGCTCGGCTTGGACCCTTCGGCTGCGCTCAGGGCAGGCTCGCGGGGGCGCCCGTCCCGACACAAGCGGGCGCCTCACGCGCGGCTGACACCGTAGGCATTGAGCACATCCTGCAGGGTTACAATGCCTTCCAGTTGGTGCACGTCGGCGCGGTTCACCACCGGCAAAATTTCGATCTGATTCGCGCCCATGCGCTCCAGCGCCAGGTCGAGCCCGTGGTCGGCGTGGATGTGCGGAAAAACCTGCGCATCCACCAGATCGCCGAGTTTCTTATCCGCACCTTCCTCGAGTTCGCCCTCCAGCCACGCGAGGTTGATCACGCCAATCACGCCCCGCTGATCTGTTAGCAGCCAAGTTCGGACTCCACTCGATCGAGCCCGCTTCAAAGCTTCCCGCACGGTGAGCTCCGCCGGCAGCGACTCGCTGGCAGTCTGCATGACCGTCATTACCTGGCGCTGACCGTATCGCTGGCGCGTCTCGGCAGTTGGCAGGTGGATGCCATCCTGCACAGCCAGCGCTTCGTAGATGGGCTCGTGCTGCAATCGCGAGGCTATGAAAAGGCTCACCAGATTCGCGATCATCAGGGGAACGATCACCGCGTAATCCTGCGTCATTTCGAAGATCATCAGCACCGAGGTCATGGGAGCGCGCACTACGCCCGCGAACACCGCGCCCATTCCAACGATTGCGTAAGCGCCCGGCATGGCCGTGTGAGCGGGGAAAAAATGATGCGCCACGGTCCCAACACTGCCTCCCAGCATCGCGCCGATAAATAAGGACGGCCCAAAAATACCGCCCGCGTTGCCCGAAGCATAGCTGGTGGTCACAGCTACGAGTTTTAGGACTACCAGCAGCAGCATCATTCTGAACGCCATATTTCCGTTCAGCGCGTCGCCGACATATCCATAACCCACGCCCATCACCTGCGGCACAAACCATCCCATCAGCCCTACGAGCAAGCCGCCGGCTACTGGCTGGAACCAAACCGTTTTCAGCGGAAACCGCAGGAAGCGCGCCCGTATCCCCAGCAAGAGCCTGGTAAACACTGCCGAAACCGCGCCGCCGGCGACGCCGAGCACCGCATACACCGCGAACTCGGCCGGATGCACCAGTTGATATTGCGGAACCTTGAAGAGGGGATGATTGCCAAGCGACACGCGCAGAACCATCCAAGCCGTCGCCGAGGCCAGCACCACGGCGCCCATCACCGGGGCGTAGAGATCGCCTGTGATCTCCTCCAGCGAAAATAGCACTGCTGCCAGCGGCGTATTGAAAGCGGCTGCAATGGCGGCCGCCGCTCCCACGGGGATCAACTTCTTCACTTGCTCGGTGGAGAGTCCGAGGAAGCGTCCGAGCACGGAACCGATGCCCGCGCCAACTTGCACGGAAGGCCCTTCGCGTCCCAGCGGAATTCCACTGGCTAGTGTCGCCGAGGTGCAGAAAAACTTGCCCAGCACGGTGCGCAGCGTGATGCGCCCTCCACGGGCGAAGAGCGCCGCCTTGGTCTGCGGCACGCCGCTGCCGCGCGCATTCGGAAAATAGCGCGATAGCAGGTAGCCGATGCCGAGCGAGCCCACGACCGGGAACAGCAAACGCCGCCATGGAGCGCCGCCCGCCGGATACAGCCGCATCCCCATGCGTTCCGTCAGCAGGATGAAGGCGACGACGGCCAAGCCAGTCAAGGCGCCGATCACCAACGCCAAAACCAGAAAGACTTGCCCCTCACGTTGCCGCAGCTCGGCTAGGCGCCGTAACAGCGAGTCTCTCCAACTCCCGCTCGTCGTCTGGATGGTTTCGGTCATCGCCCAGGAATTTCTTCCTTAGAGAATAGCGCACTGGATTGGCGTTTAGGGGACTCTGATCAAGTCCTCGCCAGCGAGATGGGATGCGCTCAAAGCACGACCCTCAACGGCTAAAGCCGCTTGTTTAGTGGGTCCTTACGGCATGGCTGAAGCCATGCCCTTTCAAAGTTCTCCATGAACGGACTCAATCAGAGGTTCTCTAGGGGTGGCTGAAAAAATGAATCAGCGCGTTCCACCTCGGCGGTTTTCGAGACGTGCGAGCCGGAAGGATGCTCGGCGCTGGATCTCACTTCTTCTTTTGAGAGGCTTGCCACTCCGCCCGCATACGGTCCATGGTCGGCTGAAGCTGTTGTGGATCGCGAATGAGATTTAGAAAAAATGCCTGCGTGTCGAACCCGATCACACCGCCGAGATTGCGGTACGCCTCAGGCAAGGGAGGTCCTCCGGGCGTGCCCGCTACGGGAATCGTTGGCGGGAGTTGAAGGGCGTACATGCCGCCGCCTGCCAGCGCCTGATGCGGGTACTGCATGAGCCAAAGGCAATTGTGACCGTCCGCGATGCTGCTGGCAGAGACAACCGCCCATTGGCCGCCGTCCGCGGGAGAAGGCGCCTGACAGCTCCAGAGCTGGGCTTGCGGAACGTACACCGTGGGTTCGTCGATCCCGTACTCGTCCAAGAGGATGTGGTTCAGTCCGCGCTGCTGCACGAAAGTTTCGACTTCCGGGAGAGCCTGGTTCCAGTCGAGGTTGGAGTCATTCACCAGGAGGTAGCCCGGCCGTCCCCTGCTGAGCACGTTCAGGAAGGGAAAATAATGTGGATAGGCCCACACGGCGGTGGCCACGGAGGCAGCCGCGAGGCCTATGGTCGCCCATTTTCCCGCGCGCGCGCCGCGCCAGTTCAAGCGCTGCAGCGACTCCAACATGCCGGGCAGCGGGGCGAGCAGAAGAATCAGCAGCGCCAGCGCGATGGAGAAATGACGAATGCTGAGGTCCAGCCGATTCAGCATGCACGCGGCCACGAAGACCACCAGCGAGACCCACAGCGCGCGCCAGTGCAGTTCCATGCCGCTGGGGATGGCGGATACTTTTCCTGCGGAACGGCCTCTCAAGAGGAAGGCAATCGCCACCGCGAAAAGGAGCAAAAGAAGAAACGCCAGCGGCGACTTCAAGACACACAGCACCGGAAAATAAAACCAGACGCCATGGGAATACGTGTGGCCCAGAATGTAGGTTGGTCGGCTCCCGGCGCTTAAGGCGAACGCCGCCAGACCGCGCAAGTACTTCCACGGTGGCATGAGCAACCGCCGCAGCAATGGCGACGCGGGAAAGTGCGGAATGACGCTGTAGGAATCCGTCGGCTCGTTCCAGGAGAGGACAAAATAGAAAACGTACACGAAGCCGGCGGCCCAAAGCGTGGCCTTGGCCAGGTTGCGCCAGGCGCGGCGGCGCCAGGCACGCCGCGCGGCCTTCTCGGTTGGCTGCTCCGGGACGCCGCGCCAACGCAAGCTCAGAGCGACCCCCAGAAAGACGAAGAACAACAATCCGGAGGAGAATTTCGAAAGAAAAGCGCCGGCCAACGCCAGGCCAAACTTGAGGACAGTCCAGCGCGAGGGAGAGCGCCACATCTCAGGAAGTTGCCAGACGGCGAGGACCCAGAAAAGCGTGACCGCAATATCGGTGATTACAAGCGGACCGAAGGCGAGAAAGGCCGGCATGCTCGCGTAAACCGAGAGGCACAACAGCCCTCCCCAGACACCTCCCAGTCGTGAGGCATAAACGTAAATAACAAAGCCCAGCAGCAAGGTGAGCAACAGCATGGGCGCTCGGGCCCACATGAGGGTGGAGTAGGGATCGTTCCAGCGCATGATGAGCCAGTGGCCGAATACCCACTCTCCCAGAAATCCGTTGAACATTTTGCCGCTGAAGCTCCAGGAAATATTCGAGTAGTCGGCGTGCACTCCACGGAGGACCAGGGGCAGCGCGGCCACTGCTTTTGCCAGGGGCGGATGCTCCTCGTTTAGCCGCAGATCGAGCTTCTGCAGATAGCTAACTCCAGCGCCGATGTGAGCTATTTCATCAAACGTTATCGACTCATGCCGCGCGGCGCCCCCGGCGAGCACCGCCATCATGGCTAGGAGTAAAGCTACTGCCGCGAAGACTCTTCCGGATTGCACGATCGGCATTTCCCTTGGCCTGGTTGCGAGATTCTTGCCTGCTGCGGGATGGTACGTAAACGTTGGGAGAAGAGTTCCCGAGTGGGAAGCCCCATCCCAGCCGGTAAGTATAACTTATCTTCTCTTCGTCTCGAGCAGACAGGCGTAGCGCATGTCGCTAGTAACTACGGCCAGAGAGAAAACGAGGGTGCCCCATTCATTCGCGTTTTTTGCGAGTGAGTGGGTCGGGTTTTACGCCGATTGCTTCACTCGTCGAACATCGGAACAACAAAAAGGCTTCAGCGACGGAAGGCTGGCGCGTCCGCACCGAGGACCCTTTTCACCCCACCAGCGAATAATTCCCGCTCGCGTCTTCAACCTCAACGATCTCTTTCAGTGCAGGATAGCGTCTTACCAGCGTCTCCGGGGCGCGGACTTTCTTTCCATCCAGCAGATGCCTCAGCTCCAGCGCATTCACCGCGGCCTTGGCTTGAAAGTGATTGTTCGCGATCACGTAGGTTGACTCGGCCCGGTGCGCGATGATCTCAATCTTCTCTTTCCACTTCTCCAATTCCGCGGGCTTGTAGAGATAGTTGTAACGGTCGTTGCGACTGTCGCTGTCGAACCACTGGTCGTAGTTGCGCCCGTGGAGGCGGACGTATCCGACGCCCGACGTGACATGCTCGGTGGGCGCGAGCGATCGCCCCAGCAGCGGCTGATCGATGTTGCAGAAACCGACGTTGTGGCGCATGAATTCGGCGAGCGTCTCTGGATTGTTCCAACTCTCGTGGCGCACTTCGACCACGCGCGGATACTCGATGAACTGCCGCAGCAACAATTCCAGATATTCGCGGTTGAGGACGGTGTTCTTGAACGAGACAGGGAACTGGATGAGGAGCGCGCCCAGCTTGCCTTCCGCGGCCAGGGAGTCCAGACCTTCGCGGGCAAGCCGTTCGTCCTGGTCATTGGGGCGAATGGTGGCCGCCGAGGTTGGTTCCATCACCGCCAGCGGAGAATGAGTGAACGACCGGTGCAGCTTCGCGGTGAACAGAAAATTGGGATTGACCGCTCCCGCCTTTCGCGACCACAGGCGACCTAGCTCGGGACGTATGTGTCCATAAAACGATGTGTTGATTTCTATGGCGTCGAAGAATTGCGCCAGAAATTCGACCGGATGCACTTTCTTCCGCGTTACCTCCGGCGGATAGAGAATCCCGTCCCAGTCTTTGTAAGACCAGCCGGCGGTTCCGATGCGGACTCTTGGAGCAGGTTCCATGCGGACGGCCCAGATGTTCGCAGGTTAGCACACGGGCCGCGTGGCGCGGACACTGCTGTCCGTGCGCTGCGAGCTAGATCGTCGATGCGTGAGACTCTCGTTGACTCTAGGGGCTATTGGATAAATAGACCGAAGAGGTCGGCTGCCGGGCCCTCAGGGGCTAAAGCCCGTGTCCTTATTAGCGGCTGGGCGGCACGACTGAAGTCCCGCGCGACCCATTTGAGAGAGAATGACCTCAGTAGAGAAGAATCGCGACCCAGTAAGTCCCGGTCGGATACGCCGCGGTGCGCGCGTAGCAGGCACCTACCGCGAACTGGCGAACGCCCGGATCGCGCAGCAGACGCAGGGCGCTTTGTGGCAGCACTTCCGGGCGGCTCTGGGTGTAGGTGATAATTTTGCGATTGTCGTACGCGGTCGCTAGCAGGCGGGCGCTCGGACGATTTTCTCGTGCCAGCGAGCAGGCGGCCTCGTCAAGATTCGCCGGCATGAGTTGGACTAGCTCCGGCAGTCCCGCCTGTTGCCGCATTTCATCGACGGCCCGTCCTACTAACTTTCCGCTCTCCCGCGCGGAATACGATGGAACTTCGTGCGCGAAGTCCTGGACCACGTAGAGGTGGCCTTTGCTCCAGATGGCGGCAACGCCCGCCACATTGAATCCGGGATCGAGCAGATTCTGGCGGTGCGGGGCCGAGCGCATCAGCGCGTCATTCGCGCCCAGAGCGCAAGTGGCGTAGGCGATATTCTCGCCAGCGCGGTCCATCTTTAGCGGACTAACATCGGAAATTCTTTCGAGCAGGGAGGGTTCGCCGGACAACTGATGCTCCAGACGCCCGCTCTCAACCATCCGCCGGGCGTGGGCTCTCGCCGCTTCGCGCAGAGTTTCTTCCATGCGCAGTGGGGGCACGCCGGCTTGTTCGCGGCTCTTGTTCGCCACTTCCAGGAGTTCGTCCTCGGCGGCGGAATCCTCGCCAGAGGATGATCCGGCCGCCGACTTCGAGTGGGGGGTGGGCTGTTCGTTGCTAACGTCGCGGTTATAAGGTCCGGCTGTCCGTGGAGTTGTTTCCGCCGCGCAGGTTCCCAGAGCGACCGCCAACATCACGACTGAGAGCGCCAGGACCCGGAGCATAATTGTGTGTCGGAGTTGCGGCGCAGGGATCGCCGGCAAAGTTCCGCTTTCCATCTCTCACGCTAGCTTCTAGAATTCAGATCGGCCACTTACTATGGAGACCTCACTGCTGGTTACCGTGCTCGTCGGAACCCTTGTCCTGCTTGGGTTCTCAGCCGTTCTGCTGCGCCGCGTTTCGGCTGCCGCGCAAGTGGATGTAAAGGTGGAAGTTGCAGGTCAGCTCGAAAGGCTTGGTACCTCCCTTGGCCAGAAGTTCAGTGCCGCTACTGCCGATATGGCCAGTAGGCTGGAGCAGACTAAAGGGGACCTCCGGCAGCAGGTGACGGACCGCATCCAGCAAGGGTTCTCAGAGATTCGGAGCTCGGTCGAGCAGCAGCTCGCGGCGGGACGAGAAGAACAGAACCGGAGTTTGAGCGACGGGCGGAGCGAGATGACCGGCGCTCTCTTGCTCACCACACAGCAGCTCAAGGTCGAATTTCAGAGCTTGAATCAGCAGACCGCGCAGAGCCTCGACTCGATTCGTGACCGCGTGGATTCGAAGCTGATGGCGATCACCGAGCAGGTACAGCAAAAGCTCGATCAGAACATCAAAGAAGGATTTGCGCAGTTCGAGAAAGTTCAGCAGCATTTGAAGGCTGCGGAAGAGCAACTCCGCGAAGTGGGCGCGTTGGGGCACTCGATCAACGATCTGAACAACCTGCTTAAGCTGCCGCATCTGCGGGGGCAGTTTGGGGAAGCCAGTTTGGAGCGGCTGCTGGCGGATTTTTTGCCGGCGCATATGTTTGCCCTGCAGGCATCCGTGGGCGAGGGCGGAGGACGCGCCGACGCCGTCATCTACTTCCCCGATCGCAAGCTGCCGATCGACGCCAAGTTTCCGCGCGAGCAAGTGATTGCTTTGTTTGAGAGCGACGACAAGGCGGAGATTGAAGCGGCGCGCGTTGCGCTGGTGCGGGTGATGAAGGCGGAAGCGAAGCGCATTCAGCAGTACATCCAGCCGGAGAACGGCACGACTGAAATCGCGCTTATGTATCTGCCGAGCGAAACGCTGTACATGGAAGTGATCCGCAACCGCGAACTGGGCGACTGGATGAATGAGCAACATGTTTTTCCGGTTTCGCCGAACACGCTGCTGATGACTCTGCATACCATTTCGCTGGTGCATAAGTGGTACGAAGTCGCCAGCCGTTTTGAGACGAGCCGCGCCGAACTGGCCAAGGCGCAGAAGTCATTCGACTTTTTCCAGAACCAGTTTGAGAACGTGGGCAAGAATCTGAATAAGGCGCAAGAGGCGTTTGAGACGGCGCAGCGGCACCTGAAGAGCTATCGGGGGAAGGTTTCCGCGCTCAGCGGGCAGGAGCAGTTGGAGTTGGAGACATCGGCGCCGGTCGACAAGCCGCTGCCGCTGCTCGACAAGGCCAGCGCGTAGGCTTCTTTGATCATACGAAGCTCTTGACGGCTTCGTTCAATCCTTTCTCGTATGCGGAGATCAGCTTGTCCAAGGCAGCGTTGACTTGATGGTCGATTTGTTTTCGCGAAGGAACGGCGTTGAACCACGCGAGGGACTGGCGAACGCCTTCGGCGAACGTGGTGGTGGCGCAGTAACCGGGTACAAAGCGTTTGATTTTGGAGTTATCGAAGACCACGCTCACGGACTTGTCGCCGGTTAATGTTCCCAGCTTTTCAGGAATGCAGGCGGCGATGAAGTCGGATGGAATGTGCACCAACTGCGGCTCCACTCCAACGGCGGCGCCGACGATGCGGAAAAGCTGGTCCCAGGTCAGCACTTCATCCGAAGTGATGTGATAGGCTTCGCCAATGGCNNAGTCCCTTGGCGAAATCGGTGTTATGCGTTACTACCCAGAGGGAAGAGCCGTCTCCCGGAACGATCAACTTCTGTCCGCGGATCATTCTGTCGACAGCGGTGTAGGACTGCTGCCAACTGTTGAGCACCAGCGGAATCAGGGTCTCGCCATAGGTGAGCGACGGACGCACGATGGTCACGGGAAAACCTTCGTCGCGATAGGCCTGCATCAGCCGTTCTTCGCAGGCAATCTTGTTTCGCGAATAGTCCCAATAGGGATTGGCCAGCGGAGTGGACTCGGTCATCAGGTAGTGGGTCTGCGGCTTTTGATAAGCGCTGGTAGAACTGATGAACACGAACTGGCGAGTGCGTCCGCGGAACAGCTTGAGATCGCGTTCGATGTCGGCCGGGGTGAACGCGATCCAATCGACGACGGCATCAAANNACTCGTGCTCCAGTTTGTGGAGCAGGACGGGATCGTTGACGTCGGCAATCAGAGTCTTGACGCCGGCGGGAAGGTGCGACTCATGCTGGCCGCGGCTTAGCAGCGTGAGATCCAGGCCGCGTTTCGCTGCCAGTGCAGTGCTGGCGGTGCTGATGATTCCCGTTCCACCGATGAAGAGAATTTTCATGACACATTATTTGTAGCAGGAATCGAGAGTGGTTGGTATGGGGTGGGAGTCATTGACCGGCGAAGATCTCCGCCCAAGCGAAGCTTGGCCAGGGCACCCTCCAGAGTCAGGATGGCCGCGACGCTCGGGCGGACTTCAGGCCGTCCGCGGTTTTTACTTCCCAGACTCCGTCGAACTTCACGAAGTAAGGTTCGACGGAAATGCTGGGGAAGTTTGAGGTAAGCAGTTCTCCGGCGCGGAGGAGTTCGCTGCGGTGATGGTCGGCTTCGGCCGCCTCGTCGCCGTTGAAATGCGCCAGGCCGCCGTAGGTGGCGCAATCGGAGTGGCTCATGACCAGGACGCGTTCAGTCTGGTGCAGGCGGATGGACATGCGGACCTGTTCGAGAATGAAGTCCCGTTCGAAGTCGTTGCGCGGGGAGGCGAGGGTCTTCGCTCCTCCGGCGACGATAATCATGTCGGCGCGCTCGATGGCCTGCTTCTTCAGAAACTTTCGTACGGCGGTGCTGATGCGGTGATCGAAGCAGCAGAGGACGGCGGCGTCGGCCACATACGGGTCAGCGGGCGAGTCAAAATGGAAGACCTTGCGCATAAGAGAT
>PMMJ01000179.1 GCA_003162255.1 Acidobacteriaceae bacterium | reverse complement strand
GTTCTCGCGGCTTGTCAGTTGTTACCGCCGGCTGCGAAGTTTGTCCGAAAGCCGAAAGAAGGACTGGGTTTGAGATGTGCAGGCTCGCAGAAGCGAACAGCAACAGTGCGGCAGCGGCATATCCCGTCTTCCTTTTCTTCATCGTCAATGCAAGGCCAGTTCAAGCTGCGTCCCCGAGTTCATTCTTGCGCCAGCCACAAGGGGGACTGTCCAGTGTAACGCCGCTATTCACAAGCCGGTTCTAGCCGCACTATTCCGGCAATTTCTGTTGACCGCGAATTGAAAAGGAAATCTCCGCTGCCGAGGCGCCGGTCCCCGGTTGGCCTCCACCGACGCTGATGCTGTAGGGCCCAGCGGCCACGATTCGATCTCCTGTTTCGTTTACCTGGCTCAAGTCGCGCGCTTGTAGCGTGAACGCCACATGCTGCGTTTCACCAGCACCCAAGTGAACTCGTGTGAATCCGCGAAGAGCGCGAATCGGAGCGGCCGGCGATTTTGGAAAGCTCAAATAGAGTTCCGCAACCTCGTCTCCCGCGCGATCGCTCGTGTTCTTAATGTCCACTTCCACACTGAGTGGATCGCCTGCATTCAACTCGTCGGCGGAAAGCTTGAGGTTGCTGTAGTCGAATTTGGAGTAACTCAGCCCGTAGCCGAAAGGATAGAGCGGTTTTCCATCGAAATACCGATACGTCCGGTGCTTCATGGAATAGTCTTCGAACGGCGGCAACTGCTCGATTCCTGTGTAGAACGTTACCGGCAGTCGGCCCGCGGGATTGTTGTCGCCCGATAGCGTTTGTGCAATGGCGGTCCCGCCTTCCTCGCCGGAATACCAGGCGTCCAGAATCGCGTTGGCGTTCTGGGCCGCCCAGTTTACCGACAGTGCGCTGCCATTCATCAGAACTACAACGAGCGGCTTACCTGTCGCTTGCAGCGCCTTGAGAAGATCTTCCTCCTCCTTCGGCAAGTCAAGGCTCGTGCGGTCTCCACCCTTGAAGCCGGGCAATTCAACTTTCATCTCTTCGCCTTCAAGTTTGGACGTGATGCCGACCACCGCGACCGCTACGTCCGCCCGCTTCGCGGCGGCTACCGCTTCTGCAATTGGGTCCGCAATCACAGGTAGCCACACCAGCTTGGCGCCGAGACCTCCTGGCCCATATTCAATTTTCAAGGCGTAGCGATGACCTTTCTCCAACTTCACGGTCACGGTAGCAGGCGTCGGATCGTGCAACCGCAAGTCATTGACGATCAACTTTTCGTCCAGCCACATCCGGTTCTTTGATCCAGTGATGCCGACCTTGTAGGTGCCGGATTCGATGGGAATGAGAAAACCGGTCCATCGCACCGCAACTTCCGCGATACCGGAAGGCAGCACCAGAGCAGACGAATCCGCATTCAGCACTTGAAGATTCACTTGCTTGTCCACACGCGTCAGCACGGGCGTGCCCTGAAAGTTCTTTCCCGAAAAGTATTCTGCCTTCAGGCCCGCCCCTCCGTCGCCGCTCTCGAGTACTGTAGTTGGGATGAGTTCCTCCTCGCGCAAAAAATTCATTCCGGGAGCATAGGTGACTTGAGCCGAAGCAAACTGCTTCCTGATTCCATCCAAAGCCGTGGTCGCACGCGAAGGTGTGCCGTTGTAGTTACCTTCCAATACTGGGACAGACTGGGCGAGAGGCCCAAAGACAGCAATCTTCTTGACGTCCGCGCCCAAGGGAAGCACGCCATCGTTTTTCAGCAAGACAATCGATTCGCGCGCCATTTTCAAGGCGAGTTCTCGATGCGCCTCGCTATCGATCTCCGAATCCGGAGTCTGAGCATAGGGCACTTTGTCGGGGGGATCGAAAAGGCCCAGGCGAAAGCGAGCGGTGAAAAGGCGCTTGAGCGCGACGTCGATGTCGCCTTCACTCGCCTGGCCTTGCTTCACCGCGTCCAGATATTTCACGTAGTCGGAATTGTTAACCACCTTGGTGAAAAAGTCCGCGCATTCGTTATCCATGCCCATCTTCAACGAATCCGCACCGGCTTCCGCCATGCTCTTGGTGAAATGGTGTCCCTCGAAGATGTCGTCGATGGCGCCGCAGTCGGATACGACGTAGCCCTTGAATTTCCACGCGCCTCGCAACTGATCTTGAAGCAAGAAACTGTTGGCGCATGCGGGCTGGCCGTTGATGCGGTTATAAGCGCACATGACCGATCCGGCTTTCCCCTCGATGACCGTGGCGCGAAACGCCGGAAGGTAAGTATCTTCCATGTCATGTTTCGACACTTGCACATCCATGCTGTGCCGCGCCGGCTCGGGGCCGCTATGCACGGCGAAGTGCTTGGGAGTTGAAATCACCCGGTAGTATTTCGGATCATCGCCCTGCAACCCGGTCACAAACGCCACTCCCATTCGTGCAGTAAGAAATGGGTCCTCGCCGTAGGTTTCCTGGCCACGCCCCCAGCGCGGATCGCGGAAGATGTTGATGTTTGGCGACCAGAAGTCCAAGCCTTCCATGATGTCTCGCCGTCCGGCGCGAACCGCCTGGTTGTGTTTCGCTCGGGCCTCGATGCCGATCACGACTGCCATATCGTGGATCAGAGGGGCATCAAAAGTTGCCGCCAGTCCAATGGGCTCCGGAAACACGGTAGCCGTTCCAGCATTGGCGACTCCGTGCAAGGCCTCGCTCCACCAGTCGTAAGCCGGAACCCCCAGTCTCGGAATCGCGCGCGCCTGGTTCACCAGTTGAGACGCCCTTTCTTCCAGCGTCATCCGCGAGATCAGATCATCCACCCGCACGTTGACAGGTTGGACAGGATCTAAATAAGGCGGAACGGCGGTAGATTGTCCAGTCTGCGCGAACAAAGCGCCGAGCAGAAGGACCGGGACCAGAAGAACGCAAACGAAAAAGACTCGAAGACTATTAAACATTGGTATTTTGCTCCTCAGCGGCGATTCCCGTGGAATATAAAGGCGGGTGGAGTATAACATCGTCAGCGGACAAGGAAACAGAGCTGTTGCGACCCCGATGCTCCGGGGACTTGGCGGAGCGTAGGATTCTGAGCGAGGTAGTTGCTGTTGCCGGAGTTGTCGGGCCCTGGATATGGAAAAAAAAGAAAGACGCGGAATCCACCGGATCGCCGAACTGGCAAGTGTTTCGATTGGGACCGTGGATCGGGCCTTGCACGGACGCAATGGGATCAGAGAAGCAACCCGCCAACGGATTTTGCGGATCGCCCGGCAGATCGGTTACACGCCGAACCTGGCAGCGCGCGCGTTGTCTGCAGTCAAGGCAGGCGCCCGCGTAGGAGTGTGCTTACCCCGGGAAATCCACTTCTTCTACGATCAGCTTTGGAGCGGAGTGCTCGACGAAGCCCGTCGGATGGCACAGCTTGGCGTCCAGTTTGAGTATCGCCCAGTGCGTGCCTTGGGTGAAGACGACACCAGAGCGTTCCGGCAGCTCCTCAAGAGTGAGGTCAACGGAATCGTTATCGCCGCTGGAAATCCGGGAGGTCTGTCGCCCCTGATCGACGCCGCAGAGGAAAAGGGAGTTCGCGTGGTTTGTGTTTCCACCGATGCCCCGGAGAGTCACCGCTCCAGTATCGTTTGCGTGGAGCCGTGGCGGAATGGTTGTCTCGCCGGCGAGTTGATGGGCAAGTTTCTCCCGCCAAAGTCCAAGGTCGCGGTCGTTGCGGGCATGCTCGCGGCCACCGACCACCGCAAGAAGACCGATGGCTTTTCGGATTCATTTCCACGGTATTGCCCCGGCGGGAACATTGCCGGCATCATCGAAGGGCATGAAGACGAAGATGAGAGTTTCCAGAAGACGTTTGAACTTCTAGGCCGCGTGCCCAACCTTGCCGGGCTCTACGTGAATACGGTCAACTGTCTTCCCGTGTGTCGCGCTCTCGGAGCACGGGGTTTGGCAGGAAAGGTAAGGTTAATCACGACCGACTTATTCGCGGAAATGGCTCCTTACTTTCAGCGCGGAACGATCTCCGCCTCGATTTACCAGCAACCCTATCGTCAAGGACAAATCGCGGTCCGCCTCATGGCCGACCACCTCACGAGCAAGGCATCCTTGACGCCGACGGTTCACCTCAGTCCCGGCGTCGTAATGTCCTCGAACCTGCAACTCTTCCGGGAGATTCGACTGGCGCCGGTAAAGCTGAACCTTCGTAACCACCGTAGTAACCACGTCCCGTCCCACGAGTAGAAGAAGCGCGAACCGACAAAGACTCCCGATTTCCGCTTCCCGTGCTTCTTACCGGCACCTTACCCACCCCAAAGCTCACTTTGAAGGTGAATACTGGTCGCAATTTGCGCTGCGAAATATGATTTTATGGATTCGCGAGCAGATGAAAAAAATGGTTTTTTGGATTCACAAATCCGATTTAAAGATTCGTTACGCCTAATCTAAATTTTTCTTGACAACGGCAACACTACCGGAGCTAAATAATGCTTTCCTAGTAGCGTTAACGTTACCGGGAGAGTAGAAAAACGATTTTTTGAATTATCAAGAAGTTAGCAGTCAGAGGAGGAACGGACATGATGTGCAGCTTGTTGAGAATTTTTGAAAGGAATAGCAGGGATCGAGTGCAACGCAACCGACTTCATTGCGCGGTTCTCTTTCTGTTTCTCCTTGCCAGCGCTCTCTGCGCGTTTGGTCAAGAGGCAACCATCGTGGGATCGGTCACTGACCCGTCGGGAGCTTCGGTTCCTAGTGTCAAGGTGACGCTCACCAATACCGATACGAACATCACCACCGCTGTGAGCACTAGCGGCGATGGCCAGTACGCGGCTCCCGACCTGCATATTGGACATTACGTTGTCCGTGCTGAAGCCAAAGGTTTCAAAGCCGGCGAGCAGAAGGGCATAATGTTGAACGTCGGCGACCACACGCGTGTTGACTTCAAGCTGGAAGTCGGCAGCGCGCAAGAAACGGTCACGGTGGAAGCGACCGCCGTCGCCGTTCAAACCGACACCGGCGAGGTCAGCGACGTGATCACCGGCCAGCAGGTGACGCAGCTGGCAACCAACGGCCGAAGCGTGTTCTCACTGGAGGCCCTCACGCCTGGCGCTTCGAGCATTCAAGCGGATTTCATGGTTCCGACTTCTGCTGGCAGCGATTTCAACGTGAGTTTCAATGGCCAGCGCGTCAGCCACAATATGTGGCTGGTGGACGGTGGCGAAGCGGCAGACCGTGGCGGCGGCGGCGGGGCTGATGTGCTTCCCTCGGAGGATGCCATCGCCGAATTCCGTACCATGACGTCGAACTACAGCGCCGAATACGGCCTGTCTTCGGCGGGCACGATCAGCATGGTCATCAAGGGGGGCACCAAGCAGCTTCATGCGACAGCGTTTTACTTTGGACGCAACGATGCTCTCGACGCCCAGAACTATATGCACCAGGCGGGAACCCCGACTCAGGAGCTTCGCTTCAACGACTTTGGATTCAATGTAGGCGGGCCAGTTTCGTTCCACCCAACCAACCCCAAAACTTTCTTCTTCTACAACATGGAGTGGAGGCGCTACATCCAAGGGGGACTCTATACCCCGACGGTGCCTTTGGCGAGCATGTATCCTGACTCGGCCGGCGACGTTGTGCTGCCGAGTACTCTCGCAAACGGCAACCCACTTAACATGGTAGTGCCGGCCAACATCGCAAGCCTCGATACAGCGTGCTCGGGCGCAGAACAAGCTACTCTTAATGGCTTGGCCGGAACAGGGGCATTTCCTACCAACACCATCCCAAGTTGCGCGGTGAATCCCAATGCCGCCGCTCTATTGGGTGCGGGAATTTTCCCGCAACCCACGGATGTTGCTACCTGGCAGTTCATTGGCGGCAACAAACAGCCCACTTACGGCAAGGAAGAGATTGCTCGTATTGACCATCACTTTTCGGACAAGTTCTCCATCTTCGGCCATTGGATTTCCGATCAAGCCTCGCAAACATACGGTGAGACAATGTGGAGCGGCGACGGCGTCCCGACCGTCGGTAACACGTTCGGTAATCCCTCCTACAGCGCGGTGGTGCACGCAACCTACTCGATTCGGCCAAACCTGCTCAACGAGATTGCCTTCAACTACGACGGCAATCGCATTGCCATCCTGCCCCAAGGCATATATTCGGCAACGAATATCACGGGCTTCACGGAGGGATCGAACCGGATCTTCACCGGAACCAATGTTGACGACCGCATCCCCGACATCAATTTGTCCGGGAGTACCAACACTCACTACAGCGTGAACTGGCTGCCGTGGAACAACACCGCGGATGACTATCAAGTTCGCGATGATCTGTCCTGGGTAAAGGGAGCACATCAGCTCAAGTTTGGATTTGGCTGGGCGCTCTACAAGAAGGTGCAAGACTACTTTGCCGAAACCCAAGGTGGCTTCACTTTTGACGGATCGGCTACCAGTCCCGCGGGATGCAGTGGCTCGACGACAGTAACCTGCGGACTGGACTATGCCGACTTCATCCTGGGCGACGCACAGCATTATGCCGAGAATGGTTACAAGGGCACGGGTACCTGGGACGCCGTTTCCCCAGATGCCTACATTCAGGACAACTGGCGCGTAAACCACCGGCTCACTCTGAACCTGGGCTTGCGCTGGGATGGAATTCCGCACACGTATGAAGCCAACAGCAACCAAACGAACTTCTATCCCAACCAATATAACCCGGCCAATGCGCCCCAATGGACGGACGCTACTTATACGCAGATTGCTTCCACGAGCCCTGGCTTGGGCACAAGCCCGGTCCAAGCGCTGCAAGGCTATCAGTTCTACCTGAACGGGATGGGCGTTGGCGGCAAGAACGGAAATCCCAAAGGGCTTGCGGACAATTCCTGGGCGAACTTCGGGCCGCGTTTCGGCTTTGCCTACGACCTCGCCGGCAACGGTAAGACTGTAATTCGCGGCGGTGTCGGCCTCATGTACGAGCGCGTTCAAGGGAATGACATGTACAACGGCGCGACCAACCCGCCGTACGGGTATGCTTTGGGGGCGAGTAACGTCCTGTTCTCCGACCCTCACTTTCAATGGGGCGGAAGCGAGATTACCGTTCCAATCGTGCCAGCCGGGGTGGTCGGAATTAACAAGAACTATCCTCCGCCGCGGAACACGCAGTACAGCGCGGGCGTTCAGCAAGCCATCGGAAACAACGCTGTGTTTTCGGTGTCCTATGTCGGCAGCCGGGACAGGCATGAAAGCTATTGGGAGGAGATCAATCTACCTCCCGCAGCCGAGTTAGCGTGCTTGACCGACAAAACGCAGTGTCCTGGCGCTCAACCGGCATTCAATTCGTTGGTGCCCTACCAGGGATACAATTCCATTAAGATGGCCGAAAATGGGGGCAACTCCCATTACAATTCGCTGCAGGTTGAACTGCATGGGCGGATCGCTCACGACCTAACCCTGCAGGTCGCCTACACCCTGTCTCGCTCCATCGATCCCAGTACGGGCAGCAGCGGCAATGGCTGGGATCTGGACGCTGTGACCAACCCGTACCAGAATTGGCGCTACGATGTCGGGCCGTCGGTCCTCGACCGCAAGAACGTCGCTTTCGTCAACTTTGTGTACGACATTCCGTTCCTCAAGAATAGTTCCGATCACCTGATGAAGACCGTGCTGGGAGGATGGGAATTCTCCGGCATCGTCTCGCTGGAGTCGGGCGCACCGCTCAACCTCGGCGTCAACGCACACAACGTTGCCAGCATCTTCCCAGGCGGTGATGCCTCCAACCGTCCAGATTTGACTGGGAGCATCTCGTATCCGAAAGCTAAAAGCGCGTGGTTCAATCCAGCCGCCTTCTCGACTCCAGCAGCAGGAGAGTGGGGGACCCTTGGATTCGACGGACTACGTGGACCTGGCCGCGATAACTGGAACCTCTCTCTGTTTAAGAGCTTCATCATCAGTGAATCTCGCGGTTCCAGGTTTGAGTTCCGGGCCGAGAGCTTCAATACTTGGAACCACACGCAGTTTGGTGGATCAGGTCAGAATGGCGGTATCAGCGTCAACCAGGGGGCCGGTAACTTCGGAGCAGTGACTGGTGCCTTCGATCCTCGTGTATTCCAGCTTGGCGCGAAGTTGATCTTCTAGATCGCGTCAGAAACCAACTTGCCCCGCTCCCAGAGAAACGGCTGGGAGCGGGGCAACATTTTTTGTGGCCAAAGCATACACAGTCCCGCTCCGCGAATCGCGGCCCAGTTATAGAGAGTTGCGAAAGAACCGAAGAAGCGATAAGTTGTTTGGTCGGGCACGGATCGTTCTTGAAGTTTTCCTCTACGAATCTACCTCACGCGCACTGTGACTTGGCATGACCAACTGGAAGCTACAACTGGCTGCGGTTGTGCTGGTGTTGTCGGGCGCTGCGCGCGGCCAAGAGCCCAGTCCCGCCCAAGCGATCGCCCTCGAACAACAGGGGAAACTGGCCGAGGCTGCCCAGGTCTGGCGTGCCGTAACCAAGCGAAATCCGAAAGATGCGGCTGCCTTCGCGAGCTTGGGCGTGGTCCTTTCCAAGGAACAGAAGTACGACGAAGCGGCTTCCGCTTACAAGAAGGCACTTGCCCTGAACTCGAAATTGCCCGGCGTGCAGTTGAATCTTGGCTTGGCCGAATTTAAGCAGGGACACTTCGACGCGGCCATTTCTCCCCTGACGGCCGCGTTGAAAATGGAACCAAAGAACATGCAGGCGCGAACGCTGCTGGGTTTCAGTTGCTATGGCGCCAAGCGCTTTGCGGATGCCGTCGAGCCCCTTAAGAGCGCCCTAAAGTCCGATCCAGACAACACCGACTTGCATCAGATCCTGGCGCAAAGCTGCTTGTGGGCCAAGCAGTATTCGTGCGCGCTCGACGAATTCCGTCAGATTCTGGAGCGGAACCCCGATTCGCCCGCCGCTCATGTGCTGACCGGCCAGGCACTGGATGGGCTAGGAAGGACGCCCGACGCCATCGCCGAATTCCAGGCGGCGGTGAAAGTCTCACCGCACGAACCGAACGTGCATTTTGGCCTGGGTTACCTGTATTGGAAGTCACATCAGTACGACGATGCCCGGCGCGAGTTCGAGAACGAATTGTCCGTCGATTCCAGCCACGCCCAGGCGCTGGCGTACCTGGGCGATATCGAGATGAAGCAGAACCATCCAGAGGAGGCTCTTGCGCTGCTGGGCAAGGCCACAAGACTGCAAGACGATATTCGTATTGCCTACCTGGATTTGGGGACGATTCTCACGCAGCAGAAGCGCTACGACGAGGCCGTGGCCGCGCTCCAGCATGCGGTGAAATTGGATCCCGCTCAGCCCGACGCTCACTACCGGTTGGCGCACGTCTACCAGGACATGGGGAAGACGGCGGAGTCGCAGCGGGAGTTTGCCCAAGTCCGCGAGCTGCACGAGAAAGCCGATGACCTAGTCCGCAAGATGGCTGCCTCTCCGCCCGCTCCGCCGCAATAGCAGACGCAAGGCTTCGTTTGCGCGGCCTCTGGGCAACTAGTTGCTTGTTCGCAGGGGTTAGGGTGGCGGTGCGCTGACTACAGGACGGCCAATTCGTCTATGAGGACTCAGGAAGCATAATCGATCGCGCCACAGTCCACACTGTCGCACTTGGATCCTATACCCTGCAGTTGAACGCAACCTTGTGGTGCAGTCCCAAAGCAGCAGTACTCAAGCGGCACAACAATTGACCACAGTTCGTAAATATAAGAAAATAGTGAAGATATAGTGGTGGAGGCGGCGGGAGTCGAACCCGCGTCCGAAAATGTTACTGGTCAAGAGACTACATGCTTATTCCGGTTCCTGCCCTGGGCATTACCCCAGGACGTTCGCGACAACTGCTCAGAACGGACAAGAAACAGTCGGCGCTAGCCTGAGATCTTAGCCTCTCTGCCCAGACGTAGCAGAGAAGAGCAGCCCGCTGTGTGACGTTCGCTCGCAGCCCACGGGCAAAGCTGCGGAGAACGGCTGCCTAAACTAGTTAGGCTGCGTATGCCATCTGTTGATTGGCAATTATCATTTTGCACGCGATCACGGGTGTGTGCACCCCGGCATGCCTCTCGGCCGCAAGCATCTCCGTCGAAGCCGTGACGCCCCCACTTTGTGGGATGGGCCTTCAAAGAACTAGCTCTATTTTGGGCGGCAAGTGACGGGAAGTCAAATGACGGCGGGGACGGGTCGTGGTTGTCGGCTATCAACTCAGCTTTTAGTTCTCAGTTGCAATATTGCTCTTTGCCATGGAACCGAACCGTGGAGTCAAGGACAGGGGTTCGGAACTCCAGTATTCACGATGGTGATCGTGCCCGAGATCGACTTCGTGGGATCGGATGCCGAAGTTGCAGTTACGGTCACGGTATTTCCGTTCGGGACCGAATCGGGGGCCAGGTAACAGACGGGGATACCACTGCCTGCCGATGTGGGGGAAAATGTGCCACACGCTCCGAAGGGAGTGTTGGGCGTGCAGGAAAAACCCACTCCTCCGTTCTTGGGGTCGTTGGTCACGGTCGCTGCGATACCAGCGTAAGCGCCCGTATTGAGCGAAGCGGGGGGAATAAATCCCTGGCTAAATGCAAGCATAATCGCGGGAGGCTGGTATTTGGGATCGCCGCAGGCGACGAGCATGGCCGTGACCAGCATCGCCAGGACAATCCCCGGGAGAGTCGATTGGCGAAAGGTCATTGGTGGTTCCATTCAGGTGGCGTTTGCCGAGTTCCTTCGACCTGTGCCCAGGAAGACGAGCCGAGGCTGATAGTGCTCCTGGAACAAGAAATCCTAGCATAGAAAGAGCATTCGGCAGGTCCCAATGCTTGGGTCCGGCCTTCGGCGACGAAAAACGCAAGAGAACATTTCTCGGACTTGCCCAGTAGCACCGTTGGACTGTATGTTTTCGGCGGCTGCCTTCGCACTTGTCAACAAATTGTCAAATTCCTGTTACTTTCCATCCCGAAATGTGCCATTAACCTGATATCAGGCTACAGTTTAGGGGTATGATTTCCGATTACCAGGTCCGAGGGCGGCTGTGAACAGGAACATATCTTCAGCAGTGGCGGCGGCAACGATGACAATGGAAGCGGTTCCGGCCAATTCGGAGCGGATCCTGGTGATTGAGGATGACCGCGCCGTCCAGAAGGCTTTGAAACGGTTGTTTGAGGGCGAAGGCTTCGCGGTGGATATCGCGGGGAATGGCGCGGCGGGTCTAGAGATGTTTCGGGCGGCGGCGCCAGCCGTGCTGGTGCTCGACCTGAGCCTGCCGGGGACGCCTGGGCAGGACGTGTGCCGCGAAATCAGCCAGATTGCTCCTTCGTTGCCGATCATCATTCTTAGTGCCCGAACGGAAGTGATGGACAAGGTGCTGCTGCTGGAATTGGGCGCGCACGACTACGTAACCAAGCCGTTCAGTCCGCGAGAACTTCTGGCGCGGGTGAGGACGGCGATGCGGCGGTCGACGCGGACTCCGCTGACCGAGACTTTCAAATTTGGTGACGTGAAAGTTGATTTCACGAAGATGGAATTGTGGCGGGACGGAAACTTGGTGCAGTTGACTTCGCAAGAGTTCAAGGTGCTGAAGTTCATGATCCAGAACGCGGAGCGCGTGCTATCGCGTGAGGAGTTGCTGAACTTCGTTTGGGGATACCGCAATTATCCGAGCACGCGGACAGTGGATAACCACATCCTACGATTGCGGCAGAAACTGGAGAAGGACCCCGCGAACCCTCTGCACTTTCGCACGGTACATAGTTCGGGTTACAAGTTTGTCCCGTAAGCGATCTTCGACATCGTAACGTACGAACGGAGCGACAGGTGTCCTCTCCCGTCCACCAGGGACGAGGCCGCGCGGGGACGCCCGGCACTCCACCAGAAGACGCGGGATTCAATAGAGCGAGATCGAGGTTTAACCATGGGCGGAATTCGGTTGCGGACCAAGTTCCTGCTTTCCATGGTAGTTGTATCGGCGGCGCTGACCTTTACGACGCTGCTGGTGGTGCGGCACACTGTGCAACAGGAGGTGCGCCTCGGAATCCAGCACGACCTCGAGAATTCCGTTTCCGCATTTCACAACTTTCAGCAACAGAGGGAAATCACGCTCGAGCGCTCGGCGGCGCTGCTGGCCGACCTGCCGAATGTGCGCGCGCTGATGACCACTCGCGATCCAGCAACCATCCAGGACGCATCGCGTGACTTATGGCAACTGGCGGGCAGCGACCTGCTGCTGTTGGCCGATTCCTCCGGCAAGGTGATGGCGCTGCAGGCCACTTCGCCGGAGATCACGGTTCGTCAGGGCCAGGATTTCTTCCCAACCGTGATCTCGCGCGAAGAGACGCGGCACTGGTGGTACGTCGAAGGGCACCTCTACGAAGTTTTCCTCCAGGATATTTATTTTGGTCCAGCGAGCGGGCGCCAGATTCTGGGATACCTGCTGCTGGGTTACGAAATCGACGACCGCGTTGCCCACGACCTGAGCCGCGTGGCCGCCAGCGAAGTCGCGTTTCGTTATGGAGATTTGATTGTGCGAAGCACTCTGAAGCCCGCCCAGGAATCGGAGTTGCTGCGCGTGGCGCCGAGAACGGCCGCTGGCGGCCCGCCGCAGGGCGATCAAATCCCGCTGGGCGGGGAGACGTTTTTGGCGACCGCACTGGAATTGCCCACGCCGGGCCTACCAGCGTTGAATCTCTGGGTGTTGAAGTCGTTCGATCGGGCGACTGCATTCTTGAGCCGTCTCAACGAATTGCTGCTGGCGCTCGGCCTAACGGCGGTGCTGGCGGGGGGCCTCCTGGTTTTTCTGATCTCGCACACCTTTACGCGTCCGCTGGAGAATCTGGTGGCGGGCGTCCGCGCGCTGGAGCAGGGAGACTACGCGTATCCGCTGCCGGCGCAAGGCGGAGACGAAGTCGCGGAGGTCACCGGAACCTTCGACCGCATGAGAAGGAATCTGCAGAAAACGCAAAGGGAGTTGCTGGACGCGGAACGGCTGGCAACGATCGGGCGGATGGCTAGTTCGATCTCGCACGATCTGCGCCATTCGCTAGCGGCGGTCATGGCCAACGCGGAATTTCTTTGTGAAAGCAACTTGACGCCGGGGCAGCGCGAGGATCTCTACGCCGAAATACGGATTGCCGTCAACCAGATGACGGAGTTGATCGAGTCGCTGCTCGAATTCTCGCGCACACGGGAGTCGCTGCGTCCCACCTACGGCGACGTTCGCTCGGCGGCGGATCGAGCGGTGCAGGGGGTGAAGGCGCATCCGGAATTCCAGCGCATCCGGATTCGCATCTCCGGGGAGGGGTCGAGCGAGGGCTGGTTCGATTTCAAGAAACTGGAGCGCGCCTTGCTGAACTTACTGTTGAACGCTTGCGAGGCGGTGCCGGCGGATTCCGGGAGAATCGATATCGGACTGCGACGCCAGGGCGAGAGTCTGGAAATTCGCATCGCGGACAACGGTCCAGGAATCGCCGACGCGGTGCGTGACCGGCTGTTCGAGCCGTTCGTGAGCCACGGCAAGGAAAATGGTACCGGGATGGGATTGACGGTGGTGCAGAAGATTCTGCAGGACCACGGGGGCGACGTCGCGGTCGAGCACACGTCGGCTTCGGGAACGACATTCCGCGTAAGCATTCCGCTGAATCCCTCGGCGGAAAATATCTTGGCAGGCCGACGTGTTACGTAAACGGCATAATTTCAGACCACGGCGAAGGTGAGCTTCGTATCAGGACATCGCTTCAACGATGCCGCCAGATGCTGCATCATGAAGGCGCCTTCAGGCGCCGACACCGGAGATTGAAGTTTCGCGGACTGCTGAGCACTCCGTGATCTGCAAATCCAAATTGCGTGCCTGGAGTTGAAGACTCTAAATTCAGAATAGTGTGCTGAGGGCCGGAGGCAATATGAGTAAGAGCGAGAAGCGCTGGGTCAACTTTTTGTTGCGCTGGGTGATGTTGATGAGCGTGATGGCGTGGACCGCATCCGGCGTCGCGCAGGAAGCTGCGAATCGGGCAGAACTGCCTTCTCCGTGGACACCGAATGACTCGCTGAATGATTCGGTGCGCGAGTTGCGCGACCAGGTTCGCGAATTGCAGGCTGCGATCGCCGGCATGCGCTCCGACTGGCAGCAGGCCCGCGCGGAAACGGCGGAACTGCGCCGGGAGTTGGACGAGGTCCGCGGCGGAGCACCGCGAAATGCGCAGTTGCGGGACGCGGTGGCGAAGTCAAAGATTAGCAACTCCGAGGCGGTCGCGGTAAGCCTGCAGAACGGCTTGCAGAGCGCCGTGCCGGAAGATCAACTTCCAGAAGGTCAGAAAGAAGATCAGAAAGAAGACCAGAGGGTAGATCGAAAAAAGGGCGAGCACGCGGCCAACCTCGAAGAGGAATACCAACTGCTAAGCGGAAGGGTGGACGATCAATATCAGACGAAGGTGGAAAGCGCCTCGAAGTACCGGTTGCGGCTGTCGGGTATCGTGTTGATGAACCTGGTGAGCAATCAAGGTGTGGTAGATAGCATCGATCTTCCCACACTCGCCTACGCCAGGCCCGCGGGCGATTCAGGAGGAAGCTTCGGCGCGACATTGCGGCAGTCGGAGATCGGATTCGAGGCCTTCGGTCCGGCCGTGGCCGGCGCGAAGACTAGGGCAGACCTGCAACTCGATCTGTCGGGCGGATTCCCTCCGGTTCCCAACGGGATCGACTCCGGCCTCGTGCGGTTGCGGACGGCCACGATGCGGATGGACTGGACGAACACCTCGATTGTGGTCGGGCAGGATGCGATCTTCTTCTCACCGAATTCGCCGACGTCGTTTGCATCGCTGGCGGTTCCGGCGCTCTCCTCGGCAGGGAACTTGTGGGCTTGGGTACCGCAGATACGCGTCGAACACAGAGTGACTTTGGGAGAAGAATCGAGCCTGATATTTCAAGGAGGGATTCTGGATCCGGTGAGCGGGGAAGCGCCCAACTCAAGTTCGTATCGTCTGGCGGGACCCGGCGAAGCGTCGCGGCAACCCGCATACGGCACACGGATCGCATGGACGCGAAATGTCTTCGGACAGCCGTTGCGACTGGGCGTGGGAGGATTCTACAGCCGGCAGGATTATGGTTTCAGCCGGACCGTCGATGGCTGGGCCGGAATGACGGACATCGAACTGCCACTTAGCCACCAGTTTTCGTTGAGCGGAAAACTTTATCGAGGCCGGGCCCTTGGCGGACTGTACGGCGGCATTGGACGCAGCATATTGTTTAGCGGCGACCCCGCATCGGCCAACACGCAAGTGCAAGCGCTGAACTCGGTTGGCGGCTGGGCGCAATTGAAATACCGGCCCGCGAGTAAATGGGAGTTCAATGCCGCGTTTGGAATGGATAATCCGTATGCCAACGATCTGAGATATTTCCCGTACCCGCAGTCTTACGGGGACGCGACGCTGGCGAGGAATCAAGGAAGCTTTGCCAACGTGATTTACCGTCCCCGGTCGGATCTGTTATTTTCCGCTGAGTTTCGGCATTTGACCACGTATACCATTACCAACGGCGGAAACAGTGCCAGTCACCTCAATCTGATGATGGGTGTTCTTTTTTGAACCGATGGACGGGAACGGCATGGTAAGAATGCATGGTAAGAAGCTAACATGAGCCATCAGCGGTGAGTTATCAACGATGAGCCACAGAGGGATCCTGATCTGGGCCGCGATGTTGTGTTCCGGCGCGACCGGGTTGCACGCGCAGGCCCCAACAACGGTAACGACGGCCACAGTGCGTGGGCGCGTCGAGGTCATCGGTGCAGCGATTGGAAAGACGCGGCATGGAGCGATACCCGAGACGGTGGTGTGGCTGACGCCAATAACGACGATGGGAGCCGCTGGCGAGGCGACCACGGCGACGCCTGGTCCGCAGGGAAGCCCGGCAGCGAGTCCGGCGCAAAACCCGCGGCTGGTGCAGAAGAACAAGAGTTTCGAACCGCACATCCTGGTGGTTCCGGCTGGGTCGATGGTGGAGTTTCCCAATCGCGATCCCTTTTTCCATAATGTTTTTTCACTCTTCGAAGGCAAACGGTTTGATCTGGGGCTCTACGAAGCGGGCACTTCGAGGATGGTGCGATTCGATCGGCCTGGAATCAGCTACATTTTCTGCAATATTCATCCCGAAATGAGCGCCGTTATCATCACGATAGCGACGCCGCTGTATGCCATTTCAAACGCGGACGGGCAACTTAGCCTGGCGGACGTTCCCTACGGGCGATACACGCTGCGCGTCTGGAGCGAGGGTATGGGTCCGGAAAATGAGCAGCCGCTTACCCGGGAGATCACGATAGGTGAGAACGCTTCGTCTTTGGGAGTGATAAGAGTTCCGGAAGCGACGGGGCCGCGTATGGCGCACAAGAACAAGTATGGCCGCGAGTACGACGAGCCTACGCCGAACAACTCTGTCTATGAGCAGCAACACTAGGTAGAATCTCAGAACGTGACCCTATGAAAATCGACAAACTGCTTAAGCGCTACCGCATCGAACATGGGAAACACTTCCGCCTCAAGGACCACGACCCCGCCGACACGCACGGCCTGGGGTCGGAACTGAAGCCGCAGGCCAAGAAACTGCTCGCGGATGGCGTTAAAGAACTGAGCCTCCTGCAGGACGTTCTCGCGGCACAGGACCGTTGGGGCCTGCTGCTGATCTTTCAGGCCATGGATGCGGCCGGGAAAGACGGAACCATCAAGCACGTCATGTCCGGTGTAAATCCGCAGGGTGTGGATGTGTCGTCGTTTAAGGCGCCGTCGGCGGAAGAACTGCACCATGGCTATCTTTGGCGCTGCATGAAATGCGTGCCGGGGCGAGGCCGGATCGGCATCTTCAACCGATCGTATTACGAAGAGGTGCTGGTGGTTCGCATCCACCCCGAGATTCTGGAGAGCCAGAAACTACCAAAGCCGCTGGTCACGAAACATATCTGGCAGGAGCGCTTTGAAGATATCGGCAATTTCGAGCACTACCTTGCACGGAACGGCATCGCGGTGGTTAAGTTCTTCCTGCATCTCTCAAAGAAAGAGCAAAGGCGTCGCTTCATGGGGCGGCTGGACACGCCGGACAAGAACTGGAAGTTTTCCACATTCGATGTGAAAGAACGCCAATTCTGGGATGAATACCAGGAGGCGTATGAGGATATGATCCGGCATACAGCGAGTGAGCACGCACCCTGGTACGTCGTGCCGGCCGATAACAAGTGGTTCACGCGGCTAGTGGTAGCGGAGGCCGTGGTGGACGCGTTGAAGGCTATGAATCTGAAGTATCCGAAGGTGAGTGGCGAGCAGAAGGCTGCTCTGGCCGAAGCGCGTCAACAACTCGAGAATGAGTGAGGGCATGAGTTGTTTGTGGAGAGCCGGGCGTCCCCGCCCGGCCGCTGCACACTAGACTCTTCGACTTCCCCCTCGGCTTCGCTCGGGGTTTCGGCAAAACCGGCAGGCCCGCGAGACGCCCGTCGCTCCCTTGCATCATTTCAGCACCACGGGCAACGCCTGGTCGTAGGGTTGAATCGCGACGGACAGAGATTTGCGCTGATCGAAGGCCTCTTTGGTGACCTTGAAACCGACAATGATCGTTCCTCTCTGTTCGGCTCCGGCCAGCAGCTTGGTTTCGGGCGAAAGCGGCGGCTCGGAACTTTCTTTCAGGGCCGGGAATGCCTGGTAATAGCGGTCGAGATCCACGACTGAAGCGGCATTATCGTCGAAGGTTGCACCATCGGCGGTGGTGAGCTGCGCTTTGAGCGTGTGAATCCACAGCGGTCTGTCCGCCGTGTTTCGCAGCGTGAAAGTTATGGCGGCCAGAATCATATTCTGACCGGGTACTTCGGCGGCAGCGACGAAATTGATGGAACCCGCTCCCTGCGGCTTCGGTCGTTCCTTGAAAGCGAAAATTCCCACAATCACTGCGACCGCGGCGATGCAGATCATGACAATGCCGGCGGGCGGGAGATTGCGCTTGGCGGTTCCGAATTCGTCGCCAATGTGAAACTCGGTGATCGGCTCAGGTGAAGGTGGAGGAGGCGTCGGTGGATCGGACTTGGACTCGGGCATGAGGAGATTGTAGATGACCGCTGACTTCTGCCATCGCACTTTTGCAACGTAAGGTCCTATGCATACGCGATCGGACAGAGGCTCACGTCCGAGCAGTGCAGTGACTTTGGTTACCTTGCCTCGTATGACGGATGCTGCGACGATGCGGAAGATTTCCTTTTGGAGGTACTCAGCGGTGAAACGTAAAACTCTCTTTGCCGCGTTGGCTTGCGCGCTGCTAGTCTTCAGCATGCTGGGCTGCAACGCCTTACAAACCACCAACCACCTGCGGTCCATCACGCTTGGCGCCAGCTTGATAAATGGAGTGGCCCCTACGGGTCAGTCTGGATTTTTCAACTTGCAGGGTAACGGGGGCACGATCCAGTTACAGGCGATCGGCAACTACAGCAGCGGTCAGACCAAGGATCTTACGAACGAGGTTACCTACACCATGATCGTTGATCCGGTCCATAACGTGGATGTCTTCAACAACCCGCTACCTGCTCCGTGCTATGGCGTCCCGTGCCCCCAGAGCGCGACCCAGGGGACCGCTGAAATCAGCGTCACCGGGTTGGTCACTTCGGTGGAACCTGCCACGTGCACATGGGAGGATGTCGCAACGGACCCGAAAAATCCCTCCTGGTTCTATACCGGCGATTACCAGGTGACAGTTACGTTTGAGGGAATTACATCCCAGCCAGTGTATATCCCGGTCGCGTCGTCGGCCGGTAGCCCTGTCTACCCATATCCGAGTGGCATCGCCAACAACCCGACCGCCCAATGTGGTCCGGCGTCTTAGCGTAGGCACTTGATTCTTTGATCCGCGGGGACGGCTGCCTGGCTGCCGTCCTCGTCTCCTTTTTGATCCGCTCTGCTCTGTCTAAACCTGCCATTTCTAGCACCCCATCTGTTTGAGCGTCCCGCCCGCAACCCTTATAATCCTAAGCTTGCCCGTGAACGCGGTCGTTGCCTATGCTTTTCACTCCCTCGATTGAAGTCGTGCTCGGATGAAAGTTCGCACTGGAATTGAACTATCGACCCAGTCCGACATCGGCTGCCTGCGCCAAAATAACGAGGATTCGTTTGGCTATTGGGAGCCGGAAGACGACGGGCAGTTCCTGCGCAAGGGGCGATTGGCGGTCGTAGCGGACGGCATGGGCGGCTACGAAGGCGGTCAGGAGGCTAGCCGGCTGGCGGTGGAAACGTTGCTGGCGGTCTATCGCGACTTTACCAGCGACGACCCGCAGCAAGCGCTAATCGAAGCCTTGCAGGCGGCCCACCAGCAGATCAGACAATACAGCTTTGCACATCCGGAACTGCGGGGCATGGGAACGACCTGCACCGCCGCGGCGATCGTCAGGGGTGCGCACGGGCATGCGGACTCTGACGCGCTCTATTACGTGCATGTTGGCGACACCCGGCTCTACCTGATCCGCCAAGGCCAGATTACGAAGGTAACGCGCGACCACTCCTATGTAGGGCGGCTGGTGGAGTCGGGGATGATCAGCCCGGAAGAGGCGGAGCATCATCCGCAACGGAACATTCTGACCGCAGCCTTGGGCACGAACCCCGACCTCGTCATAGACTCGCCCGGACACCCGGAGCCCCTGCGCCCGGAGGATGTGCTGGTGATCTGCACGGATGGATTGTGGGGGCAGGTTCGCGACCCCGAGATTCTTGACTTGGTGGAAAATAAAAGCGCGGAACAGGCAGCCCGCGAGCTGATCGAGCTGGCTCGGGACCGCGGCGGCCCGGACAACATCACGGTCGAGATTTTGCGCTTGCGCTGAGGCGGGTCTCCCCTGAAAGCGGCGCCCGTCAAGGGAAATCCCGCCTTCCAAAAGTGCAAAGCCTTGCACAAGAGCGCTCTGTTCGAATCACTCTCCCAGCGGTAACCTACTGAAATCACAGGACTGACCCAAGCGGGGAAATTTAGTGCTTTGGCTGTGCGCTTGCCTTTTCTATAATGCCTATCAGTGACATAGGGATAGTCGGGGGAGAAGGCGCTGTGAAGATTTCCCAAAAAGGGCTCTATGCGTTGCAGGCGATGATGGTGCTGACCCGGCGTTACACGCAAGGTGCGATACGCATTCGCGACATCGCGTACGAAGAGAATCTGCCGGAAAAGTTTCTGGAGCTGATTCTGTTGGAACTGAAAAATGCGCGCCTCGTCGAGAGCGTACGCGGCGCCAAGGGCGGATACCGGTTGCGCCGGGCGCCATCGGAGATCCGGTTGAGCGAAATCATCCGTTTGATTGACGGGCCGCTGGCGCCGTTTGGCGATGCGGATCAGTTGCGCGTTCTGATCAGTCGCGACGCGGACCACAGTGCCCTCTACCGAGTGTTTCTGGAAGTGCGGGACGCGGCCGCCAAGATTCTGGAGAATACGACGCTGGCCGACCTGATCAGCCGCGAGCCTGCTGGTTCCCGTCCGAACGTCAGCCACCGGAAGAAGATGAGGAACAGGAAGATCGACAAGAAGAAGAAAACCGAGCCCAGTGTTCTGCCGATGGTGGCGCGAGGCGTGGGCAATGATTAAGCGGAGTCTTGTCGCTTCCGTCTGTTCGTTTTTCTTACTGGGCGCATTGGCCGGCGCCCAGACTGTCCTGCGCGTGGGCGCATTTCCCAATATCACGCACCCCCAGGCGATGGTGGGCAAGAACAACGGGTGGTTCGAGAAGGCGATGGGGCCCCAAGTCAAGATAGAGTGGAAAAGTTTCAATGCTGGGCCCTCGGCGATAGAAGCCTTATTTGCCGGGGCGATTGACATGACGTATATCGGCCCGAACCCGGCCATTTCTGGATACGTTCGCTCCAATGGAGAGGCGCTCCGGATTGTGGCGGGTGCGACCAGTGGCGGAGCGTCGCTGGTGGTGCGCAACGATTCCGGTATTCAGAAGCCCGAGGATTTTCATGGCAAGAAGGTTGCTTCCCCGCAGATGGGCAACACCCAGGACGTGGCGCTGCGCGCGTGGTTGAAAGCGCACGGCATGAAATCCACCGATAAGGGCGGAGATGTGCAGGTAATTCCACTGGCGAATCCCGACCAGCTGACGCTGTTTCTGAAGAAGGAGTTGGATGGCGCATGGGCACCTGAGCCCTGGGCAACGCGGCTGATCAAGGACGGGAATGGCCGCTTGTTCCTGGACGAGCGCACTCTCTGGCCGAACGGTCAGTTCATTGCCGCTCATCTGATTGTCCGCACGCAGTTTCTGAAGGAACATCCCGATCTGGTGAAGAATTGGATCCGGGCGCACGTGGATTTGACCGACTGGATCAACGGCCACTTGCCCGAGGCAAAGAAAATTCTCAACCAGCAGATCGCCAAGGAGACGGGAAAAGCGCTGCCGGATGCGGTGCTGGATGAAGCTTTTGGGCGCATGACGCCGACCTATGACCCGCTGCGCGGGTCGCTGATGACCGCTGCGAAGTCCGCATTTGACGCTGGTTTTCTCGGGCGCCAGATGCCCGATCTGTCGAGTCTGTACGATCTGTCGCTCTTGAACCAGGTCTTAGCGGAAAAAGGGAAGAAGGCAATCCAATGAACTCGAGTCCACAAAAGGCGTATCCCGCGGCAGTTCCAACCAGCCTGCGCACGGGCGTGCGCGCGAATGTGTTCCACGGGAAACCGGCTTCCTCGGTAACTCCGTTTCCGGTGCGCCCGGTCGCGGAAGTGGTTGTTCCGAAGGTCGCGCTGGATGCCATTTCGCTCAGCTACAAGACGACTTCGGGAGAGCGTTTGCTGGCGCTCGACAATATCAGTCTGGAAGTGAAGCCGGGAGAGTTTCTTTGCATCGTCGGTCCGTCGGGATGCGGCAAGTCCACGCTGTTGCACCTGATCGCGGGCTTGAATCCCCAGACATCGGGCAAGGTTCTCGTGGATGGCGTGCCGGTAAGTGGCCCGGGTACCGATCGCATCCTGATCTTTCAGGAACTCGGCCTGTTTCCGTGGCTGACGGTCGGCGGCAACGTCGAGTTCGGCATGAAGATGAAGGACATCCCTAAGGCCGAGCGCGAGGAGAGGGTGCAGTACTATTTGCGGCTTGTCCATCTTTCGAAGTTCAGGGACAGCTACATCCATCAACTCTCCGGCGGCATGAAGCAGCGAGTCGCATTAGCGCGAGCCCTGGCCACTGAGCCCGACGTCCTGCTGATGGACGAGCCCTTCGCCGCGCTCGACGCGCAAACTCGCGACCTGCTGCACGACGAGTTGGAGCGCCTTTGGTCCGAAACCGGCCGCACCATTATCTTCGTTACCCACAATGTGCGCGAGGCCGTAAGGCTGGGAGACCGCGTGCTGCTGATGACATTTCGCCCGGGACGCGTGAAGCAGGAATTTTCGGTGAACCTGCCGCGGCCACGTCATATGGAACAGGCCGACGTCGCACGAACGGCGGGAGAGATTATGAGTTGCCTGCGCAGCGAAATCAACAAGTCCCTGGAAGCGGAGTACGCCGATGAAAAAGTTGGCTAGACAAGTAATCTTCTATGCGGCGCTTCTCGGCGTCTGGGCCCTCCTGGCGAAGCTGCGCATTTGGCCACCGTATCTTTTTCCTCCGCCCTGGGGAGTTGGGCATGCCTTGTGGGACGGCTTTGCCGACCACAGTTTCTGGATTGGCATCGCGGTCACCATGAAGCGCATGCTCATCGGCTATAGTTTGTCGGTCGTGCTCGGCATGATCCTGGGCTTGGCCGTGTCGAGCAGCAAGTTCCTTGAAGACACGCTGGGCGGTTTGCTCGTGAGCTTGCAATCCCTGCCCAGCATCTGCTGGATTCCGCTGGCGGTTCTGTGGTTTGGACTGACGGAAAAGGCTATCCTCTTTGTCGTGCTGATGGGCTCGCTGCTCTCGGTGACCATCGCCATGGAGGACGGCCGCAAGCAGATGCCAAAAATCTACGGCATGGCCGGACGCAACCTGGGAGCAAGCGGCTTCCGGCTTTTCTGGTCGGTGTTGCTGCCAGCAAGTCTGCCCTTCATCGTGAACGGGATGAAGCAAGGCTGGGCGTTCGCATGGCGCTCGCTGATTCAAGCCGAAATGATTTTTCTCAGTCTCGGATTAGGCCAGTTGCTGATGATGGGTCGCGATCTGAGCGATATGAGCCAGGTCCTGGCCGTAATGATCCTGATCGTTATTCTCGGTTATTTGGTGGACGGCCTGATCTTCCGTACCATGGAGCGTCGCCTGCAAGAAAAGTATGGATTGACGCCCGCGTAACAGGTCTCAGGTGTTAGGTCTCAGGTCTCAGAAAACCCCGCCGACTAAGTTTTCCTGACACCTGAGACCTGACACCTGACAC
>PMMJ01000014.1 GCA_003162255.1 Acidobacteriaceae bacterium | reverse complement strand
CCCAGGTCTCGATTTTGAGACCTAGGAGACCACAACGCTTCGAGTGCAAATTCGCGCGGTCAGAGACCTAGCGCCTTTCTCTAAGCCGCTACGTGTATGGATAAAAGACGAAAAACAATAGCGACAAAGCGGTCAATGCCCAAAGCGCTGGACGAATCTCCCGCAGGCGCCCCGAAACCAGCTTGCAAAAAGGATACAAGATAAATCCCGCCGTCATGCCAATTCCCACGTTGTAAGTGAAGGCCATCAACACGATNNGATGAAGGGCGCGAAGAATAAAGTCCCGACAAAGCACAGCGCAGTAACCACCGCAGTCAGTCCGGTGCGGCCACCGGCTTCGACTCCCGTGGCCGACTCGATATAAGCGCCGGATGTCGTGGTCCCAATCATCGCCGCAAAGGTCGTGGCCAGCGCGTCGGCCATCATTGGGCGCTCGATCTGCGGCAGGTTTCCATCTTTGTCGAGGAACCCGGCGCGCGCCGACACGCCGATGAGCGTGCCCATGGTGTCNNACTCCGCTGAGAATCGCCGCCGGGAAACGGCGAATCGTGAGCACCGTCATCAGCAGGAAACCGAAAACGGAAAGCAGAACGGAAAGCGAGGTCAGATGCCCCGGCCGAACCGGCGCCCCCGGCGATCCCATGGTGACGATGCCGGTCTGATTCAGTCCGATGAAGGTGAGGAACAGTCCGATGCCGACGGCGTAGCTGTAACGGAGCGTGGTGGGAATGGCGTCGACCATCCATTGGCGGAGNNGTGAGAATGGTGGCCGTGAGCGAGGCGCCAGCCGGCATGCCGGCAGTTTTCAGGATGGCGGGATTGACGGCCACGATGTAGGCCATCGTAAAAAAAGTGGTGAGCCCAGCGACGATTTCGCGGCGGACGGTTGTCTGATGGTGAGAGAGTTTAAAGAACGCATCGAGCCAGCGCTTCAAGTTGCCCTCAGGTGGAAACTGAGGATTGTACATTCGCCGGGCTCGAAGTACGAATCGAGCTGTACTGCAAGCGCGTTCCCGAGCGATCAGTGATCACTCAACTCGGCGAGCAACTTCGGATCGACGTTGCCGCCGCTGATCACAGCCACGTTGATCTTTGTGTCGGGCAACTCGCCGGCGTGAAAAAGAAATGCGGCGACGGCCACGGCGCCACTCGGTTCGGCCACTGTTTTCGCATTCGCGCTTAGAGCGCGCGTGGCCTCGCGAATCTCGTGTTCGGTCACGCTGACGATGTCGTCGACATAGGCGCGCATGTGTTCGAAATTGATCGCGCCGATGCTCTGGGTGCGAAGACCATCGGCCAGCGTCCGCGAGACTTGCTCTGCCGGGAAGGAGACGATGCGGCCGGCGCGCAGGCTGGCTTGCGCATCGGCGGCGACTTCGGGCTCGACGCCAATCACCTTGACCTGGGGATTACTGGCAGGCCTGCTGAGCTTGATGGCGGCCGAAACGCCGCTGATCAATCCGCCTCCGCCGACGGGAACCAGCACGGTTTCAACGTTGGGCAAGTCCTCGAGGATTTCAAGCCCCACCGTTCCCTGGCCGGCGATGATTTTTTCGTCATTGTAAGGCGGCACGATCGCGTAGCCGTGCTCGGCGGCCAGTTGTTCAGCGCGCAACCGTCGCTCTTCGCTGCCGGGACCGACGGTGACGATCTCCGCTTCCAGGGCTTCGGTGGCTTCGAGCTTGTTCTTCGGAGCATTGCTCGGCATGACAATAATGGCCTTCACGCCCAGCGCTCGCGCCGCGTAGGCCACGCCCTGCGCGTGATTGCCGCTCGAATAGGAAATAACTCCGCGGCTCCGCTCTTCGTCACTGAGCGACGCGACCTTGTTGTAAGCTCCGCGCAGCTTGAAAGCGCCAATAGGCTGCAGATTTTCAAGCTTAAGAAAGAGCTTGCGTTGATCCGAAGCGCCCGTCCACTCCAACAAGGGAGTGCGTACGGCGATGCCCTTAAGGCGCGCCCGAGCTTGCTGAATGTCAGCTAGGGTTACGATACCGATCACTCCCCCTGGCCCTTCTCGGCGTCCCGGCGGTGAAAAGGTCTCAAACCTCCAGTATCACCGGCATAATCAGCGGCCGGCGCTGCGTCTGCCGCGAGATATACCGCTTCAGGTCGGTGCGGATTTTCTCCTTGATCACGCCATAATCGGCCTTCTCTTCGGCGCTGGAGGAGTCGAGGGTTTCGACGACAATCTGCTTGATGCGATCGATCACGCCGTTGTCGCCGGGGTTGAATCCGCGCGTCACAATTTCGGGCGAGGTTTCGACGCGTCCGGTGTGCTTGTCGATGGCGATAATCGGCATCACGAAGCCGTCCTCGCTGAGGTGGCGCCGGTCTTTAATGACGAGGTCCTCGACCACATCCGTGCGCGAGCCGGAATCGATACAAACGCGGCCTACGTTGATACGCCCGGCCTTGCGCGCGCCGCGCTCGTCGATTTCGAGGATGTCTCCACTTTCGATCAGCATCACGCTGCCCACCGATCCGTGCATGGACGCGGCCAGATCGGCATGTAACCGGAGCTGCCGGAATTCGCCGTGGATGGGGACGAAATACTTGGGCCGCACCAGGTTGATGATGAGCTTCAATTCCTCCTGGCTGGCGTGCCCGCTGACGTGGATCGGCGGATAAGAGCCGTCGTCGTAGATGACGAACGCTTCGCGGCGGAAAAGATGATCCACCATGCGGAAAATAGCCTTTTCGTTGCCGGGAATGATGCGCGACGACAGAACGACAGTATCGCCCTTTTCGATTTTGGCGTGCTTGTGGTTATCCACCGCCGCGCGGGACAATGCCGACATGGGTTCGCCTTGCGTGCCGCTGATGAGCACGCAGACTCTCTCCGGCGCGAAGTTTTTCATTTCGCCGGGATGGATCATCATGCCGTCGGGAATCTCGACGTAACCCAGGTCTTCCGCGATTTCGGAGGAGTTCTCCATGGAGCGGCCGATGAAGCAGATCTTGCGGCCGTGCTCTCGCGCCATATCCACCGTCAGCTTGATGCGGTGAATCGACGACGAGAAGCAGGAGATAAACAGGCGCCGCTTGGTGCGGGCAAACACTTCTTCGAACTTGCGGCGGACCGCGCGCTCGCTCGGCGTGTAGCCCTTGCGCTCGACGTTGGTGGAATCCTGCAGCAGCGCCAGCACTCCCTCTTTGCCATACTCGGCGAAACCGTGCAAATCGAAGAGGCGGTTATCGGTCGGCGTCGGATCGACCTTGAAGTCTCCGGTATGCAGCACGACGCCGAGCGGCGTGTGGATGGCGAGCGCCACACAATCGACCAGGCTGTGCGTCACTTGCAGCGGATGAACCGTGAAAGGCCCAACCTTGAAGCGTTCTCCGGGACGAATTTCGCGCAGGTCGGCGTCGTCGAGGAGTTGGTGTTCATCGAGCTTATCTTCGACATAGGCCAGCGTGAATTCGGTGGCCCACACCGGAACATTCAGTTCGCTGAGAATCCAGGGCAGGGCGCCGATGTGGTCTTCGTGACCGTGCGTAAGCACGATGCCGCGCACATGCTTGCGATTTTCGAGCAGATAAGAAATGTCGGGGACGACGATGTCGACGCCCAGCAACTCGGCTTCGGGGAACATCAGCCCGGCGTCAACAACGATGATGTCATCGCCCCAGCGGATGGCCATGCAGTTCATACCGAACTCGCCCAGCCCGCCTAGCGGAACAATATGCAGTTTTCCTGTTGGCATTGACAAATCGATGCTAGCACAGCGAGAGCCCTGGTTGGAGTTATGGTCAGCTAATCCCTGCTGGAAGTCGCGTGGATTGGTGCGCGAGCGATACCCCGCAGAGTTTGTCATCCCGACCCTGAGCGCAGCCGAAGGTGAGGNNCCTCACCTTCGGCTGCGCTCAGGCGGGGATGAAAAACTCGTAAGTTGAGAGTAATGCCCGGCTGCTAGACTTACATTCAGAAATGTCCGACGAAAAGAAGTCGTGGATGCGGCGGAGGGTCGAAGGCGCGATCCGCGGCGGCCTGACCCGCGCCTACGATACGGTCAAGGTCGATCCCGGACGATTCCTGATGCAGTTGCGTGTGGCGCACGGATTGCCGTTGGCCACATTTCACGGCGTTTACACGCTGCCGGTGGAACGCCTTGACGATGTGGCCGAGTCGGTGATCCGCGGCGGCATGAAGCTGGCGGCAGCCGAGGGAGCCGGATTTGGTCTGGGTGGAATCCTCACCATCGTGCCCGACCTCGGCATTCTTTCCGCCATCACCATGCGTACCATCCAGAAGCTGAGCCTGGTTTATGGATTCGAGTTGAACACCGACGCCGAAATCGCCGAGCTGTGGATTGCAGCGGCCAGCGCCGCCGGAGTCGACATCAGCCGCGAGTTACTGGAAAAGGAAGTCGTCAACCGCTTCGTGCCGCGTGTGATTCAGCGCATCGCGGTGCAGGCCGGCGCCGATGTCGTGGAGAAGTGGGCGGGACGCCTGATTCCGGTTGTCAGCTCGGCCATCGGATGCGCCCTGAACTATTACTTCGTGCGCGCGTGGGGTGGGCGGGCACTGGCGCATTTCCGCAAGAAGCATCTCGAAGCGCGCCGCAGGATTGCAGAGGAGCAAATGCAACTCCCGGGAGCAGCGTCAGCAATGCTGCCGTCGTGAGCCCATGGGCACAACGATCGGGGCACTAAAGGCGACATTCACAAAAGTTCGTCCAGAACCAGCGTTTGAAAACCTTCCACGCGTTCAAAGACTCCATCGTTCGTAATCAAGCCGGTAGCCTGCGAATGCGCGGCGGTCGCGGCTTGTAGAGCGTCGGGAGTGCGCAGTCGATGGAGCGCGCGAATCCGGGCCGCGAGCTCTGCGATCTCCAGGTTCGGTGCAATCCAATCCAGGTTGGGGTAGGTGGAAAGCAAGCCATAGAAGTCATTTGCCCGTTGTTCGTCGCCCTCGCGATAGGGCAGGACTAGCAGTTCCGTCATCGTGATTGTGGATGTGATCGCCCTGGACCCCGATCGCTCAAGCCAAGAAAAAATAGGGTCGGTGTATGCGAGATACTTTGGGTTGGCTTCTAAGTGATAAATGAAGATACTCGTGTCCAGAGCGATCCACCGGTGACGCCGGAGAAAGGCGCGGAGCCGCTCTACTCCCAACTTTGGCGTTCCTTTTGCAGATGATCCTTCGGATATTTGCCGCGAGCTAACCCGCGGATCGCGGCGTGATAAGACTTCGGTTTTTGCAGGACCAGGACTTGCCCTCCCCGAACCACCACAAGAATCTTGTCACCGGGTTTCAGGCCAAGCGCTTCGCGAGCCTCCCGTGGGATCACGATCTGGTTCTTCGCCGAAAGAGTCGCTTCCGTCATCGCTTTACATTGTAGCATAAAGTAAAGCAGCAATCTGTTGTTTATCTGAGCCACTCTTCCAACTCGATCCCGCGCTCAGTCTTCTCGTCGCGGTACTTAACGATCACGGGCGTGTAGAGCGACAGGCTCCACTCCGCTCCCTTGCCTTTTTTCACGGCGCGCGAGCCGGGAACGACGACCGCGTTTTCGGGGACCTCCAGCGCTTGCTCCGCTGACGCGCGGTAGATTTCCCCGCGCACCAAATCGTAAAGCGGCGTGGATCGGGTCAGAATCGTCCCCGCACCCAAGACGGCGCGGGTGCGCACCAGCGTGCCTTCGTACACGCCGCAATTGCCGCCGATCAACACGTCGTCTTCAATGACAACCGGGGCGGCGTTGACCGGTTCCAGCACGCCTCCAATCTGCGCGGCGGCGCTCAAATGCACGCGCTTGCCGATCTGCGCGCATGAGCCTACCAGCGCATGCGAGTCGATCATCGTGCCTTCATCCACGTAGGCGCCGACGTTGATGTACATGGGAGGCATACACACGACGGACGGCGCAACGTACGCCCCTTCGCGAATGGAAGATCCGCCCGGCACCAGCCGAACACGATCGGCGAGGGTTAGCCGGCGAACTGGGAAAGTGTCCTTGTCAATAAAGGAGAGTACGTCTCCGTCCGACATTTGTTGTAACTCGCCAAGACGGAAGCCGAGCAGGATGCCGTGCTTCACCC
The DNA here is from genome assembly GCA_003162255.1 of Acidobacteriaceae bacterium. Taxonomy (GTDB): domain Bacteria; phylum Acidobacteriota; class Terriglobia; order Terriglobales; family Acidobacteriaceae; genus Acidiflorens. The sequence continues at coordinate 6,388 of PMMJ01000014.1, read as the reverse complement.
AGGCATTGACGACCCAGTGTCCGCCGACTTTCTCAGCCGCGCGAATCGCGCCCCGAGTCAGCGCGGCGCGGAAGTCGAAAAAAATTGGACGAGCTTCGTCCGGATTGCTGATCGTTTCACGCGCCGATAGACGTTCAATGGCCGACTTTAAAGTGGAGAGAAAATCCGACATAGGAGAGCAAAACACAGAGAGTTAGAAGCCAGGAGCTAGTAGCCAAAAGCTGCCCTTCACCCCACGCACTTGCATTCGCTGCGGATCAGCACACCTGGCATCTGATGCGTCGCCTCGCGCGCCTCGGCGAGAGTGCTATACGGACCGTGCCACCGCGAATGATTGGGATCGTGCCCGGCGGGGCGTCCCTTGCCGGAACTGCATTGTCCACAGGACGCGCGGTGCAGCATCGCTTTGTGTGGACCCGCTGCCCAATTTTCGTAAACATAGAATTCGGCGGATGGGACCGGCGGAGCCGCGGGCCGTGTAATCAATCCCGCGTCGGTCGCGATCTTCTGCAGTTTCGACCGCGTGTCGCGCCGCATGGGAAGCAGGGGCAGGCGATAAACCTCTTCGATCTTGCCCATCATCGTCAGGACGGCCTTCACCGGCAGCGGACTCGACTCGATGAAGTTGGCCAGCATCAGCGGAAGGTATTTGCGGTGGAGGGTGCGCGCCGTGTGCCAGTCGTTATTCAGAGCGGCGCGTGTCATCTCCGCCATTTCGCGAGGAATTTCGTTCGACGCAACCGAGATCACGCCCACGCCGCCGAGCGCGATCACCGGCAGAGTCATCACGTCGTCGCCGGACAGCACCAGAAAACTCTCTGGCATCGAGTTCAGCATCTCCGCAATCTGCGATATGTTTCCGCTGGCTTCCTTCACGCCCGCGATATTGGGAACCTCGCCCAGGCGCGCCAGGGTTGCGGGTTCGAGATTGGCGGAGGTGCGGCTCGGCACGTTATAGAGGATTACGGGCTTGTCGACCGCCTCGGCAATCGCGCGGAAGTGCCGGTATTGCCCTTCCTGCGTCGGCTTGTTGTAGTACGGCGAAGCCGTGAGGATGGCGTTAACGCCCGGCCGCGCCGCTACTTCTTTCGCTTTGGCGACGGCCTCCTGCGTCGAGTTGGAGGTGGCGCCGGCGACGATCGGCACGCGTCCGGCAACGACCTCGATAGTAACGTCGATGACGCGCAACCACTCATCGTGGGTGAGGGTCGGAGTCTCTCCCGTGGTGCCGCAGGGAATCAGGAAATCGATGCCCGATTCGACCTGCCAGGCGACCAGGTTGCGCAATGCATTTTCGTCGACAGCACCGTCCTGAGAGAACGGTGTGACCAGAGCGGTACCACAGCCTCGCAGTTGCATGGCATAAGGATAACTCTTCTCGCGAGCGCTTGCATGAGAGAGGTCTTGCTCGTGTGGGGACGGGGGTTTGTCCCCGTCCGAGGTCGCGTAGGGACAGCCGCCCCCGGCTGCCCAAGCCGAGCGCAGCTCGGCAGTTGCCGCCGGTCACGCTAACTTTGGATTTGCGCTAAAGCTCTCGCCAGACGTTTCGGAACTCGAAGAATCCGGTTTTCCCGGCCAGCCACTCCGCCGCGCGGACCGCGCCATCGGCGAATCCGCGGCGCGACTTGGCGTCGTGGCAAAGATAGATGCGGTCGTTCGGAGAATCGAAAGTGATTTCGTGCATCCCGACCGCGTCCCCTTCGCGAAAGGAGACGATCTCGACGTCCTGTCCTCCGGACTCGTGCACAATCTTCTGGAGCGTGACCGCCGTCCCCGAAGGAGCGTCTTTCTTGGTTACATGATGGCGTTCGAAAATCTGACCCGAGTAATCGTACTTCAGCGCGGCCCCAGCAGTCGCGGCAATCTCGAAAAACAAGTTCACGCCGATGGAAAAATTCGATCCGTAAAGAAAGCCCGTATTGGCCGATAGAACCAGTTCGCGCAAGCGCGGCAATTGGTCATACCAGCCGGTGGTTCCGACGACGATGTTCTTCCGGGCGCGGATGCAGGCTTCAGCATTAGCGACGACAGCGGAGGGCGCGGTGAAGTCGATGGCTACGTCGAAGGGGGCAAGAAACGCGGGAGTGAGAGCGCAGGCATTAGCGTTTTCGTCGACATCCAAGGTGCGAACATGATGCCGCCGCTCGCGCGCCACCTCCGCAACCAGCGATCCGGTTTTTCCGCAGCCGAGAATTAGAAGATTCATGCTGAAAACCTTAAACCGCGGAGCACGCTGAGTGCGCAGAGAAAGTCTGGGAAACAATTATGCCTACATTATTTTGTTTTCTCTGCGCACTCCGCGTCCTCTGCGGTTAAATGCCTTACGCGAACACTTCCGGATCCGCCTCCGCGAAAAACGCGTGGTGCAACCTTCGGACCACCTCGGCCGCGTCGTCTTCCTCAATTACAAAGGTCAGATTAATTTCGGACGCGCCTTGCGAGATCATGCGGATCTTCACATCCTCAAGAATGCCGAAAACTTTAGCAGCGATTCCGGCCGTGTCGCGCAAATTCTCGCCCACCAGGCAGACAATCGCCTTTCGCCCCTCGTACTTCACGTCCGCGATCTTCGCCAAATCGGCGGCCAGCGCCGGGATGGTTTCGTTGGTCTCGGCCGTCACAGAGACGCTGACTTCGGAGGTGGAAACCACGTCCACCGCGATGTCGTGCAGATCGAAAGCCTCAAAGATGGACTTCAGATAGCCATGCACCAGCAGACGGCGAGGCGAGGCGACCTCGACCAGCGTAATCTTTTTCTTGAGCGCGATGGCCTTGAAAATATTCGAGCAGCGCGGGGCGCGCGCCGTGATCTTCGTCCCTTCGCAGGTCGGGTTCAGCGAGTTCAGAACATAGACCGGAATATTTTGCTGCACCGCGGGCAGCACGGTTGCCGGATGCAGAACCTTCGCCCCGAAGTAGGCAAGTTCAGCGGCTTCATCAAAGCTGATGAGCTTGATGCGGCGGGCGTCGGGACAGAGGCGCGGATCGGTGGTCATCATGCCGTCGACGTCCGTCCAGATCTCGATGCGTTCGGCATTGAGGCCAGCGCCAAAAATCGCCGCGGAAAAATCCGAGCCTCCGCGGCCGATGGTGGTCGTGATGCCGGCGCGATTCGAACCAATGAATCCGCCCATCACCGGAACCTTGCCGGCCTCAAGCAACGGCTGGACTTTCTTGCGCAGTCGTTCGTTGGTTTCGTCGAACTGCGGAACCGCGCGCATGTAGCTGGTATCGGTGAGCAGAACCTGTCGCGAATCGACGTGAACTCCGGGCAATCCGCGGGCGGCGAACGCGGCCGCCACAATCTTGCTCGAAAGCACCTCGCCGAAAGAAGCAACGTAATCGTAGGTGCGGGGAGTGATTTCACCGACCGCGCCAATGCCGCGCAGCAGTTCATCCAGATCTTCGAAGTCGGCGCCCAGGTCGCCATGAAACTCGGTGAACAGGGCAGTGCCGAGCAGTTCGCCCGCGGTGTCATAGTGGCGTTCGCGTAAAGCGCGCGCCATCTTAAGAGCGGTCTTGCGATCGCCGCCGCCGGCAGCCTTGCCCATGGCGAGCAGGGAATCGGTGACCTTGGCCATGGCGCTGACCACCACTACGGGACGGTCCGCCAACCGCCCCTGGACGATGTGGGCGACGCGGTCGATCGCTTTCGCATCCTGTACGGAAGTCCCGCCAAACTTCATGACGATCATGGGCGGGGGTTCTCCTTGCAGTCAGCAGCAAATCCACCACGGAGGCACAGAGACACGGAGAAAACCTGAACCAAAGAACTGTGTTCGTGATTCTCGCTAACCGATAAACGCACGCACCGCCCCAACTGTTTCGACGGTTCGTTGGTAAGACGCGGAACTGCGCCCACATGGCTCAGGTTTTCTCCGTGTCTCCGTGCCTCCGTGGTGAAGACGCTTTTCACCCGAGATACCCCTTCGCCTTAAGAAGTTCAGCGTTGAGCAGAGCCGCGCCGGCAGCGCCGCGAATTGTGTTGTGCGACAGCACGGTGAACTTCCAGTCGAGGACGTTGCATTCGCGCAAACGGCCGACCGCGGTGGTCATGCCGGCGCCGAGGTCAACGTCGAAGCGCGGTTGCGGACGGTCCGGGGCCGTCAAATACACAACCGGCTGCTCAGGTGCGCTCGGCAGGCGCAGGCGCTGCGGTTCGGCACGAAAACCATTCCAGGCGGCGATGATCTCCTCCGCGGTGGCCTTCTTTTTTAATCGAACCGCAACGGACTCGGTGTGACCGTCTTCCACCGCGACGCGATTGCATTGCGCGCTCATCGCAAAAGGAGCGGGATCGACGCGCGAACCATTCAGCGTCCCCAGCAACTTCTGCGTCTCCTCCTCCATCTTCTCTTCTTCTTTGGCGATGTAGGGGATGACGTTGCCGAGAATATCGAGCGAAGGCACTCCGGGATATCCCGCGCCGCTGACCGCCTGCATCGTAACCGCCATCACCGTTTCGAGAGTGAACGCGCGATGCAATGGAGCCAGCGCCAGCACCAGTCCAATGGCCGAGCAGTTGGGGTTGGTAACCGCAAACCCCCCGGACTTGCGCCGCCAGGGCTGGGTATCGATCAGCTGAATATGATCGCTATTGACTTCGGGAATCACCAGCGGAACGTCGGCCTGCATCCGCAACGCGCTCGAATTGGAGACCACCGCACAACCGGCGTCGGCGAACCGTGGCTCCAGTTCGCGGGCGATCGCAGCATCGAGCGCGGCGAAAATAATCTTTGGCGCGCCTTCGGGCTTGGCAGGCGCAACCGTCATCTTGGCGACGTCGGCCGGGATGGCCGTCTTTAGACGCCAGCGCGCAGCCTCCGAATAAGGCCGTCCTTCCGAACGATCGGACGCGGCCAGCCATGCGACTTCGAACCACGGATGATGCTCCAGCATTTGAATGAAGCGCTGACCGACGATGCCGGTCGCGCCAAGAATTCCTACAGGAAGTTTGTTCGGCATGATTAGTTGTGATTTTATACCAGCGACTTTTTCAGACTGAGTCTCATAAGTGGTTCCGCTGGGCTTTGGGAAGGGCACGGCTTCAGCCGTGCCGTTACGAGCCCTATAAATACTGGGCTTTAGCCCCTGAGGGAACTGCCGATCCCTCCCTGGGGTCGGTTTAAGAAAATAAGCTCCAGGGGAGCGTCGTCGCTGATCCGGATGTAAAGCTCGATGCGCGTGGCCGCCCGCACTCCGCGAGACGGAGACGTACGACCCTCGGTGACTGTTCGACTCTTGATCTTGGATGTACCCTTTGTCCAGGAGCGACTAATGTCCGAACTACGCCAGAATTTTGCTACCAAGGAGTGGGTCGTAATCGCCACCGAACGCGCCCGCCGTCCGGAAGAAATGGCGCGCCACAGCGAACGGAAACTAGCGGCGCCGTTTGTCGCGAACTGTCCTTTTTGTCCGGGAAACGAGAACCTGACTCCGCCGGAAATTATGCGGATACCCACCTCGATGGAAGTTCCGTGGCACGCGCGAGTGATCCCGAATAAGTTCGCGGCGCTTTCCCGCGAAGTGCAGCCGACGCGCACCGTACACCGGTCGCTCCGGTCGGTAAACGGCTTCGGGGTTCACGATGTGATCGTGGAGACGCCCGATCACTCTGAGGTTATGGCCCTGATGCCCGATTCCTACATGGCGGAAATCCTCCGCATCTATAAAATTCGCTACGACGAACTCAGCCTTGACCGGCGCATCGCGCTGATTACCATCTTCAAGAATCACGGGCCCGACGCCGGCACCAGCCTGGAACACCCGCACTCCCAGATCATCGCGACGCCAGTGATTTCGCTGCAGGTGCGCGAGCGCTTTCAACACGCTTTACGGCACTTTGACGATTATGGCGAGTGTATGTTTTGTCAGATGCTGGAAGAGGAACTACAGGAACAAACCCGCATCGTCGCGATTTCCGAGCACTTCGTCGCGCTTGAACTGTATGCCTCGCCGGCTCCGTTCTGTACCCACATTTATCCGCGGCGGCACACGGCCAGCTTCGGCGATGTGAGCGGCTCGGAGATCAACGATCTGGCGCGCATGTTGCGCTCGATACTGGCCAAGCTCTACCACGGGCTGGCGGACCCGGATTTCAATTTCACGATTCGAAGCGCTCCCGCCGAGAGCGTTGGCGTAAAGTACTTTCACTGGTATCTGAGTGTCATCCCGCGCTTGACGCGAATGGCCGGATTTGAGCTGGGCTCGGGAATGTTCATCAACACGGTGCTGCCGGAAGCAGCCGCTGAGTTTCTTCGCAAAGTCGACGTGGAAGCCCTCAAGAATACAGCCCAAGTGGCCACGCCGTAGAGGGTCGATCCCGGCACGCCTCCGGACCTCGGAAAAGGGCACCGAATTTTCCGTAGAGACGCGGCTTGCCGCGTCT
>PMMJ01000250.1:2322-2561 GCA_003162255.1 Acidobacteriaceae bacterium | reverse complement strand
CAGATGACCGAGCCCCCCGGAGCCCGTCTAAGAGTGGCGCTAACCGCGCTAACTGTAGCCGAATTTTTTCGCGACGAAGAAGGCAGCGACACACTCCTATTCATAGACAATATTTTCCGTTTCACACAGGCCGGCAGCGAAGTGTCCGCTCTATTAGGAAGAATGCCATCCGCCGTGGGTTATCAACCTAACTTAGCTACGGAGATGGGCGAGTTACAGGAGCGCATTACTTCCACGAA
>PMMJ01000250.1:255-2263 GCA_003162255.1 Acidobacteriaceae bacterium | reverse complement strand
CCATTCTGGGCATCGACGAACTCAGCGAAGACCAGAAGGTGACGGTGGCTCGCGCTCGAAAGATCCAGAAGTTCCTTTCGCAGCCGTTTTTTGTGGCCGAGCAATTCACCGGCACTCCCGGGCGCTATGTGAAGATTGCCGACACGGTAAAAGGCTTCCGCGGCCTGGTGGAAGGGAAGTACGACGACATTCCCGAACAGGCTTTCTACATGAAAGGAACGATCGACGAAGTGCTGGAGACGGCGGAGAAGATGAAAGGCGCAGCAGCGTAAGAGCAGTCGCTGGTCGTTAGTCATTAGTCGTTGGCAAGATGCCCAGTGGCTAACGTTCTGGACTGAAGACTAGCGACGAACGACGAACGACTAACAAGCAAATGGCCGATACTTTCCAACTCGAAATTGTCACTCCCTCCAGGCTCCTAGTGAAGGACGTGGCTGAGGAAGCGCAGATCCCGGGTTTAACCGGCTATCTGGGGATTCTTCCTGGGCACGCTCCTTTGATTACCGAACTGGCCGTCGGTGTAATTACTTACAAGGCAAGTGGCGAGACGCACACACTGTCGGTGGCGTGGGGGTTTGCGGAAGTGCTTCCGGACAAAGTGACAATCCTGGCGGAAACGGCGGAGCGTCCGCACGAAATTGACGTGGAACGCGCGCAAAAAGCCAAGGACCGGGCCGAACAACGTCTGAAGAGCAGCGATCCTCAGGTGGACTACACGCGAGCGGAAGGCGCATTGCAGCGCGCGGACACGCGTCTCAATGTCGCAAAAGAAAAGTAGCCGTCCCAGGGTTGAAAGGCACGGCGATAATCATCCCCTTGCCTTTTCAACAACTTACCTCCATAAAATCCCCCATTTCCCCGCTCAACCCCGATTTTCTCCCCTTCGTTGCCTTCTTCGTGCGTAACTTTCACCGTTTCAATAGGATCAGAGTGACCCATTCCACGCATCGAACCTTCCAGGTTTCTTCGTGGAAAGTCGATTTACGCAGGTTCCCGTATGCGGGATCGCGGGGACAGTTCTAACTCCCAAAGTGGAGGAAAGCGAGAGCAGAATGCACAAGCCGATCAAATATGTTGAGAAGGCCGTGACCGTTGCCGCCACCGGCGCATGGGCAGTTTTTGAACGACTCAACCGCATTGCTCCCAATCAGGCGCCGATTCCGAAGTGGTCCGAAAAACCCTTGCTCAAGTCCTGGGAAAAATCGAAGCCGCCCCTCGGTTGGCCGCGCTCCACCGATTCGCTGTGTCCCCGGTGCGTGCCTGAAATACGTCAGCAGATTCTTGACGGGCATCTCCCGGTCGACGTTCTGATGAACGAAAAGGTCGGCGAGATCAAGGCCCAGATCATCGAACGCGACGGCAAAATTTGGATGGTCAAGGACTGCCCCAAGCACGGGCACTTCGAAGACCTGATGTCGATCGATACGGAATTTACGCAGCACCTCGAAGAAGTCTTCCCCGGCCGCGACATCCGCGCCCACAAAGACGAACATCTGCATCACCACGGATCTTCGACGGTGAAATATGGACGCGGCGCCGTGCTCACGGTCGATCTCACCAACCGCTGCAACATGATGTGCGATCCCTGCTTTATGGACGCGAATCAGGTTGGCTATGTCCACGAACTTACCTGGGAAGAAATCAAGACCGTGCTCGACAACGCCATCACCGTGAAACCCAAGCGGCAGATGTCGGTGCAGTTCTCGGGTGGCGAGCCGACTCTTTCTCCTTACTTCCTGGACGCGGTTCGCTACGCCCGCAAGGTCGGATACAACAGCGTGCAGGCCGCCACCAACGGAATTGAATTCGCCAAGAGCTTTGAATTCTGCCAGCAGACGGTGGAAGCTGGAATGCGGTACGCCTACCTGCAGTTCGACGGGATTGGCAATGCCGCCAACGATCATCGCGCCGTCGGCAATCTGTTCGACGTAAAGTTGAAAGCCATCGACAACCTGCATCGCGCCGGCTGCGAAATCGTGCCCGTGATCACCATCATCAACGGCATCAA
>PMMJ01000250.1:0-125 GCA_003162255.1 Acidobacteriaceae bacterium | reverse complement strand
AAGGAAACCAAGGAAGCGGTGCCGGTTACTGCTTTCTTAAAGGGCGATCAACTGGCGAAAGATATTGCCAAGGTCAACGATGCGGCTCGTTCGAAATTCTGGACTGCGTTTGGCATGGCGCTTTG
>PMMJ01000432.1 GCA_003162255.1 Acidobacteriaceae bacterium | reverse complement strand
GGCGCCATGGACAACGCCACCGGTTGTGGCATCCTGATGGAAATCGCTCGCGCCTACGCGGGCGCTGCGCAGAAGCCGCGCCGTTCGGTCTATTTCGTCTCGGTCACGGCTGAAGAACAAGGCTTGCTGGGCTCGGAATACCTGGGCAAGCATCCGCCGATTCCCGCGGGAAAAATTTCGCTCGATCTCAACTACGACGATGTGAGGCCGCTCGGCGCGGCCGAAGAAGTCGAAGTTTCGGGCGCCGAGCGCACCACGTTCTATCCCGTGGTGCAGGCGACCGCTCAGGAGTTCCGCTTCAAGATTCGTCCCGACGCGCATCCCGAAGCCGGACATTACTACCGCTCCGATCACTTCAGCCTNNAACCAGGCGCACCTCGTCGGCTGGAAGAATGGCGATGAATTTGATAAGGCACGCCGCGCCAGTCAATAGCCGTTGCCGGGGCCGTTACCGCGGAGATTCCGCGCTGGCACTAGGGTAACTTTCGACCCCTCCGGCGTCGTGCTAGTCTGCTGCTTAGGACCGCAGTTTCAGCAGTTTGCGAGCAGTCAGAGACAATGCCCAAGCTCCCAATCTTTCGTTTGCGCAGTGCCGAACCGCCTACCCGGCCCGATCTGCAGTACTACGGTCTCACGCTCGCCTTCAGCGATTTGAAGCTGGGCGTCGACAATCTCCGCTACGACGTTTTTCTCAGCCCGCGTATTACGGCGGACTTAAGTTTTCATCTCGCGCGTTACATCTGCCGCTTCGGCGAGGTGGAATCGCTGTTCGAAATGGACGTTCCGTCCGCTCCGGCCCAGAACAAGTTCATACGCGCCGCCGAGGCTGCCCCTAAACTGCGCAAGCCCGACCCCGCTGACCTGAAGACTTTGCTGGTCTCGATTCATCTTGCGATTCTGAATCGCGCCAAGTCGGAAGGCAACCCATCGATCGACGTGCTGGGCCGCCTGGCCGTGCTCAAGTTCATACGCACCGAGTTGCAAGCGCAGTTTGTCAGGATTCTCGAACAGTGCCGCGCCAAGACGAAGGCGCTCGAGGGCGTGCGGCAAATGAAGATGATGCAGACCCAGGAGCTCGTCTCTTCTTTCCAGATCCGCAAAAAAATCATTCTTCGCCGCGCCGGGCAGGAGATGTTTCGTCTGCTTCGCGAGATCGAAAAAGATACGCTGGCCCGCACTCGCCGCTCCCTGCTCGGCGAATTGCCCGCCGTATGCTATCGCCTGTTCCTCAATCCTCTGATTCTTACCGAGGATGGACGCGACGATTATCTGTGCGCCGAGCACTATTACATGTTCGGCAACTTCGACAAAGATCCCGACCGTTTCCCCAGTCTCCGCCAGTTTGCGTTGAATTTTCTGCGCGAACTAGGATACGGCGAAAGCATTGACGATGAGCATCTGGAGCAGGCGCTGAATGTTCCCGAAAACGCCGACACCCTGGTTGGCACCGGCAGCGGCGAAGACTCGACCCCGGAAGATCGACAGAGAAAAGACCGCCTCGACATCTGGACCCGCATGCTGCTGCGCGAAGGCGTTCTTTTGAACGTCGTTGCTTCGTATGAAGCCGTTCCTTTGCTCGCTGAATATGCCCCCAAGGTAAATCCGCAGCAGCTCAAGAACGCGCTGATCTTCCGCGAAGAAGCGGCGCGCGTCGAAAAGATCGTTGGCGAAAGCCGGCTTCATCCCGACCGCCTCTTTGCCGCCATCGGGCGCGTGGCCTCGTGCCGCGGCTCGGAGCGCAGCCGTTTTGCCGCCCGTCTTCTGCGCGACCTCATTTGCTATCACCGCGACCTGCGCGGACTCGAAGCTCTGAGCGTTGGTTTTGACAGCATCAACCTGGTCAGCGACGACAAAGTCCGCAAACTCTCCACCCTCAACAGCATGCTCTATGAGTTCCTGCCCCCCGAAGACCAGAAGCCTGCCGAGGATCGGGTCGTTCACCATGTCATTCTGAAGGCCGACGTGCGCGACTCTTCGCGCCTCACGCGCTCGCTGATGGAAAAAGGCATGAACGCCGCCTCGTATTTCAGCCTTAATTTCTACGATCCAGTCAACAAGTTGCTCGCGAAATACGGCGCCACCAAAGTCTTCCTCGAAGGCGACGCCATCATTGTCGCGCTGCTTGAGCGCGAAGGCGAAACCATGCTCAGCGTCGGCCGCACTTGCGTTTTGGCGTGGGAGGTTGTGAGCCTGCTGCACGAGTACAACCAACTTTTGGAACGCTCCGGTCTGCCCCAGATGGAAGTCGGCCTCGGCATCGCCTACCAGGATTCGGCTCCGCTTTACCTGATGGATGGCGAGCACCGCATCATGATTTCCGACGCCATCAATGAGAGCGACCGTCTCTCCTCATGCAACAAGCGCGTCCGCAAGAAACTCGCGCCCGATGTTGGAGTCTTCCAGGTGTACTCGGTTCAGATCGGAGGCGGCGGCAATAACGGAACCAGCCCCAATGACGGCGCGAACGCCGAAGCCGGCATCGAAGAAATGCGCCTTAACTACAATGTAGGTGGAATCTGTTTGAGTGAAGCGGCTTTCCACAAACTGCAGCAGGAAATCTCGCTTTCTCCCTGGGAAGCAAATCCCCGAGAGCCGGGCTTTGCCGGACCCTGGGTCGACGAGCAGCATGAGTTTTTCGTCGGCACCGTTCCCATCGCCAATGGAGTGTTTCGCAAGATTGCGATCCGCAAGAGCCGCATCGCCCAAGTTGATGTCCGCGATCTATCCATCCTGCAGTGGACCGGCCGCTACTATTACGAAGTTTGCGCCAACCCCGCGGTCTACGCCGCCCTGTCTAGCGAAAAATCCGCGTCGGCTCCGCGTTAGAATTCAAATCCGCCTCAACCCCATTCAGAAATTCCGCCGGACTCGAAACGGAATCTTCACCAGTGCTTCGATCGCGACGGGCTTCCCCCCTCGTTCCGCTGGCGCGAATTTCCAGCGGGCCAGCGCTCTCGCGGCATAGGAATCCAGCCGGTCGTCCGGGCTGTTGAGGACCCGAATATCGCCCACTTTCCCATCGGAGTGAATTACCGCATAGAGCGTGACCATGCCCTGCACGTTGGCGCGCATCAATTCCAGCGGATAGCCTGGGTCGGATTGTTCCGTGGCCAGAGGCGCCACCAGGTCGCCTTCTTTTTCTTTACGGCCCGCATCGAGTTCTGCAAACCGTATCTCCCAGCTGCCGCTCGACGAATTCAGGTTCGGCATGTTCAGCGGCGTCGTATAAGGACGCCTGCCGCCAAAAACCTGGCGATCCAAGTCGGTGATTTTATCGTCGGAAACCGGAGAGGCAACGCGCCCCTTGGAACGCCCGCCCGCGGCCGGTCCCGCAGTCGAAAGGCCAACCATCTCGTGAGCGTCGTCCGCGGCGCCCACATGCAGGCCAGCCGGTAGAGATCCCTTGTTACGCGTGCCGAATCCGCCCGCGTTTCTCGTGTCCAGTTTCGATCCCGTCAACTCTGGAGTCCCCGAAGCGCCCGTTTTCCCCTGCGGACCCGCGGCAAATGTCCCACGGCGATTGCCCCCGGGAACAACGACCGGTCCGCTGGGCGCGACAGGATGAATCCCCAACGCAACCAGCCGTCCGCCAGCGCTGCTGCCGCGTGCCCCCGCCAGGCTAGGAGGCGGAGCCACGGGGACTACGCCACCGCCCGGCACTCGTCCTTTGCCGCGAGCCGCCAGCGTATCTTGTTCCGCCAGCGTGAGTTGCGGAGCCGGCGCCACGATGTCACTCGGCCCAATGTTCAGGAGCCCGACGTGTCCTTTCGTCGATTGCGTCAGTTCCGGAGGCGGCGCAATGATGTCCGATTTCATCGCCGATTGAACCACGCGGTCGCGCGCAAACTCCACTTCCGGCGGGGGCGCCACGACTTGCGTCTCCGGTGCGACGAGCCGGTTTGACGAAGCGCGCGTGGCATCCAGCGGAACCGCCGGAACGATGGCTCCGGTGGCAATGATGTTGGGCAAAGCAACGTCGTGGTCGAGCTTGAGATCGGGCGGCACGACAACGGTTTGAGTCCGGTTGTCCGCTTCCCGCGGAACCGAGAGGATTGGCTGCTTGGCGTAGACCGGATCTCCCTTTTGCGCCTTCGGAGCCTCAGGTGTGCCTGTGTCGAGCGGCGGCAGATACTCTTCCGGCGTATAAGTCACCAGCGACGACCGGTCAAACGCCGCCTGGGCCAGAATTTTCTGCTGCCGAATCCACGAGATCGAAATCGTCCAAATGAGAGCAACCGCCGCCGTGTGCAGCAGCGCGGATTGCAGAAAGCGTCCCCACGGCAGCGGTTGCTGCACAAAGACATCCCGCCACATGCCGAATTCGTCGTCGACGGGCGAACGAAAAGTCGTGCGAACTCCGCGCCAGAACTCCGGGCTCGCCGGATCACGTTCCACCAAGAATCTCAACAGTTTTCTCTCCGGGGATTCCATCTCGCTCCAAGTTGCGTTAGTAAGCTGCGGCAGAACCCAAGCTTCGTGTCAGGGGCATTGTATTGGCGATGCCGTAACCTCTTCGGTATAAGATGCCCTTTTAGGGGCTAGGCATCGGCATCCGACTTCTTTCCGCAGCGCTCTAGCCAACTCCCACGACGGCGTCCCCGGAAGGCGGGATCCGAGGCGCTTTTGCCGGCTCGCCGCGGACGGCTATTCTGTAGAAGGATTATAGCTGACAACGCCGGGTTGTTTGCCGGCGGCGATTTCCGCGCTGCGGTTTAACCGGCAGGCGTTTCAGCCGGCAAGTGCTCGTGCGCTCTTCCGCGAACACAGCATCAGCGTCCCTCCCGTCACGGCGGAGACTGCCATCACCGCCAGTCCGTACGAAAATGATCCCGTTCGCGTATTCAGGTAACCGAACAAGAAAGGGCCAGCAAAGCCGGCAACGCTCCCAACGGCATTGATCATTCCAACTGCGGCAGCGGCGGCCGTCTGGCTCAGGATTTCGGTTGGTATCGCCCAGAAGGCGGGGAGATAGGCAGAGCCCAGGGCCACCATGGTGAACAATACGAGTGAGAACGGTATGGACCGTGGTTGACTGACGAGGCCCAGAAATCCGGCTGCCGCGATAAAAAGCGGGATCGCTGAGTGCCAGTACCTTTCGCGGCTTTGGTCGGAGTGCCATCCGTTTACTTGCATGGCGATGAAAAGAACCAAGTAGGGTACGGCGCCGATCAGGCCGACATTCACGTCCGAAAACCCCGACTGCCGTTTCAGCATGGTCGGGAACCAGAAAACGAAAGTATAGACCGCAAGATAATTGAGAAAAGTCACTGCCGCCAGCAACAGAATGGTGCGAGACGAGAGGGTCTGACGCAGTGTGATCGCTTCTGTGCCGGCTGCCTTTTCTTGTCGCAGCTTTTGTTCAATCCATTGCAGCCGCTCGGAAGCCAGCCAGGTCGCTTGGCCCGGCCAGTCCGTCAGGTAGAAAAACGCAACCACGCCCAGCACGATGGCAGGCATCCCCTCGAGAACGAACAGCCAGCGCCAGCCCGCGACGGCGAACCAGTTGTGGCCGAGAATCCAGCCTGCAAGTGGCGATCCAATGACGAATGACATGGGAATTGCCGCCATGAAGTTGCTGGTTGCCTTGGCGCGGTCCTCGCGTATGAACCAGTGACTCAGATAGACGATAACCCCCGGGAAAAAACCGGCCTCCGCTGCGCCTAACACAAAGCGTGCCAGGTACAGTTGAGCTGGAGTGTGCACCAGTGCTGTCAGCGCCGTCAGCGATCCCCACGCGATCATGGTCGCGGAGATCATCCGGCGCGCGCTCCAGCGTTCGACCAACAAGGCGCCGGGCATCTGCAAGGCCACGTAGCTGATGAAGAAAATGCCTGCTCCCATTCCAAACACGCGGTCGCTGAAGCCAAGGTCACGAGACATCCCGATCGCGGCGTAGGCCACGTTCGTGCGGTCGACATAATTAGTGATGTAAAGGACGAAAAGAAAGGGCAGCAACCGCAGAGCAATGTGGTGCCGCGTGCGGTCCCCAAGCTGGACGGCAGCGGGCAAGATCGAGGGCAACGCGGCTTCGGCCAGGCAGGTGTCTCCGGCGGACGGGAGTCCGGGTAGGGCGGAGTATACCGGAATTCCAACAGTTAGGGGATTAAATACGACAGGCTGCTCCGTCGAGATGTCTTCAGGTCTTCGGTATATACCCCTCTTCACAGCGAATTAGCGCGACCTCTCGGATTGTGCCCCAATGACGGGCAACCGGGAGATAATCCGGTGAGGTAAGGTTAGCCGACAACACGCCCGGAACCCACAAGAACGTGAGCTATTCCTATGGGATGATATCGACGCAAATCGCTGGATAAGTCCTCGCAAGTCGGCTATATTGAACGCGAAATGTCGCGTGCCCTGGAACTTCCCCTCGCACCTGCGTAAACACCTTCAACGCCCTGAGGTCCTGAATGCTCTGGTTCTACGAATCCTTCTTTCCCGTGGTCTGGATTGTCTTTCTTCTCTACTGGCAGATCAAGGCCGCCAATACCAAATCCGCACAGCGCCTCGAGCCGGCTGCCTCGCGCATCCTGCGTGTCTTCATCTTCCTGATCGCGATCGTCCTCCTCTCGACAACTCGCATCCCGCTGCCGGTGCTTTATCTCCAGCTCTGGCCGGTTGGCTTTTGGCCCTTCTGGCTGGGAGCTGCCGTCACCCTCGCCGGCCTTCTGTTCGCCGTCTGGGCGCGCGAGCACCTCGGCAGCAACTGGAGCCGCTCGGTCACCATTAAGCAGGGCCACGAGCTGATCACCACCGGTCCCTATGCCGTGGTCCGTCACCCCATCTACACCGGCATTCTGACCGGGTTCCTTGGCATGGCGATTGCCATCTCCCAAGTGCGCGGGTTCATCGTTTTCGTTCTCATCTTCCTCGTGTTCTGGATCAAGCTCCGCATGGAGGAACAGTGGATGCGCTCCCAGTTCGGCGAGACGTATGCGACCTATGCTCATCAGACTGCGGCCCTGGTGCCTTACCTCTTCTGATTGCTGCGTCACGATCTCAGCCCCAGCGAGAGCGGGTTGAACCAACCTGAGGAGGTTGCCTAGCTCAAGCCTTTATATACCTTTACACGCATATACTCCGTGAGGTATATTAAGAGAATGGAGTCTGCGTTCGAAATCATTGCGGAGCCGAACCGCCGCGCGATACTGAGCCTGCTGGTCTCGTCACAACAGTCCGTGGGAGAGATTGAGCATCAGCTTCGTATGCCGCAGCCTACCGTGTCAAAGCACTTGCGAGTGCTGCGCGACGCCGGTTTCGTGGAATCCACGGTGGACGCACAGCGCCGTCTCTACCGATTGAAACCTGAACCATTTCAGGAGGTGGATGCCTGGCTAGCTCAGTTCCGCCGGTTCTGGTCCGCTCACGTAGATGCTCTCGAACGGCACCTCGACCGCATGGATCATCAACAGTATGGATCATCCACGCCAACGAAAAGGAAGACCAAGGAGAAGACGACGCGGCCCAAACCGCGAACGTGACAAAGGAGAAACGAAATGAAAATCAAAGTGACCAGCCTATACGTGGACGACCAGAACAAGGCCCTGCGCTTCTATACGGAGGTACTGGGCTTCGCCAAGAAGACCGATTTCAGTCAGGGCCCATATCGCTGGCTGACCGTGGCCTCGCCCGAGGAACAGGACGGCACTGAGCTGCAGCTGGCGCTGAACAACAACCCCGCGGCCAAAGCGTATCAGCAGGCGATATTTCAACAGAACCAGCCGGCGGCCCCATGTTCTTCACCGACGACATCAAGGGTGACTACGAGCGGATCAAGGGCCGAGGCGCCGAGTTCACTATGCCGCCCACCGACGTGACCGGATCGACCATTGCGATGCTGAAGGACACCTGCGGCAACCTCATTCAGCTTACCCAACTGGCGCGCTATTCACGCTAAGGAGAAGAAGGTGACCAATCGCGAGCAGTACACACCGGGTCCGGCAAGCGGGGCGCAGATACGAAAGGACGGAGAGAAGTGGACGCTCATTCTCATCAGAGAGCTGCGCCACTCGCCGGAAAGAGTCTGGCAGGCGCTAACCGATCCGGCGCATCTGCGCGAGTGGGCTCCCTTTGACGCCGATGGGAACCTGGGTATGGTTGGAACCAAGGTGAAGCTCACCACGGTGGCCGCGCCCGCGCTGCGCGTTACCGAGACAACCGTGACGCGTGCCGACGAACCCGAGGTGCTTGAGTACAAGTGGGGTGACTTCGATATGCGGTGGCAACTCGAAGCCTCTGGTGGCGGCACGCGCCTGACGCTGTGGACTAACATCGGTCACCGCTTCATCGCAATGGGTGCTGCCGGGTGGCACATTTGTTTCGATGTTCTGGATCACCTGCTCAGCGGAACTCCCATCGGCCGCATGGTTGGTAGCGAGGCCATCAAGTTCGGCGGCTGGCAGCGGCTGAACGCGGAGTACGCCAAGCAGTTCGGTATTGAAACGCCCAACTGGCCGCCTCAGGCGGCTCAAAAGTCGTGAATCGAGGAGGATCGCAAAACCATGCACCAACCACTTAAGAAGAATAAAAAGGAGTTGCCACCACAACAACGTGAACAACTACTCAGAGGATTGAAAGCCCGTTTTGAGAAAAACATGGACCGCCACAAAGGTGTTGAGTGGGCTCAAGTCCAAGCAAAGCTGGAAGCGAACGCCGAAAAACTGTGGTCGCTCAGTGAGATGGAAAGAACTGGCGGCGAACCGGACGTTGTTGGTCACGACAAAAAGACGGGCGAATACATTTTTTATGATTGTTCAGCGGAGAGTCCAAAAGACCGCAGGAGTCTTTGCTACGACCATGAAGCGCTGGAGTCAAGGAAAGAGCATAAACCAAAAGATAACGCTGTCGATATGGCGGCGGCCATGGGCATTGAGCTAATAACGGAAGAACAATATCGAGAGTTGCAGAAACTCGGAGATTTCGATGCGAAGACGTCGAGCTGGGTGAAGACACCTTCCGCTATCAGAAAACTTGGCGGCGCCCTCTTTTGCGATCGCCGCTTCGACACTGTTTTCGTGTATCACAACGGTGCGGAATCTTATTATGCTGGTCGGGCATTCCGTGGTTCGCTCAGGGTGTAGCGAGAACGATCTCATGTCTTATACGTGGAGGGCTGACGATCCACGGAGCACAAATTCGTCATGAGAGATGCCACCAAACGTTCGATTGTTCGCTGGATTCACATCGTCTTTGCCCATTCCGATACTCGGCTATATCTATAGTCCGTTTGAAGAAATTCCAAATGTTTCTGCCGGTTGACGGGCTAACCGGAAACTGGCCCATTGCCCGATTCCCGCGTGGGTACCCTGGATATAAAGCGAAGGCTCTCAAGGGCCACGCCTGCTGTTGATCACCGGCAGGAAATTCTGGAAATGCGAATTTACCTTTGACAAGTGGGAACCGGAAGCCGAAAGCCAGCTCCCGTCCTAAGTCGTGACCGCTATACTGAATGTTCCGAGGTGAGCATGCCGATCCATACCACTCGCTCCTCCGCGCTGCAAATTGCGTGTTTCGTTCTTCTTGCTTTGACGTTTGCTGGAGCGCAGGCCAGCCCGGATCAACCGAATAAGGATCGGACTCCAGCAACGCCCGGCGCGGACTACTCCGGCATGTACACCTTTTTGCAAGACGGCGAGTTTGTGCAGATCACGGTCGAAGACCAGGGACACGTCATCGGTTTTGTTTCGCGTTACGCTGATGCGGAAGGCACTGGCGGATTTCTCGATCACTTCTTTAAGTCAGCTAAACTCGATGGCAATCAACTCGCATTTACCACCGAGACAGTGCAGGGCGTGTCGTTCGAATTTCGGGGCACGATCGAGCGCGGCGAAGGCAAGAGCCGGGGCGACGAAGCGTTTTACGTGCTGAAGGGAACTCTCATCGAGAACACAATCGATGAAGCGAAGAAAACCTCTTCCCGCTCAAGCCAAGTTGTGCTAAAAAGTTTCCCACAGGATATGGCGCCCCCACAGGGGGAAAAGAAGTAAGGGGCCAGTCAAACTTCCGATTCGAATCGTCGGTGCAAAGGAGCGTTTATGAAAAACAGGGCGTGGCTCGTAGTCCTCATGTTGGTCTCGGTTCTGCCCGTCGTGGGCGAAGACAAGGAAGAGAAGGTAGACGACCGCATCAGAGAATCCGCGACTGTGATCAAAGAAATCCTCGACGTGCCGGATGGGATTCCGAAGGATCTGCTGAATAAGGCAGAATGCGTGGTGATCTATCCGTCGGTCAAAAAGGCGGCGTTTGGCGTCGGCGGCAGCTACGGGCGGGGACTGATCACGTGCCGCACGGGGCGGTATTTTTCGGGGTCGTGGAGCGCACCGGCGATGTTTGCGCTGGAAGCCGGGAGTTTCGGTTTCCAAATTGGAGCGGCGGCCACCGACTTCGTGCTGCTGGTGATGAATGAATCGGGCGCAAATTCGGTGATGTCGAGCAAGGTGAAGCTGGGAGCGGACGCAGCGGTCGCGGCCGGACCGGTGGGACGCGACGCCGCCGCAGCCACCGATATCGTCCTGAAAGCGGAGATTCTGTCGTATTCCAGATCAAAGGGACTGTTTGCGGGAGTGTCGCTGGAGGGTTCGACGCTGCGCTCCGACGACGGAGCCAACAAAGCCCTGTACGGAAAAGAACTGAGCGCCAAGGAGATAGTGCGGCTGGGAAAAGTGCCGCCACCGGCCTCGGCGCAGCGACTGCTGGCAATTCTGAGGAGAGCTTCTCCGAAACACGTGAGCAGGTAGCTCCAGCCGCGTAATTTCAGCAGTCGCGCTGAACCCTAGAGCTGGCATCGCCAGCCGCTGCGGGGATCTGGTCTTCGAGCAGCGCGGCCCGTGCGCGCTCCGGAATTGATTCGTTCCAGGCCTGAGATGGCTTTTATGCCGGGCATCCGGGATACTTTAGTGCGATCTTTTGGGTACTTGACATCCTAAGCCAGCCGCCGCAAAATATCGCCAATTTGGGACCAAAGGCACATTTCCTCTTACGAGATGAACAGTCAACGAGTTTATGACGCTTAGCCAGCCGTCGCAGTTCCCTCAAAAGAAAGTCAGCCCCGAGCAGTGCAAGCATCCTCGCGTGCAGATCGTCTCCCGCGACGATGAATCCGAATACGTGGAATGCCAGGAATGCGGGGACGTTTTCGAGTCCAGCGAATTGAAGGACATGGCGATCGAGGAAAAAAAGGAACCTGACGACGAGTGAGCCGCGTTCGGGCGCGCCGAACTGATCGTAGTTATCTGATTTTGATTATCTGATCTTTATCACCAGATTTTCCGCCGCATCCACCCAGAATCTCTTTCCTGCCGGAATCACCGTGGTCGCGCTGTATTCGGTGATCACAGCCGGCCCCCTCATCAATCGCCCGAGAACAAGGCTCCCACGTTCGAACACGGGCGTGGTCACCACCTTGCCGTCAAAGAACACGGGTGCGTGTTCGACAGGGGCCACGCGTTTCGTGGAAGCCTTTCGCGCTATCTGCTGCCGCCCAACTTTGAGCCGGGTTTGAGACTGAGGCTGCGGCGTGGGCAAACTGGCGCGCAGACGCAGCGTGACCAGTTCAATTTCCCGTCCCGCGTGGTGATGTCCGTAACGGCGCTGATGTTCGGCGTGGAAGCGCGCGGTGACGTCGTCCTTATCCTTGTCATCCCCGTCCTGGGCGGCGGGCAAGTTGAGTTCGTAGCCTTGACCGCGATACCGCAGGTCAAGACTCCTTTCATAGTGAAGTGCGCCGCGCCACCGTTCCGCGCGGAATTCCTTCTGCGCCGCCGCCTCCAGTTTGCGAAATTCTTTCTCCAGTCTTACCTGCGGTGCCGCTCGCCCTGCTGCCTGCGTTGGATCATCGGCAATCCGCCAGAGTAGCGTCCGCGAGTAGTCCTTGACCACATTGCTGACCAGAATTCCAAACGCCGACAGCGCGCCCGGCCGCGCCGGAATCATCACCGTCGGAATCGCCAGCGCCTCCGCCAATTCGCAGGCATGCAGACCTCCCGCGCCGCCGAACGCGACCAGCGCAAACTCGCGCGGATCGTATCCCCGTTCGATGGAGACGACTCGTAAAGCCCGCTCCATGTTCGCATTGACCACGCGCACAACACCCGCCGAAAATTGTTCGAGGGTCAAGCGAGAGCCTTGTTTCTTCAGCCATTCCGATGTAATCCGTCGCGCTCTTCCGACATCGAGTGTGAACTCGCCGCCTAAAAAATGATCGGGGCGAAGCCGCCCCATCAGCAAGTTGGCGTCAGTCACTGTGGGCTCGGTTCCGCGGCCGTAGCAGATCGGCCCCGGATCGGCGCCCGCCGATTCCGGCCCCACGCGCAGCGCGCCGCCCGCGTCGAAGCGAGCCAGCGACCCGCCTCCTGCGCCCACGGTGTGAATCTCCAGCATGGGAACTCCCACGGGAAGTCCGGCCACTTCCGACTGGTTGCCGGCTCGAACTTCACCCTGCACCGCCGCCACATCGGTCGAGGTGCCTCCCATGTCGAAGGAAAGAATCTTGCGGAACCCGCTGCGGCCGGCCATCGCTGACGCTCCCACCATNNCCGGGCCCGACAGCACGGTGCGCACCGGTTCCCGCGCCGCCGACTCCAGCGCCGTGATTCCGCCGCTCGATTGCATGACGAAGATTCGCGGCTCGTTTCGCTTCCGCGCTGCGCCGGAGGCCTTCCCAAATGCTTTGGTTCTCTCCGCCAGTCGCTCCATGTAGCTCTGCATGAGCGGCTGCAGATAGGCGTTCACTACCACCGTGCTCGTGCGCTCGTATTCCCGGAACTCCGGCAGAATTCGATGGGACACAGAGAGCGGCTTGCCGAGTTCCGCCACGGCCGCAGCAATGGCCGCTTCGTTCTCCGGATTGGCGAATGAGAACAGCAAAGAAATGGCGATGGCATCTGGATCGGCACTCCCCACTGCCTCCCGTAATCGCGTCAATTCGGCGTCTGACGGCCGCTCCAGGACTCGACCCTCGGCATCCGTTCTCTCCTTGACACCAAATCGCAGTTCCCGGCGGACGAGCGGCGACACCCGATCAAAGAAAAAGTCATACAGACGAGGACGCGCCTGCCGTCCAATCTCAATCACGTCTTCGAATCCCGACGTAGTAATGAGCGCGACACGTGCGCCTTTTCTTTGCAGCAGGGCATTGGTCCCGACGGTCGTGCCATGCAGCAGCGTGATCGCTGCGCCAGGCTTCTTCGTAGCTTTGTCGATCTTTCTCAAAGCTTCGGCAATTGCGAGCGATGGATCATCGGGCGTCGAAAACACCTTCAGAGTTTTGACAACGCCATCCTCCATCCACACGCAATCGGTGAACGTACCTCCGGTATCGATTGCGATGCGGATTTCGGAATGAAGTTTGGAATTCGAACGGCGTGCCATGATTCAGAAAAGACGAACAGGGAAGACTACCACTGCTCGCGGCCTGTGCAGCAATGCAGTGATACAAACCAGAACCTTCACAGAGAAAACTTTCAAATCGGTAAAGAACCGAAGGGTTTTTCTGTCCTTTGAATTTCTCTCCGTGACTTTGTGTCTCCGCGGTGGGTCTTGCTCGGGACGGAATCGCAGCCGACCTAGGACAACACCGGTCCGTGCCCGAAACATGGCCGCCTCCCGGCTCCGATGCCGTATTCTGAAGGAGTGAACGGGAGGACATGGAAGGCGTGGCTGGGGCCCGGCGGCTTGTTATTGGCGCTGGCGGCGGCGCTCGTCAACAGCTCGCTCTTCGTCCAAGTCGCGCCTTCGCTGGCCTTCTACTACATAGCGGTGTTCGCCGGCGGATTGCTTCTTGCCTGGCGTTTCAATTCCAGCCGCGTTCTGTTTTCCTTACTGGTTCTGCTGCTCGCCCATCGCGCCGTCGATTTCTTTTCCGCTGGCCCGTTTCAAACTGGATCCGTTCTCACCGACCCCGGGCGCATGGCCGTGGCGCTCGCCGCCCTGCTGATCCCGCTGAACTTCATCGTGTTCGCCTCGATGCGCGAGCGCGGCCTGACCATTGCGGGAGTCGCGCCTCGCTTTGGATTGCTGTTCTTCGAATCGGTTGTCTTCGCGGTGCTGTGCCGGCCAGAAAATAGCCCCACCAATCCGCATCAGCCGGGCGCGGCCGCGATTCCGCTCTGGATACTGTTGAGCTTTGTGGCCGCCATCGCAGTGTTCATCGGGCGTTTCTTTCAAACTCGCAAGCCGATCGAACCCGGCTTTGTGTGGTCCGTGGCAGCCGTCTTCATATGGCTGCAATTTGCCCCGGTCGGCAAGGCGGCGGACGCCTATGTCGCCACTGCCGCTCTGATCCTCGCCGCCTCGCTGATCGAGACTTCCTACGTGCTTGCCTACCACGACGAACTGACCGGTATTCGCGGACGGCGCGCTTTCAACGAGTCGCTACTTTCGCTCGACCAGCAATACGCCATCGCCATCGTCGATATCGACCATTTCAAAAAGTTCAACGATACCTATGGCCACGATGTTGGCGACCAGGTGCTGTGCATGGTGGCCAAGCGGCTATCGCAGGTCGGTGGCGACGGCCAGGCATTCCGCTGCGGAGGCGAAGAGTTCTCCATAGTGTTTCGCGACCTTTCCGCTGATGACGCGTTCGAGCATCTCGACGCGCTGCGCCAGGTCATTGAGAAGTCCACGTTTCAGGTGCGCGGCTCGGACAGAAGAGCTGAGAGAGGTGCCGAGAGCGGAAGCGATCGCCGGGCGAGCGAGTCGGATCGCAGAAAGTCCGCAAAAAAGAAAGCGGCTGCTGTAAGCAGACAGCTGCGGAAAAACAGTGAACAAGAGGACCTTTTCCCGCAGCCTCCCACTCGGTCGCCCGACCGTTTCCCCGATCGTCTGTTATCCGATCGTCTATCGGTGACGGTCAGCATCGGCGTCGCCGAGCCGAGTACTCGATACCGCCAGCCCGAGCAGGTCATCCAGGCGGCCGACCAGGCTCTGTATCGCGCCAAGAACGAAGGAAGGAACCGCGTGGAACTGGCTTCCACAGCCCCACTTCGGCTGGCGGAACGCAAGCGTGCGAAGGCATCGCGGCTCTAAGACAGTGAATGCAATTGAGGAACATTACGCCAACGCCCCGGAGTCGGTTGATGGGCGATGGCAAACGCACTTATGCTGGTGATCATGCGGCGTCTCTTGATCGGGGCCGCGGGTCCGTGCACTTAGGTCGACCACCATCGGTTTTATCCAAGTCAGCCTAAACATGAGTTAGGGCTATCCACAGCACTTAGGAGGCTGAATGTGACTGCTGACACATCTATAGCCGGCGAACTCGGAATCTACGCGTGCCCGGTTTGCAAGCGTCTCCTGCACCAGGAGGACGGCACACTGCGCTGTTCCACTTGTTCCCAATCCTACCCAATCAAGGAAGGTATCCCCGACTTCATTCTTGAAGAGCTGTCTCGAAGTGCGGACCCCGAACTCAGGAGAATGCGTTTCATCGACAGGATGGCACGCATTTATGAGTCGAGGTTGTGGTATCCCATCGTTCTAAATCTCTACGGTGGATTTCGCAGCCCATCTCTGGCACAGCTGATCCGTACCGTGACTCAGAAAGTTCAATCGCCCACAGGCCGCGTGCTGGATGTCGCCTGCGGTCCCGGAACCTACGGCCGCCGGATTGCCTCGCCGTCGACGGAGGTGTTCGGGATCGACGTATCCACGGGAATGCTTCGCCAAGGTGCAGCTAACGTTGCCAAGGAAGGTATTCCCAACGTGCATTTCGCCCGGGCCAGAGTGGAGGCCCTTCCATTCGAAGCTGGCCTGTTCGACGCCGCCCTCTGTTGTGGCTCGCTTCATCTCTTTGCGGATACCGTGATTGCTCTGCGCGAGATGGCTCGCGTCATGAAGCCAGGGGCAATTCTTTCCGTCTTCACTTTCGGCGTAGGTGATGGTGGCATCCTGAAGTTTCGCAGTGGCCGGGAATGGAGCCGCAGGAGTGGCCTTCATGCATTCGAACTTTCTGAGATGGAGCAATACTTGACCGCTTCAGGCTTTAGGGACTTCCAGCCCGAAATGTCTGGCTCCATTCTGACGTTCAGCGCTCGCAAGCAAGCGGCCTGAGTGGCGGCTCTGGTTTGAATGGCGCAGCGGGCCTCACCCTCCGACATCACCATTCGAAAAGATGGATTAGAAAAAGGATCACCGTCGCTCCCAGCGGCAACAGCATCCCAGCCCGCAGACTCCCGGTGCTATGTGAGATCACGCCCACCATCCACGGAATGACGGCCGGGCCCAACGCCGCCAGGGAGAACATGACCGCGCCAATGCTCCGTGCGGCAATGCCGAAGCGCTGCGAAAGCTGCGACACGGTGATCGGATACATCGTGGCAAAACTCAGTCCCGTGATCAGCGCCCCGGCAATCGCTCCCGCCAGCGTCGGAGCCCACAGCGTCAGCGCGATGCCGGCCGCCGCTGCTGCGTATCCCGCCCGCAGAACGCGGCGTTCCGAAAAGTGATGGAGGAAGGCGGTTCCCAAGCCGCGGCCCACCGCCAGCGCCAACCAAAAAAACGCCGGCATCATGGACGCCATCGCCGCGCCCTGCGGTCCCAGACGCGAAACGTAGGAGCCAATCCATCCTCCAACCGCCGTTTCCGCTCCCGGATACAGAAAGAACACAGCCGCGAAAAGCCAGATCGCCGGCGCCTTCGCCATCTCGCGCCATGAAGACGAAGCCGGCGATTCCCCGGGTGTTTCCGCCGCGGGAAAAGGCAGATTGCGCATGGCGAACGCAAGCAATACCAGGAACAGCGCCACCGCGCCGAGAAAGACGGGCAGCAGCTTATGCGCCGCCGTCGCTGTCCAAGCCACCATCAGCGAGCAAAACACAGCGCCGGCGCCCCAGAAAAAGTTCAGCAGGCTCACTGCGCTGGCACGCGAACCGGAGCCTGAGTTCCAACTTATCTCTGCAATCAGCAGATTGTCTGTCGGGGCAATCAACCCCAGCCCTAGCCCGTTCACGGCCACCGAGATCAGCCCGAGCCAGAGCGATCCCATATAGAGCAAGGCCGCCCCGCATGCCATCAATAGCAGCGCAAGCAGAAACGCCAGGCGGAATCCCCACCGCGCCAGCATGACTCCTGAGAGCTGCACGCCCACCATCATCGCCAGGAATTGCACCAGAAACAGATTGCCGGCCTGAGTGTCGTTCAGTGTCCAGCGCGCAATCAGAATCGGCAGCATGGGGCCCAGCAGCGTACTGAGAATGCCGGTGGGAAAGAAGGCAATCTGTCCGGCCAGGACCAGTCTTTGGTTGAGGGATGACTGGAAGAGCTCGGCTTGAGGGCTAGCCATGTGAAAAGAGGATGTCCCAACCTGAGTGCCAGGAACGTTCAGCATAACGCAACCGCCGCAACGGCAGAACACCGGAAAAAGAAATTCGCCCACCCAAGGAGGCACCGCGACTGGCGGCATAGTGAAGCAGCGATCTTCGATTCTTGATCTTCGCGGCCCCATTCCCTCTGAAATGCTAAGATTTCAGAAATGCCACCGCGCAACAAACTCAAGAAGGTCGTGCGCACGGCGGGGAAAGTGGTTCGCGGGCGTAAGGGCGAGCCGCACGCCGTTGCGGAGCTGGTAATCATCACCGGCATGAGCGGGTCGGGGAAGGCTTCGGCGCTGAAGGCCTTCGAAGATCTTGGCTACTACTGCGTGGACAATCTGCCGGTGGAACTGATTCCTCGTTTTGCCGAGCTGGCGTTGCAATCGGGAGAAATTCCGCGCACGGCGCTGGTGGTGGATGTGCGCGAGGGCACACAACTGGAGAAGCTGCCGGCGATTCTGAAGTCGGTGAAGCGGACGATCGCGACGCGGGTGATTTATCTGGAAGCGAGCGATGCCGCGTTGTTGCGGCGCTTCAGCGAGACGCGGCGGCCGCATCCGCTGGGGACGGGCACCACGGTGCGGGCATCGCTCGGAGCGGAACGGCGACATCTGCGCGCGATTCGCAAAATTGCCGACCTGGTCATCGACACTACCAAATTTAATGTTCACGAATTGCGGGCGCACTTGACCGACCGCTTCAAACAGCAGTCGGGGAGCCAGCAGACGATTCTGGTCTCGTGCGTGAGCTTCGGATATAAACACGGTTTGCCGGACGATGCCGACCTGGTGTTCGATGTGCGCTTTCTGCCCAATCCTCATTTCGTGCCGGAGTTTCGCGCGCTGACGGGACGGCACCCCCGGGTCGCGAAATACATCCGATCGTTTCCGCAGACACAGGAGTTCATCGACCGCATCTCCAAACTGCTGATCTACCTGCTGCCGCACTATATTCGCGAGGGCAAGAGCTACCTGACCATCAGCTTCGGATGCACGGGTGGGCAGCATCGCTCGGTGATGATCGCCGAAGATGTCGGCAAGCGCCTGCGGAAAGCAGGATACAAAGTGAAGGTCGCGCATCGGGACAGTCCGAAGTAGGTGAGACGCCGCTCGCTCTTCGCTTCTCGCTGTTCGCCCCGCAATCGTTAGCATTGGCAGGCCATCGGAAAAGCCCCGGGTTCGTATCAGGGCATCGTTTCAGCGATGCCAGAATTAGTTGAAAGTCATCTGCCCCTTCAGGGGCTGGGCATCGACCTTTTACTTTTTTCGCAGCCCGTTCGATTTTTTGCTGCGCCCCGCCCATGTAGAATTGACCCTTACACGCATGGCAACCTCGACAGCGGCGAGCGCGCAGAATGCAGGACCATCGGCAAAGCCGCGTCCACTGGCCCGGCTGTTGCACTATGTGCTGCCTTACTGGTGGCAGTTTCTAGCCTCGGTGACGCTCATGGCGATGGTGGGGTTGTTGGACTCCTTCCGGCTGCTGCTGGTTGGCCCCATACTTGACCGCGTACTGAACCCCGGATCCCAGGGGAGAACTCTGCAGCTGTTCAGGGTGCCGGGCACCGAGCGCTTTCTTAATCTCCAACAGTTGGTACCGTCGCATTTTCGCAATCCCTGGACAGTGGTTGCCTTTGCGCTGGTGGCGTCCACAGCGTTAAAGGGGATCTTCGACTACGCCGGCACCTATCTGGTGAACTACGCGGGGTTTGGCATGATTACCGACCTGCGCGACGATTTGTACAACACCATCTTGCGGAGCTCGGCGGCGTTTTTCGCGAAACACCCCACCGGTACGTTGCTCTCGACCATCGTCAGCGACATCGAGAAGGTGCAATACGCGATGTCGAGCGTGCTGGCGGAGTTTCTGCAGCAGTTTTTTACATTTCTGTTCACCGCCGCGGTGGTGGTTTTGCTGGGAGGTAAGCTGGCGTGGGTCTTGTTGCTGTTCCTGCCTGCGATTTTGTACTCGTCGAGAAGAGTCGGCCGGCAAGTGCGCACCACGACGCGGGGCGGCCAGGACAAACTGGCCGAGATCCAGAATATTCTGCACGAAACCATTACCGGGAACCGAATCGTCAAGGCGTTTGGCATGGAGAACTGGGAAGCAGCTCGCTTCCGCGTTGCCGCGCGACGGCTATTCCGGGCGAATCTTCGGCTGGTGGCGGCGTTCGCGATCAGTTCTCCGTTGATGGACATTCTGGGCTCGATCGCCATAGCGCTGCTGCTGTTGCTCGGACGCGACCAGATCAACAAGGGTGTATTCACTCCAGGGATTTTCGTCGCGTTTATTATTGCCGTCTTCAAGCTCTACGACCCGGTGCGCAAGTTCGCGCAGTTCAACAATAATTTCCAGCAGGCGGTGGGCGCCTCGTCGGAAATTTTCCGGTTCATGGACATGGAAGACGAAGTGCGCGAGAAGCAGGGAGCGAAGCGGCTGGGAAAGTTTGCGCGGGCGATCCGGTTCGACGACGTCTCTTTCTCCTATTCCAGTGAAAACGCCGAGGATTCGCCGCTGGTGCTGCACAACATCAATCTGGAAGTGAAAGCGGGCGAGGTGCTAGCCGTGGTGGGATCGAGTGGCGCCGGCAAAAGCACGCTGGTGCACCTGATCCCGCGCTTCTTTGACGTAAGCGGCGGCCACATTCTGATTGACGACAACGATGTGCGGGATGTGACGCTGGAGTCGCTGCGATCGCAGATCGGGATTGTCACGCAGGACACAGTGTTGTTCAACGACACGGTGAGAAATAATATCGCCTACGGCCAGCCCCATGTATCGCAAAAGAAGGTAGAAGAGGCGGCGCGGGCGGCCCGGGCCTATGAATTCATTCGCGGGCTTCCGGAAGGCTACAACACCATGATCGGGGAGCGCGGGGTGCGGCTTTCGGGGGGGGAACGGCAGCGTATCGCGATTGCGCGGGCCATCCTGAAAAATGCGCCGATCCTGATTCTGGATGAGGCGACGTCGGCGCTGGACAGCGAGTCCGAGTCGCTGGTGCAATCGGCACTGCACAATCTGATGACTGGGCGTACTGTGTTTGTGATTGCGCACCGGCTCTCAACGATTCGCCGCGCGGAGCAGATCCTGGTGGTGGAAGAGGGCCGCATCGTG